>JBHEPH010000053.1:0-8544 GCA_046260395.1 Gemmatimonadales bacterium
GCCTCGTACCGCTCGAGCAGCGGACCGAGCACCAGCGCCGCGTCGACCCGGTCGGCAGCCTCGATCGTGTCGGCGATGGCCCGGCGGCGCGCGCGGACGTCCTCGTTGGCGCCCGTCAGGAGCCCCGGCAGCGCGATCGGCCGCCGCGGGGCGGCCACCGAGGCGACCCAGGCGTCCGCACCGGGCGGCACCAGCAGGATCACCTCACCGGCGGCGATCAGGCCCTGCAGCGTGAGGGTGTCGGGCAGGTCCAGGGCGATGATCGTCCCGGCTGGAGATTCGGGTGCCGCCGAGGCGAAGGTGGCCCCGGGGGCCACACCCGCCAGCGCCTCGCCGAGCTGGGTGTGCAGCCGGGTGTCCGCGGTCCAGACCGTCAACCGGGCGGGGTCGAGCAGCTCGGCGAGTTCCGCGACGGCGGCACTGCGGCGCTGCCAGGAGACCGAGGCCGTCCGGACTGGCCCGACGGTCTGGTCGGTGAGGGGCGACGGCCCGACGACCGGCGCCTTGCGCGCGTAGCGCTCCACCAACGCGGCGACCGCGTCGGCTTCGCCGCCGACGATGAGGCGCTGGGCGTCTTTCGAGAGGTCCTGCATGAGGGGGGTGAGCACCGCATCGGTGGCCCATTGCTCGGGCCAGAGCAGCGCGATCGCCGTGAGGGAGTCGGTCTGGAGGGCGCTGCGGGCCAGGAGCGCAAGGACCGTGTCGGGCCCGGCCACCACGACGTCCGCCGAGCCCTCGCGCAGCAGGCGGGTGGCGCGGGCCGGGCCGTGGGCGGCCACGAGGCGGAGCGGGGTCCCGCTGGCCAGGGCCGCTATCGCCGCCGCCCATTCGGCCACCGCTTCCTGCGGGCAGACGGCCAGCAGGCGGCCGCTCCCGGCCGCGATCAGACGGCTGAGCACGCCGGCCATCGCCGGGGAGGCCCACGCTGGTGAGGGGGGTGCCACGACGGCGGCATGATGGCCGCGCGCGGTGGTCGCGGCAACCTCACGGACCCGCGGATGATCCGGGGTCCACCCCAACTGTTCCAGATTCGCCGCCACAGGCGGCGACAGGTGCAACTCACTCCATGCCGACACGGTTCCCTCGATTCTCAAATACCGGTTCTGCCCTGCGCCGGAGGGCAAGCTAGCCCAGGTGGCGCGCCCGGCCAACCCCGCCATGACTGAGCATTGACATCGTCACGATTCACGGGAACCTTTCCGCCCCCGGCGTTCGCGCCCAGCCCAGCCCTTGCCCCACCGAGATCCAGCCGATGCCCGAACCACTGTCCGCCAACCTGCAGCACATCAAGGCCTCGGAGACGATGGCCATCAGCGCCGAAGCCAACCGTCGCAAGGCGGCTGGCGAGGACGTCATCGACCTGGGGGTGGGCGAGCCGGACTTCGACACCCCGGGGCCGATCGCCGAGGCCGGGATCAAGGCGATCCGGAAGGGGAAGACCCGCTACCCACCCAACGCGGGGATTCCCGAGCTGCGGGAGGCGATCGCCAGCCACCTCTCCGGACTGTCGGCGGGGCGGCCGGTGGATCCCGACCGGATCATCGTCAGCAACGGCTCGAAGCAGTCCCTTTTCAACGCCTGCTTCAGCCTCTTCGGGCCGAAGGACAAGGTGCTGATTCCGAGTCCGTGCTGGGTCTCGTACCCGCAGATCATCCGGCTGGCGCGCGCCGAGCCGATCATGGTGCCCGGCGACATCGAATGGGGCCTCAAGGTGGGCCCGCATTCGCTTCAGGCCCACACCGACAAGCTGGTCCGCGGGCTGATCCTCTGCTCGCCGTGCAACCCGACCGGCTCGGTGTACACCCTCGCCGAGCTGCGGGCGCTGGCCGAATGGGCCGCGAAACATGAGATCTGGATCATCGCCGACGAGATCTACCGCCGGATCAACTATGGCAACGGAGCCGCGCCGTCATTCCTGGACCTGCCGGATGAGCTGCTGGAGCGCGTGGTCATCATCTGCGGGGCCAGCAAGGCCTACGCGATGACCGGCTGGCGGATTGGGGCGAGTTATGCGCCGGCGCACCTCACCGCCGGCATGGCGGCGCTCCAGACGCACACCACCACCGGCCCCAACCACCCGGCGCAGTGGGCCGCCGTCGCCGCCTACAGCGAGGCCAAGGTGGAGCAGGAGGTGCAGCGGATGGTGTCCGCCTTCCATCATCGCCGCGATCGGCTCGTGGCGCGGTTCCGGGCCGAGGCGCCCGGGGTGGAGTTCGTGGAGCCGGTCGGGGCGTTCTATCTCTTCTTCCGGGTGGACGGTCTCGACACCGGTGCGCCGACCACCGGGAGCGCCTTCTGCGAGGGCTTGATCAACGCGCACGGGGTGGCGTTGGTGCCCGGCTCAGCGTTCGGGGATGACCGCTGGGTGCGGCTCAGCTATGCGGCCTCGGACAAGCAGATCGACGCGGGCCTCGACCGGATATTTCGCTTCATCCGGCGCGCCTGATGGGCGTGATCCTGCGCGTGGAGGAGGCGGGCGGGCTGCCCCGCGTGGCGTGGCGCTGGGAGCCCGAGACGGACATCCTGGCGGGCAGCCTGTCCCCCGCGCCGAGCGGGCCGGCGGGTTCGCTGGAGCTGAGCGGACACGATGGCTCCGTGGCCGTCGTGGACCTGACCGGCGGGCGGGTGGCCGGGCTGGATGTGGTGGTCTGGCCGGAGGTCGTGACGGTGCCCGAGCTGGTCGTGCCCGCTGCCGTCCGCAGCGGGACGATTCGAGTCATGCCGGCCAATGGGGCGCCGGAGTCCCTCGCGACTCTCGAGTTGGATGTGGCACTCAGTGCGCGGGCCAATCTCGCTGAGGACCTGATTCACTTGCGGGTCGGGGCGCCGCGGCCCACTGTCGTGGTGCAGGTGGCGGATTGCCTGCAGGTGGAAGTGGATGAGGGGGGCGGCCTGGCGGGATTCTGGCTGAGCGAGGTGCCGCCACTGCTGAACGGGGATAGCTGAGTCCGCTGCCCGCGCGTCCCTGAACGCACACACAAGGCCGGTCGAGGTACAACTCGAGGGAGACGATGTCCAGCCGTTGCCATTCACCCAGCGGATCCAGGTGAGCACCCCCTCACGGGCAGTGGGCACCGCGGTGGGCCACGTGGTGGCTACCGAGGCGCGGCCGAGCACCTCGCACGCCTTCCACTTCCGCGCGCCGAACGACGCCGCGGTGGGCATCGGCGCCATTGTGCGTGTCGAAGGTGACGGGCGCGCCGCGTGGGGGGTCGTGACCGAGGGGTACGCCTGGTCGGACTATCCCTCTTCGGCGTCGGGAGACGGCGGGCCTGGTGTGCCGCCCCCCGTGGCCGAATCCCGGCTGTTCGCCGCCGCGGTGCTGCGTCACCGGCCTGACGAGCCGCTGCGCCCGGTGCCGATCGGGCGTGTGTTCCTGGCGGAGCCCGCCGACCTGGTCACCGCCCTTCGCATGGATGCCTTCCACAGCACTGAAGCCCCCAACGGCATCCCGGTGGGCCTGCACGCCTCCACCGGTGGCCATGCGGCGGTCTTCCTCGATCCCGACTTCCTGCTGGGCCCGGAGGCGGCGCATCTCAACATCACCGGGGTGTCGGGGCTGGCCACCAAGACCAGCGCCCTGACCTTCGTCCTCAACGCCCTCTTCCAGCGGCTTCCGGCGGGGAAGGGGAGCATCGCCGCGCTCTGCTTCAACGTGAAGGGGCCCGACCTCTGCTTCCTGGACCAGGCCGCGGACCTCGGGCCCGCGGACCGCCAGGCCTATGAGCGTCTGGGCCTTCGACCGGAGCCATTCCCCTCGGTTCGGCTCTATGCGCCGTTCAAGCCTGACGGCGTCAACCTCAACACGCTGCGCACCCACGAGGCGCTGGCCGACACCACCGAACCGCTGGTCTGGGGGCTGCCCGAGGTGCTCGAGTACGCCGACGTGATCCTCCATCGCGATGACGTGGACGCCAAGGCCGATGCCCTGATCGACTTCCTGGCCGAACGGGTGGTGGGGCGGGAGTTCCTCGACCCCACGCTCCGGCCGGAGCCGTTCCTGGTCCGCTCCTTCGCCGATCTGGACGAACTCTTCCAGGCGGTCTTCCGCTTCCTGGAAGAGCGCGGCCGCGGCGCGGAGAGCTGGCGGACCCACCATGTGGCCACCATCCGCAAGATCCGCAACCGGCTGGGCAACATCAGCACCCGCTCCAAGGGGCTGGTGACCGACGATGGGGCGGCGAACGACCTGCCGTGGGGTCGCTTCGTGGACCGCACCGTCTATGTCGTGGACGTGGCAGGGCTCGATCCGCTGGCCCAGGACCTGGTCTTTGCGCGCATCGTCGACAAGTTGCGGGAATACCTTGAGCGCCGCGCCCTGGGGGTCGAGCACCTGGTGGTCATGGTGGACGAACTCAACAAGTACGCCCCCGCCGATGGTCCGGAGACGCACGTGCGACAGATGCTGCTCGACCTCTCCGAGCGCGGCCGCTACCTGGGTCTCAGCCTCTTCAGCGCCCAGCAGTTCCGCTCACAGGTGCACCGCCGCGTGGTGGGCAATGCCGGAACCGCCGTCTACGGGCGCATGGATGGCGACGAACTGGCCACCGCGGGGTACGGCACCCTGTCCCCGGCCATCAAGGCCAAGCTGAGCGCCCTGCCCAAGGGGGAACTGATGGTGCGGCACCCGCATTTTACCCAGCCGGTCTTCGTGCGTTTCCCGCGGCCCGCGGCACTGACCGGGCGCGAAGGGGTGGAGCAGTTCCCCCCGGCCGCCGACCTGCCGTTCCCCTGGGCGGTGGCACGGCGGCTCCGGGTGCTGGACCCCGGGATTCCACAGGACGTGGTGGCGGCGCTGGTCGAGGCGCATCGGGAGGAGGATGTCCGCCGGGCGCTGAACCGGACAATCCGGGAGCGCCCGGAGCAGCCTCTGGCCTGGTTCACCGCCATGCTGGGCCGGATCGTGCCGGCCGAAACGCCGGTGCGGCGGAGCCGTCCGGGCGTTCGCGACCTCGACGATCCCTACGCGTAGCCTCCCGTCCGGCCTTGCGACAGGCCGGACGGGGCGTGAATATCCCCCCGTGCGCATTGCTCACCTCGCCGACCCCCACCTCGGCTACCGCCAGTACCACCGGCAGACCAGCGCCGGGATCAACCAGCGCGAAGCGGATGTCGCCCAGGCGTTCCGGGCGGCCGTGGATGGGGTCATTGCGGCCCGTCCCGACGCGGTGCTGGTGGCCGGCGACCTCTTCCATGCCGTCCGGCCCTCCAACGCCGCCATCGTGGATGCCTTCCGTCAGTTCCAGCGGCTGCGCGACGCCCTCCCGGCGGTGCCGGTGGTGCTGATCGCCGGCAATCACGATACCCCGCGCTCCAGCGAGACCGGCTCCATCCTCCGCCTCTTCGCGGAGCTGGGCGTTGATGTCGCCACCGGCGCGGCCCGGCGCTTCGAGTATCCGGACATCGGCCTGTCGGTGCTGGCAGTGCCCCATGCCGCGCTGGAAGCGGCGGAACGACCCGTCCTGCGCCCCGAGGGCAACCTGCCCCATCAGGTGCTGATGCTGCATGGCGAGGTGGAGGGGCTCTTTCCGGTTGATCGCTCCTCCGCGGAGTACGGTGGGGCCATCGTCACCCCGGACGACCTCCGCTCGGGCGAGTGGAGCTACGTGGCCCTGGGTCATTACCACATCCAGGCCGCGGTGGCGCCGCGCATCTGGTATGCGGGCGCGCTGGAGTACGTCAGCAGCAATATCTGGGGCGAGGTCCGTGAGGATGCCGACCAAGGCCACACCGGCAAGGGGTGGCTGCTCGCCGACCTTGCCACCGGTGCGGTGACGCGGCAGGCGGTGCCACTGGCGAGGGGGATCCACGACCTGCCAGCGCTCGATGGCGCGGACTTGCCACCATCCGAGTTGGACGCGGCGATCCGCACGGCCCTGGAGCGTGTGCCGGGTGGGCTCGACGATCAGGTCGTTCGGCTGGTGGTGCGCAACGTGCCCCGGCACGTGGTTCGTGACCTGGACCACACCGCCCTGCGCGAAGCCAAGGGACGCGCCCTGCACCTGCAAGTGGAGTTCCGGCGTCCGGAACCCGCCCGGGCCACCGGTGTGGGGGCACCGGGGCGGCGCCAGACGCTGCCCGAGATGGTGGAGGACTACCTCTCACGCCGCCCGCTGCCCTCCGAGGTCGATCGGGCCGCGTTCGTGGGGCTGGGGGTCGGCCTCCTCGCCGAGCCGGAGGACTGATGCAGTTGCTTCGGCTCAGACTCCGCAATTTCCGGCAGCACGCCGACACCGACCTCGAGTTCGGCAACGGGCTCACGGGCATCGTCGGGCCCAACGGGGCGGGGAAGACCACGCTGCTCGAGGCGATCGCGTGGGCCCTGTACGGCATGCCGGCGGCGCGCGGCACCCGGGAATCGATCCGGCGCCGTGGCGCCCCCGCCCGCTCGCGGGTGGAAGTGCAGCTGGATTTCGCGCTCGGCGCCCACCGGTACCGTGTCACTCGCACCCTGGCAGACGCGACGCTGCACCAGGACGGGGGCGAGGAGCCGATCGCCAATACCCTTGGCGGGGTCACGGACCGGCTCACCCGCATCCTCGGGATGAGCCGCGACGAATTCTTCAATACCTACTTCACCGGCCAGAAGGAACTGGCGGTGATGGCATCCATGTCGGCGCCCGAGCGTGCCCAGTTTCTCAGTCGCGTGCTTGGCTATGAGCGGCTCCGCCTGGCCCAGGACCGCTTGAAGACCGCACGGACCGGCCTGAAGGCCCGCCTGACCGGTCTCGAAGATGGACTGCCTGACTTGGCATCACTCCAGGAGGATGAGAGCCGGGCGCAGGAGCGGGTGGCCACCGCCACCAACAGCGCCAGGGCGATCACGGCCGATCGGGAGCGGGCTGCCCTGGCGCTCGGCGCCATCACGCCGCACTGGGAATCGCTCCAGCAGCTTCAGGAGCGGGTGCGCTCGGTGTCCAGTGACCTGCGGATCGCGGAGAAGGACGTGGTGCAGGCCCGCCAGGTCATGGAGCAGCTCGACCAGGGGCTGGCCGAGGCGATGGCCGCGACGACCAGGCTGGCGGAACTGTCAGGGACTGTGGCGCCCCTGGCCGGGTTGCGCGCGGAACGCGATCGCCTCGACGAGGCCGCCGCCAGGTTGGCGCGGCGGCGCGAGGTGATGGGGCAGGCGGCCGAGATCCGGAGTGGCATCGCGCTGCTGGAGAAGCGGCTCGCGGACCTTCCAGCCCCCGAGTTCGTGGCGGCGGCCAGGGACGAGCTCCGGCGCGAGCGGCTCGCGTTCTCCGACCTCGCCAGCCGGGTGGACGACCTGAAGACTAGCTGGAACAGGGACGCCCAGGATGCGGCGACCAGGCGCAAGCATCTGCTGGACCAGTTCAGCGACCTGAAGCAGCAGCGGGATCGGTTGGTCCAGCTGGGTCCCGACGGCGCGTGCCCCACCTGCTCTCGCGTCCTGGGTGAGGAATACCCCGCCGTCCTGGGTGTGGTGGAGCGGCAACTTGCCGAAGTCGAGACCAACGGTCGGTACTTCCGGCAGCGGGTCGACCAGCTCAAGAAGGAACCGCCGGAGCTGGTGACCCTGGAGGCTGCGCGCCGCCGACTGGAGGGAATCGTCGCCACGCTGACCGCCAAGGTGGCCGAGTTGGAGACCCAGGCGCGGGAGCGCGAGGCGGTGGCGGCCCGGCTGGCGGATCAGCGGGCGCGGCTGGCCGAGCTCGACGGTGCGACACCCGGTGAAGCGACCAGCCATGACGAGGCACGGCACGCCGAGGTGCGGCGGCTCATCGCCGAGCTGGAACCGGTGGCCCGGGAGGCCGAGCGCCATGCCGCGCTGGCCGAGCGAGCCGGCCACCTCCAGTCGCAGTTCGGCGAGGCGGAACAATGCCTCTCGAACGCGGAACGCGTGGCCACCCGGCTCCGTGAGGAACTGGAGGGGATGGGCTGGTCGGAGGAGGCCTTCGCCGAGGCGCGCGATCAGTTCGCCACCGCCAGGGCATCGTTGCACGACAACGACCTGGCGCTGGCGCGAGCGGATGCCGAGTTGGCCGCGGGCCGCGAGGGAGAGGTGCAGGTGGCCCGGCGCCGCGCCGAGCGGGACCGGCGGCTCGAGGCGATCGGGGTGGCCAGGCGGGAACTGCTCGTGAACCAGGAGCTCGACCGGGCCTTCGCCGACCTGCGCACCGAGCTCAACGCCACGCTGCGCCCCGATCTCTCCGAGCTGGCCAGCGGCTTCCTCCGCGACCTGACCTCCGGGCGCTACACCGACCTGGAGCTGGATGAAGACTATGTCGCCACCGTCGTGGACGATGGTGATGCCAAGACGGTCATCTCCGGCGGCGAGGAAGACGTCACCAGCCTGGCGCTGCGCCTCGCGATCAGCCAGATGATCGCGGAACGCGCCGGGCAGCCGCTCTCGCTGCTGGTGCTCGACGAGATCTTTGGCTCGCTGGACGAGGATCGCCGGGCGGCGGTGCTGGAGCTGCTTCGCAACCTGGCCGACCGCTTCCCGCAGGTCATCCTGATCACCCACATTGACTCGGTGCGGGATGGCTTCGACCGGGTCATCCGGGTGACCTACGATCT
>JBHEPH010000053.1:8730-13350 GCA_046260395.1 Gemmatimonadales bacterium
GGGCAGGCGGGGAAATCGTCCGGACGGGCATTGAGTGGCTCAAGCGCCAGGGCGTGCGCGTCATCGGGCTCGAGACGATGCCCCGCACCGTGGAAAACATCGGCTTCTATTCACGGCTCGGGTTCCTGCCTGGCCACCTCACCCTCAGCCTGACGCGCCCGGCGGCACACCTGCGGGTCGCTGGCACCAGCCGGCTGGGGGAGCAGGCGGCGGACCGCGACCGTCACCTCGAGTCGTGCCGCATCCTGACCCACCAGTGTGCCGATGGCGTGGACTTTACGGGGGAGATCACGCTCACGGCCGAACTGGCACTCGGCGATACGACGCTCCTTGAGCGCCACGGACGCCTGGTGGGGTTCGCCGTCTGGCACGCCGCTCCGCTGGCCGCCGGTCGCCACGCCGAGGATCTGCGCGTCCTGAAGCTGGTGGCGGAGGATATCGCCGCCTTGGAGGCGCTGCTGGATGCGCTCGGGAGCGAAGCGGCCGACCGGCGCCTGGACCGGGTCACCGTCCGGGCGCAGGGGGCGTTCCACCGGGCCTTTGCCACGATGGTGGACGCGGGATTCCGGGTGCAGTGGACGGACCTGCGGATGACGCTGCGGGACTATCCTGAGGTGCCGGTGCCAGAAGGGGCGGTGGTCTTCTCGAATTGGGAGATCTGACGGATTCCGGTCGCGATCTTCCTCCTCACCTACCTGCTGATCGCCCTGCAGCGTTTCCCCGGCGTGCACCTCAACCGCCCGGCTGCCTCGCTCCTCGGGGCGGTGGCGATGGTCACGCTGGGTGGCCTGCCGCTCCAGGAGGCCTACGCGGCCATCGACCTCGATGTGCTGGTCTTCCTCCTCGGGGTCATGATTCTCGTGGGCTATCTCGAGGAGGGGGGCTTCTTCGAGTGGTGCGCCGCGGGGGTGTTGCGGCACGCGCGGACCCCCGCGCGACTCCTGGTGGCCGTGACGGTGGGCAGCGGGCTGCTCTCCGCCTTCTTCGTCAATGACACCGTCTGCCTGATGCTGACCCCGGTCCTGATCGGGGCGCTGGTGCCGCTGGGCGTCTCACCGGTTCCCTACCTGATCGCCCTCGCCATGGGCGCGAATGTCGGCTCGGCGCTGACCTTTGCGGGCAACCCCCAGGTCATGCTGATCGGGATGTGGAGCGGGATTCCCTTCGGGCAGTACGCGCTGGGAATGCTGCCGGTGGTCGGCGGCGGCCTCGTCCTGACGACCGGCATCCTGCTGGTCGTGTATCGTCAGGTCCTGTCCCGCCCCTTCCCGGCGGATCCTCCCGCCTCGGCGGTGGCGGTCGACCGCACCCTGGTCGTTCCGGCCCTGGCGCTTTTCGCCGGCGCCGTCGTGGGATGGCTGCTCGGCTTCAGCCTGCCGCTGGTGGCAATCAGCGCCGGGGCGATGATGGTGGCGCTCGCGCGCCGGGATCCCGCGCCGGCCCTGGCCCGGGTCGAGTGGACCCTGGTGTTGTTCTTTGCGGCGCTGTTCGTGGTGATGCGGGGCCTCGAATACTCCGGGGCGGTGAACCACCTCGATGACGCGGTGCTGGGGTGGGCCTCGCAGGGGGGCGAGTGGCGGCTGGTCACGGGCATCAGCGGCGCCATGCTGGCGCTGTCCAACCTGGTCAGCAACGTGCCGGCGGTCATCCTCTGGCGCAACGTGGTGCCCACGCTGCCCGATCCCGAGCTGGCCTGGCGGGTGATGGCGATGAGTTCTACCTTCGCCGGCAACCTGCTCCTGATCGGTTCGATGGCCAACCTGATCGTGGCGGAGCGCGCCGAGGCCCGCGGCGTCACTATCAGCTTCAGCGAATATGCCCGGGTGGGGATCCCGGTGACGCTGGCGACCCTGGTGTGGGGCGTGGTGGTGATGGTCTGGCTGTCGTGAGGCGCACCGGTCGTTGACCACACGCTTCCGAAACTCGACCTTTCGGCCTGTTCCCTGTTCCCTGCTCACTGCTTACTGCTTTACCTCCCGCTTCCCCCACCACACCACGAGCGCCACGAGCCCCGCGGCCAGCAGCACGTGCACCGCGCCGATGCCGACGGGGGCAATGAAGATCAGGACGAACCAGGCGGCGAGGGCGGCCAGGCCGCCGAACAACCAGGGATTCATGGGGTACACTCGAAGTTGACGGAGTCCGGGATGCCCCGTATTATAGTCCGGACTGGGCGGTGGCGGGGAGACACAATTTTTGAGCCAACAGGTCCGGGTATGGGCCCACATATTTTGGCCGATGTCATGCCCCACGGGGAAGGCAGGAGCCGAGGTGAGGGCGCCGCACATATGCTTCGGGCTTCAAAAATCCTCCCCGCCGCCGTCCAGTTCCGGCGCCGACGAGAACCCCGCGTCGGCGCCTTCGTATTTCGGAGAGCCAGATGCCGCGCTGCCTGATCGCCCGCCGGGTGCACTTCAACGCCGCGCACCGGCTGCACAACGCCGCCCAGCCGGACGACTGGAACCGGGCCACGTTCGGGTCGTGCAACAACCCCAACTACCACGGCCACAACTACGAGCTGGACATCGAGGTCGAGGGTGAGGTGGACCCCCGGACCGGGTTCGTGATGGACATCATGGACCTGAAGCAGCTCTTCACCGAGGAGATCCATGCGGTCCTGGACCACCGGAACCTCAATCTCGACGTCCCCTGGTTCGCGGACCACATCCCCACCGCGGAAAACATCGTGATCTTCTGCTGGCAGCGCCTCGCCGCGCGGCTGCCGGCCGGCCGGCTGCGCCGCCTGCGGCTCTGGGAGACCCCCCGCAACTATGTCGAATATGAAGGACACTGACGACAGCGGGATCGCCGCTCCCGTTCTGGAGATTCTCCGCGCCCTCGGCGAGGACCCGATGCGCGACGGGCTGGCGCGCACCCCGGCGCGGGTGGATGCCTCGCTGCGCTGGCTCACCCGTGGCTATGGCATGTCGGTGGCGGCGGAAGTTGGCGACGCGGTCTTCGCCGAAGATCACGCCAGCATGATCGTGGTCCGGGACATCGAGCTCTATTCCCTGTGCGAGCACCACATGCTGCCGTTCTTCGGCCGGGCGCACGTGGCGTATGTCCCCAATGGCCGCATCGTGGGCCTCTCCAAGATCCCCCGCATCGTGGATGTCTTTGCCCGCCGCCTCCAGGTGCAGGAGCGGCTCACCGACCAGGTGGCCGATGCGGTGATGGAGGTGCTGGCCCCGCAGGGGGTTGGCGTGGTCATCGAGGCCGCCCACCTCTGCATGATGATGCGCGGGGTGGAGAAGCAGAACTCCCGCACGGTCACCAGCGCCCTGCGCGGCATCTTCCGGGACGACGCCAAGACCCGCGAGGAATTCCTGAACCTCGTGCATGGGCGGAAGGACTGAGATGAGCGGCCCCCTGGCGGGAAGGGTGGCGGTGATCACCGGCGCCTCGCGCGGGATCGGGGCGGCGGTGAGCTGCGCGTTGTCGGGCGCCGGCGCCAGGGTGGTGCGCCTGGCGCGCTCCCTGCCCGAGCGCGTGGAACCATGGGGATTGGACCTCCCCTGTGACGTGACCGACGCCGCGCAGGTGGCCGGGGCGGCGGAGCGCATTGCGCGGGAGGTGGGGCGCCCCGCCGTCGTGGTGAACAACGCGGGGAGCTTTCTGCTGGCGCCCCTGGCCGATACCACCCCCGCACAATTCGACGCGCAACTGGCCGTCAACCTGCGGGGGCCCTTCCTCGTGGCGCAGGCGTTCCTCCCGCTCCTCAAGGACGGCGGTGGGCGGCACATCCTGATCGGCAGCATTGCCGATCACCAGGCGTTTCCGGAAAACGCCGCCTACGCCGCCAGCAAGTTCGGCGCGCGGGGGCTCCACGAGGTGTTGCGAGCCGAGACGCGGGGCACCGGGGTGCACTGCTCGCTGGTCTCGCCGGGGCCCACCAACACGGCGATCTGGGACCCCGTGAACCCCGAGGAGCGCCCGGGGTTCCTGCCGCGCAGCGCCATGCTCACGCCCGAGGATGTGGCGCAGGCCGTGGCCTTCGTGGCCACCCGCCCGCCCCACGTGGACGTGGACTGGCTGCGGCTCGGCCCGGGCTGATGTTCATCGAGCTCACCGACCACCTGCGCTGTCCGGCCGATCACGACGAATCATTCCTGGTCCTCCTCCCGAGCGGCATGAACGGGCGGCTGGTGCGCGCCGGGGTACTCGGCTGTCCCATCTGTCACCGCGAAACGGTCGTCGCGGATGGCATCGCCGATTTCGGGGGTGCGCCGCCAGCGCCCGCCGCCACCGGCCTGACGCCCGAGGCGGCCCACGCGTTGCTGGGACTGCACGGCCCGGGGGGCTACGTGGCGCTGGTGGGTGGGGCCGGGGCGCTGGCGACGGGGCTGGCGGCGCTCCTGCCCGGAGTCCGTTTCGTGCTCGTCAACCCTCCGGCTGGCGCCGCCCCCTCTGACTCGGCCAGCGTCCTCCGCGCCGGCCGTCTGCCCATCAAGGCCGCCGCCATGCGCGGGGCCATCATCACCGCCGACCACGCGAGCGACCCGGCATGGCTCGAGGCCGCCCTGGGGTGCGTGCTGCCTGGCCTGCGCGTGCTGGTGGAGGGCGAAGGCGCCGACCGCGCGGAGGTCAGTGTGCTGGCCGAGGCGGGCGGGTGGTGGGTGG
>JBHEPH010000053.1:13360-17285 GCA_046260395.1 Gemmatimonadales bacterium
AGGTGAGAGGGGGGCAAGAGGTGAGCGGGAACTGCCGTAGCTCCCCGGCATGCGGCGTTCCTCACGAGGTAAGCGGGAATGGCCCTATCGAGCAGTTCCGGCTCACCATGCGCTGAACCGGCCCGGTCACGGACCTTCGGCGGTTCCCGCTTACCGCTTACCACTCACTCCCCATACAACGCGTCAATCTGTCCCTTCAGCCGCTCCTCCACCACCCGCCGCCGGATGGACATCTTCGGCGTCAGTTCGCCATCGGCAATGGTGAAGTCACGGCTGAGGACGAGGAACTTCTTGGGGACCTCGAACTGGGCCAGGTCGCGCATCTGCTTCTTGGCTTCCGCCTCGAGGTGGGCCTGCACGGCGGGGAGCGCCACCAGATCGGCGTCCGTACCGGCGGCGTGCCCGGCGCCCTGGGCCCAGACCCGCAGCCGGTCAAAGTCGGGGACCAGGAGCGCGATCGGGAAGGGGCGCCGATCCCCCAGCATCACGGCGTTGCTGATGAAGGCGTTCTGCTTCAGCATCGCCTCGATCGGCTGCGGGGCGATGTTCTTGCCGCCCGCCGTCACGATCAGGTCCTTCTTCCGGTCGGTGATCTTGAGGAACCCGTCCTCATCGATCATCCCGATGTCGCCGGTGTGGAACCAGCCGTCTTCGTCGATCGCCTCGCGGGTGGCCTCGGGATTGTTGTAGTACCCCATCATGACGTGCGGGCCGCGGGTCAGGATCTCCCCGTCGCCGGCAATCCGCACCTCCACGCCCGGCAGCGGCAGGCCCACGAACCCGAACTTGTGGGCCCCCACCCGGTTCACGGTGATGACCGGTGAGGTCTCGGTCAAGCCGTACCCCTCCAGGATCGGCAGCCCCGCCGCGTAGAAGAACCGGGCGATCTCGGGCGCCAGCGGCGCGCCGCCGGAGACGAAGAACCGGAGCCGGCCACCGAGTCTGTTGCGGAGCTTCGAGAAGACCAGCCGGTCGGCCACGGCCCGGGCCAGGCCAAGCATGAAAGGCACTTTCTCTCCGGCGACGTGCAGGTCGGCCCACTGCAATCCCGTCGCCTGCGCCCAGAGGAAGATGCCCCGCCGGAAGGAGGAGCCGGCCATGGCGGTCTCGAGGGTCTTGGCGTGCACCTTTTCGTACACCCGCGGCACGGAGGCCACGACGGTGGGTTTCAGCTCCGCCATGTTGGGCCCCACCGTCTCCATGCTCTCGGCGTAGTTGATGACGACGCCCGCCTGCATCATGGTGTAGTGACCGACCATCCGCTCGAAGATGTGCGAGAGCGGCAGGAACGAGAGGCACTCGTCGCCCGGCGTCATGCTGAGGACCTGCAGGCTGGCCACCACGTTGGAGGTGATGTTGCCATGGCTCAGCATGACGCCCTTCGGGTTCCCCGTCGTTCCCGACGTGTAGATCAGCGTGGCCAGGTCGCCCGGCTCGGCCGCCTCGGCCTGGGCGCGCCAGTCCGGGTACCTCGACGCGGCCGTCCGTCCGCGGGCCATCACCTCGTCAATGTGCAGCAGGCCGTCCCCCGTCACGCCCTTGTCGAAGGTGATCACCTGGCGCAGGGCGGGGAGCGCGCCGCGAATGCTCGCCACCTTGTCGGCGTGCGCCTGGTTGGAGACGAAAATCACCACCGCGCCCGAGTCACGCAGGATGAACTCGGCCTGGGCGGCGGGGAGGGTGGGGTAGACGGGCACGTCGGCGCAACGCGCGGCCAGGCAGGCGTAGTCCACCCAGGCCCACTCCGGGCGGTTCTCGGAGAGGAGCGCCACCCGGTCGCCCGCCTTGACGCCCAGTTCGAGCAGGCCGAGGCTCAGATGGCGGACCCGTTCGCTGAGCTGGGCGTAGCTGATGACGCGCCAGGCGCCATCGGCCTTGTGCCGCATCACCACGGGGCGGTCACGGAACCGGTCGGTGGCACCGAAGAAGATGTCGTTCAGCGTGCGCGGGGTGGCCACGGTCACCTCGGGGCGGCAGGAGGAGGGGGGGGAGGGGGCGGCGGTGGAGGCGGCGCCACGACGGTGAGCAACAGCGGGTCGGAGTAGATGGCCTGGCTGCCCGTGCCGGTCGAGGCCTGGATGCGCCCGCCCGTCCCCTCGGCCAGTCCCGTCACCAGGCCGCTGGCCTCGTCCACCGCCACGAAGTCATCCCCCGAAACCCACCGGATGGTGGCGTTCACGGGCTCCCCGCGGGCGTCGAGCGCCACGGCGGTGAGTTGGAGTGTCTCCCCGATCTCAATCGTCGTGGAGGCTGGTCGGATGACATCGAGGAAGGCGACACCGTCCTCGGTTTCGGTCAGGCCACCGCAGCTGGCGAGGAGCAGGGCCAGGGCGGCGAGGAGCGGTCTCACTCGACGTCCGGCGGAGGCGCCTCCGCGGCAGCCATCTCCTCGAGGGCGGTCTCGGCATGACGGATCCACCGTTCACCGTCCGGGCCCTTGGGCGGGCGACGCAGGAACTCCTGCAGGTGATGGGCGGCGCGGGCAGTGTCGCCGCGCTGGCGCAACAGAAACCCGAGCCCGTAGTGCGCGCCCGCCAGGTCGGGGTCCACCTCGAGGGCGCGACGATAGTGTCGCATCGCCTCTTCCGGTTGCCCGGTGCGGGTGTAGGCGATTGCCATGTTCTGGAGGATGCGGGGGTCGCTCGGGTTGTCGCGCAGCCCCAGCCGGTACGAGGTGAGGGCCGCGTCGAAGTCTCCCTGGCGTTCCAGGGCCATGGCCTCGTTCAGGTAGTCCAGGCGCTGTGGGCGGGGGGTCTCCGTCCGGCCCAGCAGCCGTCGCCAAATGCTCATTGGTTGGGGTCGCTCTCCCGCCGGTGGGACGCATGAAACCGATCTTCCAAGTTAGTGCGCTGCATCACCCTGCGCAACGCGATTGCCCCGTTCCGGGGCGGGGTGTAGGTTCCCCATCCCGTGTGGTTCGTCTTTTGAGGAGGTGCCCCATCATGCCCCGTTCCGCATCCCCCGCCCAGCGTGGCGTGCTCGAAGTGGACTGGACGCTCTTTGGTGAACTCTGCCGGGGCCTGGCCCTCCGCGTGGCCCGGGACTACCAGCCCGACGTGGTGCTGGGGATCGCCAAGGCCGGGGTCATCCCCGGCGCGGTGATCTCCTCGATCCTGCAGTGTGAGTTCGCGTCGATGACGGTCACGCGGGAAGCGGGTGCCGACGAGCCCGTGCTGATCAGCGGGCCGCCCAGGACCATCGCCGGCGCGCGGGTGCTGATCGTGGATGAGACCTGCGACACCGGCCACACGATGAAGCTGGCGCTCAGCGAGGTGCGCGGGATGCATCCCGCCGAGGTGCGCACGGCGGTGTCGATCAAGACCGGCACGTATATGCCGGACTTCCACAGTTTCGAAACTGAGAAGCTGATCATCCTGCCGTGGGATCGCGAGATCATCGTGGCTGGGGAACTGGTGACGCGGCCCGATTACGCGAAGTGGTTGGAGGCGGCGGGCTGATCGCCCGGGCGAGGCATCCCTCGCTCCGCTCGGCACAGGGGCCTCGCCCCTACGGGTTGCCCACCACTTTTCTCAAGTGTGCTTCATCCCAGACCTCGACGCCCAGTGCGCGGGCCTTTTCCAGCTTCCCGCCGGCTTCATCGCCGGCCACGACCACATCCGTCTTGCTGCTGACCGATCCGGTCACCCGCCCCCCAGCCCGCTCGATCATGGCCGCCGCCTCGGCGCGTGAGAGGGTCGGCAGGGTCCCGGTCAGGACCAGGCTCTTGCCAGCCAGCGGGCCACCAGCGGCCACCGCCGTGGGTTCGGTGAAGGTGAGCCCCGCCGCCCGCAACGCCTCAACCAGTTCCTGGTTCTTGTCGTTGGTGAACCACGCCGCCACCGCCGCGGCGATCGTGGGGCCGACACCCGGCACATCATTGATCGCCTCGACCGGGGCTGTGGCCAGGGCATCGAGCGTGCCGAAT
>JBHEPH010000054.1:0-474 GCA_046260395.1 Gemmatimonadales bacterium
GGATGGGCCCGCCCTCGACGCCGAGGAGATCGCCATCCTTGGCCGCAAGCAGGGGGTGCTGACGGCGGCGCTGCGCGGCGTGGCCACCCGGCCGGCGGACGATCGCCGGGCCTATGGCGCCGCTGTCAACCAGCTCAAGGCCGCTTTCGAAGCGGCCTTCGAGGCACGGCGCGGCAGCACCGGAGCCCCGACGCCCTCCGCAGACCAGGTGGACCTGACGATGCCGGGGCGCCGGCGCTGGACCGGCGGCCTGCATCCCGTCACCCAGGTGACCGACGAAATCGTCGAGATCTTTCGCGGCCTCGGTTTCACCGTGGCCACGGGCCCCGAAGCCGAAACCGACGAGACCAACTTCCTGGCGCTCAACTTCCCGGCGGATCACCCGGCCATGGACCTGCACGACACCCTCTACCTCGACGCCGGTGGCGAACCCACCGGGCCGGGGGAGCGGGTGCTCCTGCGCACGCACACCTC
>JBHEPH010000054.1:484-5270 GCA_046260395.1 Gemmatimonadales bacterium
CCTCCCCGGTGCAGATCCGGACGATGCGAGCGGGGCCGCCACCCTACCGTGTGGTGATTCCTGGGATGGTCTACCGCAAGGACACCTTCGATCCTTCCCACGCGCCGGCCTTCACCCAGATCGAGGGGCTGGCCGTGGATGAGGGGATCGGCTTCGTGGATCTCAAGGGCACCCTGGCGCACTTCGCCCGGCAGTTCCTGGGCTCGGACACGCGCGTGCGCTTCCGGCCGTCGTTCTTCCCGTTCACCGAACCGTCCGCCGAGATGGATGTCGGCTGCCGAATTTGCGACGGGCAGGGGTGTGGCGCCTGCAAGGGCACCGGCTGGATGGAGATCCTCGGCTGCGGCATGGTCCACCCCAACGTCCTGCACCACTGCGGCGTGGACGCCGAGCGCTACACCGGCTGGGCCTTCGGGATGGGGCCTGCGCGGATTGCCATGCAGCGCTTCGATGTGCCCGACATCCGGATGCTCTACGAGGGTGACATGCGGTTCCTCCGCCAGTTCGGGGCGGTGGGCGCATGAATGTCTCCCGCCGCTGGCTCGAAGCCTTCCTGAACCGGCCACTCGAGGCCCGCGACATGGCGGAGCGGTTGGCCATGCTTGGCGCACCGGTGGATGCCATCGAATCGCTCCATGGTGGATTGAAGGGTATCGTCGTCGGGGTGGTCGAGGAGGTGCGCCCGCATCCCAACGCCGACCGGTTGCGCGTCTGCTCGGTCAACGACGGCACGCCGGAGCGACGCAACGTGGTCTGCGGCGCGCCCAACGTCGAGGCGGGAGGCCGCTACCCCTTCGCCCCGATCGGTGCCACCCTGCCGGGCGGCCTCACGATCGAGAAGCGCAAGCTGCGCGGTGAGCTCTCCGAGGGGATGCTCTGCAGTGGCCGGGAGCTGGGACTTTCCGACGATGCCGATGGGCTCCTCGCCTTGACGACGGACGCGCCGGCCGGAACAGCCCTCACCGATGTGTTGCCGGTGGACGACGAGCGACTCGTGGTGGATGTCACCCCGAACCGCGCGGATCTCAACGGGCACAAGGGGATCGCCCGCGAGCTGGCCGCCTCGTACGGCGTGCCGTACCGGTTGCCGCCGATACCGGGCGCGGACGCGGTGGATGTGCCGCCGTCGCGGCGCTCAGCGGGCCCCGCCGCAGTCGGCCAGATCGAGGTCAGCATTGAGCGTCCCGCCGGCTGCGCGCGTTTCCTCGGGGCCGTCATCCGCGGGGTGAGGGTGGCGCCCTCTCCGGACTGGCTGCGGCGCCGGATCGAGGCGGTGGGGATGCGCTCGATCAGCAACGTGGTGGACGTCACCAACTACATCATGTTGGAGCTCAACCAGCCGCTGCACGCCTATGACCTCGCCACGCTGCGGGGGGGCCGGATCATGGCGCGCGACGCGCGCCAGGGTGAGGGGCTGCGCACGCTGGACGGACAGGACCGTGCGCTGGCACCGGGGATGACGGTGATTGCCGACGGCGAGGGCGTCATCGGCGTGGCCGGGGTAATGGGTGGCGAGACCACCGAGATCTCGCCGACCACCACCGACCTCTTCCTCGAGTGCGCCTGGTTCGAGCCGGCCGGTGTGCGCCGCACCCGGCGCACCCTCGGTCTCAGCACCGAGTCCAGTTACCGGTTCGAACGCGGCACCGACCTCCACGGCGCCAGCGACGCCTTCCGCCGGGCGCTGGAGATGTTGCTCGCCACAGCCGGCGGCACCCTCGACGGCGTGCCAGTGGACGTGTGGCCCGAGCCCTCCCATCCGCCGCGGATCTTCCTGCGGCAGGCGCGACTGGCCCAGGTGCTGGGTGTGGTACTGCCGCTGCATCTGGTCGAAAAGGCCCTGGTGGCCATCGGCGCCCCGGTCGTGGCCAAGCCGGACGACGGGCGTCTCGCGGTGGAGCCCCCGGGCTGGCGCCCGGACCTGGTGGAGGAGATTGATCTGATCGAGGAAATCGCCCGGATTCACGGCTACGACCAGTTCCCCGATGCCCTCCGGCCATTCCGGCCCGGCGCCCAGGGGGAGTCGGCGAGTGAACTGGCTGCGGGAGCCGTCCGCGGTGGTCTGGCCGCTCTCGGGCTGTACGAGGCGGTGTCCCTCTCGATGGGCCCCGACCTCGGCAATGGTCAGGTGGCCATCCTCAACCCCCTGTCTGCCGACCATTCGCACCTCCGGCGCGACCTCCTGCCCGGGCTGTGCCGGGCCGCAGAGCTCAACTGGGGGCACCAGGTCCGGGACATCCGGCTCTTCGAGGTGGGCACGGTCTTCCGGCCCGGCCAGCCCGGCCGGGCGCCGCAGGAGGAGACCAGGGTGGCTGGCGTGATCTCCGGAGCCAGGGAGCCTGCGCACTGGACCGCCAGCGGCAAGGCGCCGGATGTCGATCGCTGGGACCTCCGGGGCCTGTTCGACGCCGTCGTTGGACTGGCGTATCCGTCGGCCACGGTGCAAGTTGAGGCAGACGGCTGGGTGGCGCGGCGGCCGGATGGCGCCGTGGTCGGGCAGGCAGGGTTGGTGACGGCCGACCGGCCGGCCTGGGCGGCCACGCTGTACGGGTTCGAAATCGCCCTTGATGCGGTTCAGCGGCCCCGGGCACGGTTCCGGCCGTTCCCGACCATGCCGGCCGTGACGCGCGACATTGCCCTCGTGCTCCCCCGCGGTGTGACCGCCGAGCAGGTGGCGTCCCGGCTGACCGAGGCGGGGCCGTTGCTCGAATCGGTGCAAGTGGTGGATGAGTATCGCGGGGCGGGCGTGGCGGCCGGGCGCCGCAGCGTCGCGTTCCGACTGGCCTTCCGCTCTGCGGAGCGGACCCTGCGTGACAAGGAAGTTGATGCCGCCGTGGCGCGTGCGCTCACGGCACTGGAGCGGGAACTTGACGTCACCTTACGAACGGCCTGATCGCGAGGCGCTTGCCGAACTGGCGCCGCTGCTGCGGGCGCTGGGTGAGGAGCTCGCCACCTGGCGCCGTCGTGCCCTGCGCGCCGAGGCGGAGCTGCAGGAGGCGCGGAGTCAGTTGCCGGCATTGGGCGAGGCAGTGGTCCCCGCGGACATCACGCAGCGGCTGGCGTCGCTGGAGCAGGAAGAAGGCGAGCTGCAGCGCCGGCTCGCCCTGGCCAGGGAGCATGTGGAGCGGCTGCGCACCCGATTGCGGTTCCTCGAGGAGCGGGCGGAGGGTGTGGCATGAGCAATGAAAAGCACGCCGTGCAGGTGACGATCGCGGGCGAGGAGTTCACCGTCCGATCGGAAGCGCCGCCGGAATACACCCGGGAGGTGGCGGCGTACCTGGACGGGGCGTTGCGCCGGATCCGTACCTCGCTCCCCACGGTGGAAGCCCATAAGGCGGCCATCCTGGCGGGGCTGGCGATCACCGATGAGTTGTTCCAGGCCCGCCACGGCGATAGTGGGCAGGCCGAAGACCTTCGCGCCCTGATGGACGAGGTGGCGCGGTTCCTCCCCCCTGCGCGTCGGGGGGGCCGTGGGCCCGCGGGTCAACTGACCCTGGGCGACTGACCAGTACGCGGCCTCGGGCCGCGTTGTGGAGATACAGCCATGCCGCAGATCGCGTTGCTCCCGTTGCTCGGGGGAGCCGCCGCCGGTATCCTGCTGACCCTGATCATCATGACGGTCGTGGCGCGAGCCCGGCGGCGGGATGCGGCCGCGCTGGTGGAGTCCGCGCGCACGGAGGCCAGGGTCCTGACCGACCGCGCCGCGAAGGAAGCCGAGCAGGCGCGGGCGGCGGCCATAATCGAGGGGAAATCCGAGGCGCTTCGGCTGCGGGAGGAAGGCGAACGGGACGTCGCCCGCCGTCGTGAGGAGTCAGAGCGCACCGACCGTCGGCTCGACGAACGGGAGCGGGACCTGGCCCGGAAGGCCGAGGAGCTGGGCCAGCTGGACAAGACCCTGGCCGGCCGCCAGCGCGCGGTGTCCCAGCAGGAGGCCACCATCCAGGAAAAGGTGGCCGCCGCCGATGCCCTCATCGTGGAGCAGCAGGGCGCGTTGGAGCGGGTCGCCGGGCTGGGTCGGGAGGAGGCGCGCGCCGAGCTGCTCCGCCGGGTCGAGGATGAGGCCAGGAGTGCGGCGGCCGCCCTGTCGCGCGACATCAAGGAGCGGGCTCGCAAGGACGCCGAGCGCGACGCCAAGCGGATCATCTCCATGTCCATCCAGCGGCTCGCGGCCGAAACCACCGCGGAATCCACCGTCGCCGCCGTGGCGCTCTCCAGCGACGAAATGAAGGGCCGGATCATCGGACGCGAGGGCCGCAACATCCGCGCCTTCGAGACGGCCACCGGCGTGGACGTCATCATCGATGACACCCCCGACACCGTCATCATCTCGTGCTTTGATCCAATCCGTCGCGAGGTGGCTCGCCGCGCGCTCGCGGCCCTCATCACCGACGGGCGGATCCATCCCGGGCGCATCGAGGAAGTCGTCGCCAAGATGCGCAAGGAGCTGGAGACCGAGCTGGTGGACCTCGGCGAGCGTGCGGCGTACGAGGTGGGGGTCCACGGCCTCCATCCCGAGATGATCCGGTTGATCGGCCGGATGCGCTACCGGACCTCGTATGGCCAGAACATTTACGAGCACTCGAAGGAAGTGGCCTGGATCGCGGGGATGATGGCGGCCGAGCTGCACCTGGACGTGCAGCTCGCGCGGCGCGGGGGCCTGCTCCACGACGTGGGCAAGGTCCTGACGCATGACAACGAGGGCACCCACGTCGATCTCGGCGTGGAGATGGCCAAGAAGTACGGCGAGTCGGCGCCGGTCATCGGCTGCATCGCCGCGCACCACGAC
>JBHEPH010000054.1:5280-17017 GCA_046260395.1 Gemmatimonadales bacterium
GGCGCCCGCCGTGAGGCGTTTGAGACCTACGTCAAGCGACTGACCAAGCTCGAGGAGATCGCCAACGCCTTCACCGGCGTGGAGAAGTCGAACGTGATCCAGGCAGGACGGGAAGTGCGGGTGGTGGTCTTTCCCGAGAAGGTGGATGACACCCAGGCCGCGGCGCTGGCGGAAGACATTTCGCGCCGCATCGAACAGGAACTCCAATACCCGGGGCAGATACGCGTGGTCGTAATCCGAGAGACTCGATCGGTGGGGGTGGCCAAGTGACCGCCCGCGTGCTGGACGGCAAGGTGCTGGCGCGCCAGATCCGTGACGAAGTGACCGTGGAGGCGAAGGAACTCATCGCCAGGGGGATCCAGCCCGGCCTGGCCGTGGTGCTGGTGGGCGAGGACCCCGCCAGCCAGGTCTATGTCCGCAGCAAGGGCAAGGCGTGCGAGGAGGCGGGGATGCATTCGGAGACGATCCGGCTGCCCGTCGAGACGCCCGAGGCCGAACTCCTGGCGGTCATCGATCGGCTCAACGCCGACCCGAAGATCCACGGAATGCTGGTGCAGCTCCCGCTGCCCAAGCATATCAACTCGGATATGGTGCTGCGTCGCATTGACCCGGCCAAGGACGTGGACGGCTTCCACCCGGTCAACGTCGGCAAGCTGGTCATCGGCGATCCGACGGCTTTCAAGCCTGCCACCCCGTACGGGGTGCAGGAAATGCTGATTCGATGCGGCATCGAGACCAAGGGGGCGAACGCCGTGGTCGTGGGCCGCTCAAACATCGTCGGGCGCCCGATGGCGAATCTCCTGATTCAGGACGCGCCCGCCGGCAACGCCACCGTCACCGTCTGTCACTCCCGTTCGCGGGACCTCCCGTCCATCACGCGCGGCGCGGACCTCCTCATCGTGGCGATCGGCCGTCCCAACTTCGTCACGGCCGACATGGTCAAGCCCGGCGCGGTGGTCATCGACGTCGGGATCAACCGGGTGGACGATCCCGACCACCCGAAGGGCTACCGGATCGTCGGTGACGTGGACTACACGCCCACCGCCGAGGTCGCCTCGGCGATCACGCCGGTGCCGGGCGGGGTGGGGCAGATGACCATCGCCATGCTCCTGAAGAACACCATCCAGGCGGCGAGGCAGGCCGGCCGGTGACCCGATGACCGGACCTGGCTCGGGCGATGCCTGGACCGTGGCGCGCGTGGCCGCGGCTGCGCGCAGCCTGGTCGAGGAGGGGATCGGCCAGGTCTGGATCAAGGGCGAGGTCAGTGGACTCAAGTCGTACCAGAGCGGGCACTGGTATTTCACGCTGAAGGATCCCGACGCCCAGATCCGCTGCGTCATGTGGCGCAGCTACGCCAGCAAGGTGGGCGCCCAGCCGGCCGAGGGCACGGAGGTGTATGTCCTCGCCTCGCCCACCGTGTGGGAGGAGAAGGGCGAGTTCCGGTTGAACTGCGTGGTCATGCTCCCCACCGCAGGCATTGGCCTGGCGCAGCAGCTCTTCGAGCGGACCAAGGCGGCACTGGAGAAGGATGGCCTCCTCGAGGCGGTGCGCAAGCGGCGGCTGCCGGAGTTCCCGCGCGCCATTGCACTGGTCACCAGCCCCGATGGCGCCGCCCTGCGAGACATGATCACGGTGGCCCGCCGTCGCTGGCCTGCGGTGCGCCTGCTCCTGGTGGGCGCCAAGGTGCAGGGTGCCGAGGCGGAGCCGGACCTGGTCCGCGCGCTGGGCATCGTGAATCGGCTGGAGGGCGTGGACCTCTGTGTGATCGGGCGTGGCGGGGGCTCCCGCGAGGACCTGATCGTCTTCAACAGCGAGGCGGTCTGCCGTGCCCTCGCCGCGCTCAGGATCCCCTCGATCTCCGCCGTGGGCCACGAGACGGACATCTCCCTGACCGACCTGGTGGCCGATGTTCGTGCCGCCACTCCGTCGGCGGCGATGGAACTCGCGCTCCCGGATCGTGAGGAACTGGTTCGTCGCGTGGAGGCCATGGCTCGGCGCCTCGGCAACGGGTTGACTCGGCGCACCCGGCTGCTCGGGGAACGACTGGCCCGGACCGGCGACCGGCTCACGATCGCGATGCAGCGCCGGATCGAGCAGCCGCGCACCCGCCTCGATCGGCTCAACGCCCAGCTGCTGGCCCTCAATCCTGAGGCGATTCTCCAGCGCGGATACGCCATTGCCCGGAGTGCGGAGGGCCGCGCCGTGCGCCGGGCGGCCGACCTCCCCGCGGGAGCCCCGTTTACCCTTCAGGTGAGTGACGGGGTCGTCGCCGCCCACGCCGACTGAGGAATCCATGGCCGAACCGACTCCAGCAGACGCGACCCTCACGGAACAGTTGCGCCGGATCGAGGAGATCGTCCGCCGCCTCGAGAGCGACGACGCCGACCTGGACACCGCGCTGGGGCTGTTCGCCGAGGGTGTGGAGCGCATCAAGGGTGCCCAGCTGCGGCTGCAGGAGGCGCAGGTCGCCGTGGAGCGGGTCGTCGCGGACGCCTCGGGTACCCTGGACACCGAGCCCCTGGACGGTGAGTGAGTCAGGTCGGCGCCGGTCTCCATGAGGTGCCGCTCCTCGACGCCCGGGAGCTGACCGATGCCCGCCTGGAGGCACTCGCCGCCAGGCTCGAGGCTGATCACCCTGGTCCGGCAGGCGCGGCGATCGCCTACGCGCTCCGCTCACCCGGCAAGCGGGTCCGGCCGGCACTGGTGCTGGCGGCTTTTCGGGCGGTCGGGGGATCGGGTGAGGGGATCGGCGGGGTCTGTGCCGCGGTGGAAACCGTGCACACCTATTCCCTCGTCCACGACGATCTTCCCTGCATGGACGACGACGACCGCCGCCGCGGCCGCCCCACCACCCATGTGGTGTTCGACGTCCCGCAGGCCACCCGGGCGGGCTGGCTGCTGGTTCCCGTGGCGGTGGAGCTGTTGGCCGCCGCCGCGGCGGAGCTTGGATTGCCCGACGCGACCCTGGGCCGAATGGCCGGGGTCCTGTTGGAAGCGAGCGGGGTCCGCGGTATGGTTGGGGGCCAGTGGCTGGACCTGGAGGGGGAGGGGCGGGCGCTTGACCTGGTGTCGCTCCGGGCGGTCCACGGGGCCAAGACCGGCGCCCTGATCCGAGCCAGCTGCGAGCTGGGCGGCATCGCCGGCCGGGCCGCTCCGGAGCAGCTGGCGGCCCTCGGCGCCTATGGAGGGGACCTCGGCCTGGCCTTCCAGGTGGCGGACGACGTGCTGGACGCCACGGCCACGACCGTGCAACTTGGTAAGACTGCCGGGAGGGATGCCGCCCTCGCCAAGTCCACCTACGTCGCGGAACTGGGCGTGGACGGCGCCCGGCAGGAAGCGGCGGCGCTGGCGGATCGGGCGGTCGCGGCCCTGGTGGCGGCGGGGCTTGCCACCAGCCACCTCGTGGCGCTGGCACAGTATGTGGTGGCCCGGCAGTCCTGAATCGGTCTTTCATCCTGGGGCGTTTGATGTCACTGCTTGCCCGGATCCACGGTCCCGACGACCTCAAACAACTCTCCCGCGACCAGCTCCCCGAGCTGGCGCAGGAGATTCGTGATCGCCTGATCGAATCGTGCTCCGTCACCGGCGGGCACATTGGCGCCAGCCTCGGCGTCGTGGAGCTCTCCATCGCGCTGTTGTATGAGTTCGATTCCCCCACCGATCGGGTGGTGTGGGATGTCGGGCACCAGGCCTACGCCTGGAAGCTGCTCACGGGTCGCAACGAGCGGTTCGATACCCTTCGGCAGACCGGTGGGATCTCCGGGTTCCTGAAGCGTACCGAGAGCGAGCACGACCATTTTGGCGCCGGCCATGCCGGCACCGCCATGTCCGCGGCCCTCGGCATGGCCACCGCCCGCGACCTGCGCGGCGAGAAGCACAAGGTCGTGGCGGTGGTCGGCGATGGCGCGCTGACCTGCGGCCTGTCGTACGAGGGAATGAACAACGCCGGTCACTCCGATCGCGACATTATCCTGATCGTCAATGACAACGGGATGTCCATCTCCCCCAACGTCGGGGCCATCAGCAAGACCCTCGGCGGCATCATCAGCAATCCCGCCACCCAGAAGATGCGCGAAAAGGTGAAGCAGCTTACGCTTCGTCTTGGCCATCTCTTCGGGGAAGGCGTCGTGGATTTCGCGAAGAACGTCGAGGAGAGCGTCAAGAACCTGTTTTCGGATGGGATGTTCTTCGAGGAACTTGGGTTCCGGTACTTCGGCCCGATTGACGGGCACGACCTGACCAAGCTCGGCAACACCCTGCGGTTCGTTCGCGGGCTGTCCGGTCCCCGGGTGGTCCACATCCTGACCGAGAAAGGGAAGGGTTTCGGCTTCGCGGAGGAGAACCGGGAAAAGTGGCACGGCCTCGCGGCGTACGACCCGCTGACCGGGGAGGCGCGCAAGAAGGCCAGTGGCCCGCCGGCCTGGACCCAGGTGTTCGGCAACGCACTGGTGGCCCTGGGCCACGAGCGATCCGACTTCGCGGTCATCACCGCCGCGATGCCCTCGGGCACCGGCACGAACAGCTTCGCGGTGGCGCACCCGGATCGATTCTTCGATGTGGGCATCGCCGAGGGGCATGGCGTCACCTTCGCGGCGGGGCTGGCGACCCAAGGCATAGTTCCGGTCGTGGCGATCTACAGCACCTTCCTGCAGCGGGCCTACGACAACATCATCCACGATGTCGCCGTGCAGCACCTGCCGAGCATCTACTGCATGGATCGGGCGGGACTGGTGGGCGAGGATGGACAGACTCACATGGGGTTGTACGACATCGCCTACATGCTGGCGGTGCCCGGGATGACGGTGACGGCGCCCAAGGATGGCGATGAGCTGGTGGGGCTCCTGCGGACGGCGCTCGACCACAGGGACGGACCCTTCTGCACCCGCTACCCGCGGGACAAGGCCCCGTCGGAGCCCCGTCCGCCCGGCGAGGTTGCCGCCGTGCCGTATGGCACTTGGGAGCTGCTGCGGGCGGGCAGGGACGTGGCGATCCTGGCCGTCGGGACGATGGTCCAGCCCGCACTGGATGCGGCGGAGCGGCTCGCCGGCGAGGGGCTCAACCCGTCGGTCGTCAACTGCCGGTTCATGAAGCCCTACGATGCCCTCATGCTGGCCACGCTCCTTGCCAGCCACCAGACCCTGGTGACGGTGGAGGAGGGGACGGTGGTGAACGGCTTTGGGGCCTTCATGGCCCGGGAACTCCAGCGCGACCATCCGGAGGTCCGCACCCTGGCGATCGGCGTGCCCGATGAACTGATGGAGCAGGCCCCCCGGGCTGACCAGTTGGCCCGGTTCGGTCTCACCGGTGAGGGGATCGCCCGCCGGATCACCGCCCAGCTCCATCAGGAGAGCCTCGAGGCCCGATGAGGGTCGGCATCCTCGGGAATGTCCGCTACGAGCGGCTCGCGGAGGTGCTCGCCACCATCGCGAGTCAGGCGAACGACCTCGGCCTCAGCCTCTCGACCGAACCCGCCCTCGGTCACCTGTGGCCACAGCGCGTCCCCATCCTGCACGATGACGAACCGCCGGAGATTTTGCTGACACTCGGTGGGGATGGCACTTTGCTGCGTGGCGCGCGCGCCTTGGGCCACCTCGGCGTGCCGATCTTCGGCATCAACCTCGGCAAGGTCGGTTTCCTGACCAGCGCCGGCCGCAACGAGGTTGATCGGGCCCTGATCGCGATCGCCGAGCGGAGCTTCCGGGTGGAGCGGCGCAAGACCCTTGCCGGCGTGGTCTTCGGCGCGAGCGGTGAAAGCCAGCAGCTTCCCGTTGCCCTCAATGATGTCGTCGTCCACAAGGGTGGCGTGGCCCGCCTGGTGCGCCTGCGCGTGATGCTCGGCGATCAGGAGGTCGGGGTGTACAGCGCCGACGGGCTGATCATCTCGACCCCGACCGGATCCACCGCCTACTCCCTGAGTGCCGGGGGCCCGATCGTGAGGCCGGGCGTGGACGCCTTCGTGATCACGGCAATCTGCGCCCACACGCTGGGGGTCCGGCCGCTGGTCATCGGCTCCCACGAGGAGATTCTCATCGAGCCGGTCCAGCCCGGCGCGGACAACCTGATGATCTCGGTGGATGGCCAGCAGGCGGTGCGGCTCGAGCCCAACGGCCGGGCCCGGATCCGCCGGGGCCCATATGACATCCAGCTCGCCGGGCTCGAGGGGTCGCGCTACTTCCGGCGCATGCGCGAGATTCTTCGCTGGGGTGACCTCACCGAGCGCGATTACCTGCCATGATCGCGGAACTCCGGGTTCGTGACCTCGCCACGGTGGCCGATGTCACCCTGCAGTTCACGCCTGGCCTCAACGTCCTGACCGGGGAGACCGGCGCCGGCAAGTCCATGCTCGTGGACGCCCTGGTGCTTCTCGCCGGCGGCCGCGCGGACGCCTCGGCAATCCGAACTGGCGCGTCGCGCGCCGTCATCGAGGGTGTGTTCGAGGGGATCGCCCCGGCCATCCAGCGCCGCCTCGAGGCGCTCGGCCTCGACAGCGACACCGATCGGGTCGTGGTGCGCCGCGAGGTCGCCGCCGAGGGCCGCAGCCGGGCCTGGGTCAACGGCAGCCCAACGACCGTTGCCGTGCTTGCCCGGGTGGGCGAACTGATCCTCAACCTGCACGGCCAGCACCAGACCGAATCGCTGCTCACTGCGGCCACCCAGCGTGACCTCCTCGATGCCTTCGCGGGCGCAGCCGTGGAGCTCACAGAAGTGCGCGCGGCCCACCGCGCCGTGGAGACGCTCCGCGAGGAGGAAGCCGGGCTCGGTGGGCGCCTGGACGAGGTGCGGAGGAAGGCCGACTACCTGCGCCACCTTGTGGCGGAGATTGACGGTGCTCGCCTCGTGGTGGGGGAGGATGAACGCCTCGAGGTCGAGGCCCGGCGGCTGGGACAGGCCGAGGCGATTGGTGCCCACACCGCGGCGCTCCTCGACGCCCTGGAGGACGGTGAGGGAGCCGCCACGCGGGCGCTGCACGTGGCCGCACGGGCCATCGCCGCGCTGGAGCGGATTGATCCCGGTGTCGGTGCGTGGCGTGACCTGCTGGACGCGGCAGAAACCAACCTGGATGAGCTGGCCCGCACCGCACGCGCCTGGGCTGAGGGTGCGGACGAGGATCCGGGTCGGCTGGCCGCGCTCGAAGCTCGGCGCGACCTCCTCTACCGGTTGCGTCACAAGTACGGCGCGTCGGTCGCTGAGGTCCTGGCGACGCGCGATGCGGCGGCCGCAGAGCTCGACCTCCTCGACACCGCCGATACCGACCTGCGTGCGTTGCACGCCAGGCGGTTCGCGGCTGAGTCCGCGCTGGCGGCGGCGGCGGCGGCGCTCACCGCCAGGCGGGAAGCGGGGGCCGGCAAGCTCGCTCGGGGTGTCACCAGGCTCCTGTCGCGGCTGGGACTGCCCGGTGGAACGTTTTCCGTTGAGCTGCAGCCGAACGGGCAGGTCGGGCCACACGGTGCCGAGCAGCCGCAGTACGTCGTCCAGCTCAATGCAGGTCTGGAACCACGGCCGCTGGCCAAGGTGGTGTCGGGGGGTGAGCTCTCCCGGCTGATGCTGGCGCTCAAGGTGTTGGTGGCGCGGCACGATGCGGTGCCGACCCTGGTGTTTGACGAGGTGGATCAGGGGATCGGCGGGGAAGTGGGCGCCCGGGTGGGCGAGGCGCTGGCCGAGGTGGCGGGAGACCGTCAGGTGCTGGTGATCACGCACCTGCCGCAGATTGCGGCCTGCGCCCGGCATCATCTCGTGGTGGCCAAGCAGGCGCGCGGTGGGGTGGCGACGAGCGACGTCTCGGTAGCCCATGGAGAGGATCGCGTCATCGAGCTGGCGCGGATGCTGGGCGACCCCGACGCCGAGACGGCGCGGCGTCACGCGATGGCGCTGCTGAACCGCGAGCCAGCCCCGCGCTAGCTCGCTACCAGATCCTGCCGTAGATCCGCAGCATCGCCCGGACGATCTCACTTTGTGGCACGCGGCCGCCGCCGGCCGAGATCACCCGTTCCCAGGTGACCGAGGCGTCGAGCGGGGAACCACCGTCACCGGGGTGGGACCACGCCAGCCCGCCGCGCAGTGTCAGCGCACTGGCCGCACTCTCCTCGGCCAGCAGGTTGGGGTCGATGCCATCCAGCGGCACCTGTCCCTCCACATACTGATAGTCATCATCGCCGCGGCGCCACCATTCGACGCCGCCGAGGAAGGCGAACCGCGGCGTGAACCGGTAGGCCGGCAGGATCGTGATGCCGATCACATCGCCCGGGTTCTTGCTGAGCGCCGCGCTGCGGTTGGCGAGCTGGACGGGCTGGCTGGGCGGCCCGATCCGGCGCAACTGATTGCCGGCAAGTTGGAGGTTGTACCAGCCGGACAGCCGCAGCGCCCCACGGCCGCGCGAGGCGTCGAGGGTCATCCCCAGCTCGACATCTGGTTGCCGATCGCCGGTGCCGATGTCGAAGAAGCGGTCTGGATTGGCGAGCTGGCTCGTGCGCAGTCGGACGGTGGCATTGGCCGCCACGCGGAGGCTTTGGCCCCAGCGCGTCGTGGCGGGGCGGTCAAGGAGCAGGTAGGCCGCGCCGAGCTCGATGTCACCGAGCGCCGTGAACGGCGGCGCCAGGATCGACCCGGCTACGGGGCCCTGGGGGTTGGTCAGGAAGTCGTTGAACCCCTCGCTGGTCAGTGCTTCGGTGGCAAAGGCAGGTTGCCCTGTGAATCCGTCGATGCCGAGCGTCCCGGAGAACTGGGTTTGGAGGGCGGAGATGCGGTTGGCCAGCGCCGCGCCCGCCAGGCTCCCCGCCGTGGGCAGGAAGGGCGAGCGCGTGGCAGCGTTCACCATCACGTCGTACAACCCGTTCCGCAACGCCTGACCATCCGCCAGGGTCGCCTCCGCGACGGCACGGGTGGCGGGGTCGTTGTCCCAGGTGCCGCTCGCCAGCCGGTCCGCCAGGGTCACCAGCGCGGCGTCGAAGCTGGCAAAGAAGCTGATCGTGGCGCCCGCGCCGGCCGGGGTGCCGAGTGCCGGGTCGGTCGGGTTGATTCCGGCGTTGGCGTCGGTGCCGTCAAACGCGGTGATCGTCTGGACACGCACTCGCCGGATCGGCACCAGGCCGGAGACCGTCAGCCGGGACGTCACCCCGATGGCCAGCCCAATTCCGAATTCCCTCTGGCTGGAGATCTGGATTGCCGAGAAGCTGCCGAGGTTCAGGATCTGTCCTGGCGTTCCGCTGAGTGCGGCAAGCACGTCCTCCGCGGAGGCAAGGGCCGGGAAGAAGTCCGCGCCGATTGGCGAGCGCGTGAAGTCCGTGCCGGCGGGCTGCTTCTCCCCGCCCACGAAGCGATGGTCCCAGCTCTCCGAATAGGTCCGCAGCTCGATCGCAAACCGGCCACGCGGGATGGTCAGCGGGGCAAACTGGGCGGGCAGGGCGGAGGGGGCGGTGGCCAGGAGGGCCAGCAGCGGCAGGATGAATCGGCGCATGGAAGGAGGAAGTTGGCCGCGCGGCGGCCCCGGCGCCAGTCCGGCGGCCCTTGCCGAAGGGGGCCGGGGCGGTATTCTCCGGGAGCGGGCAGCACTGCCGCATGGGCTCGGGTGGCGAAACTGGCAGACGCAAGGGACTTAAAATCCCTCGGGGCTCACGCCCCATGTGGGTTCGATCCCCACCCCGAGCATGCCAGACAGTGAGCAGTAAGCAGTAAGCGGTGGTCACTGCACGGCAAATGTGCTCCGGCCAAGCTGCCTTTGTCGGAGCCCCCGGCACCCCAGGCCTGCTCGCCGTTCCCCGTTCCCCGTTCCCTGTTCCCTGTTCCCTGTTCCCCATCCACTGCTCACTGCTCACTGCTTACTGCTACGCCTTCCCGCTCATATCCACAATAATGTAGGTCAGGCTGCCACCTGATTTGAAGTACGGGTACTTGCTGCCCAGGTTGCGCTCGAGTTTCTCCATGAACTTGGCGTCGCTTGAGGTGATCGTGACCCCCACGATGAAATCAGTCCCGCCGGCTCCAAAATTTTCCCAATCCAAGGTGTACTCGGGCTTGTCGAAATCGAATCCAGGCAGGTACGGTGCCAGCCCGACCGGTGTCGCGCCGGCACCGGCATCGGGGGGCCAGTCCCCCTGGTCTGCGTAGTAGTTGTAGGCACCGACGGTGATGGACCGCACGTCGCCAACCACATGCGTGGTCATGGCCGTGTTGCGCACGTCGATGAACTTCAAGAGGCCGAGCAGCGACAGGATGCTCAGGATCAGGACCACCACGAGCAGTTCAAGAAGCGTGAACCCACTTCGGCTGCGAAGCCGGCGACTCATGGCTGCCTCGGCGCATTGAGGATTACCTGGAGGCTGTTCCCCAGAAACGCCTCGATGCTTTCGGAGGAATGCAATTCGAGGGCGGTTGGGCCCTCGACGGCACGGAGCAAATAGCTCCCGTTCGGACTCGCGGCAATGTCGATGTTGGGCAGCGTGCTCCCCGCCTCGGCCAGCGTGGCGGGCAGCCGGCCATGTTGCTCCCGGTACCGCTCCACTCGCTGACGCTCCCGCACCAGTGCCAAGCGCATGGAGGCCGCCGTGACTTCCGGGGCCTCCGCTGCCAGCGGTGGTGTGAAGACCCACTCCGGCCTGGTCCCGAACAACCAGCCGGTCAGGACAGCCAGGAGCACCAGTCCCCAGCCAATAATCCCCCAGCGGGTTTGGGTGCCCTCCTGGCCGCCAACTCGGCTCCGGTCCTGACCGACCGCCGCCTCGGCGGCTTGCAGGAGGTCTTCCTTCCGTGCATTCTCTTCACGCGACATGCCGCCACTCTCCTCGAGTCGGAGGAATGAGGGAACAACTGGTCGAGAATTGCTCTGCAGGGGATATCTAAGTATAATCGCGCCAACGCCCTAGCGTGCAACCCTCAAGCGGATTCTCCATGCGAGTCGGTGGGTCGGTCCAGGTTCCCGGTGACAAGAGCATCACCCACCGGGCGCTCCTCTTCTCCTCCCTGGCCCCAGGCACCTCCCGGATACGGGGTGCCCTGACCTCCTTGGACGCCCGCTCCTCAGCGCGCGTCCTGCGGCAGCTCGGCGCCGAGGTGGGACCGCTCCGGGCAGGCCACGAGGTCACGATCCGGGGGCAAGGGCGGTTCCAGCGCCCCACCAGTGCCCTGAACTGTGGCAATTCCGGGACCACCGCCCGGCTCCTCCTCGGTCTCCTGGCCGCCCACCCGTTTCAGGCCGCCCTGACGGGGGATGCCTCCCTGCGTCGCCGGCCGATGCGCCGGGTCACGGAGCCCCTGACCCGGATGGGGGCGGTCTTTGAGGGCAGGGATCCTGACAGGCTCCCCCTGGTGGTGCAGGGCGGCGCCCTCAAGCCGCTGGAGTGGGAACTCCCGGTCTCCAGCGCCCAGCTCAAGAGCGCGCTCCTCCTGGCCGGCGCTGCCAGCGGTGTCCCAGTCAGGGTCAGGGAGCCCGCCGGCCTCTCGCGCGACCACACCGAACGGATGCTCCGGTCCCTCGGATTCTCCGTCGCGACCACCGACGACGGCTGGATCCGCCTGACCCCGGACGGCGCCTTCCAGCCGCTCGACCTGGACGTCCCCGGCGACCCTTCCTCGGCGGCCTTCCTGGTCGGCGCCGCCATCCTGGCCGAGGGCGGGGACTTGCGGATTGCTGGAGTCGGCGTGAACCCCACTCGCACCGGCTTTCTCAATGTGCTGCGCCGGATGGGCGCCCCCGTCGCGGTCGAGGGTGAGCACGATCGGTGCGGTGAGCCCACCGCCGACC
>JBHEPH010000055.1:0-4750 GCA_046260395.1 Gemmatimonadales bacterium
GACCAGGCCGGGTGCATCTCGGCGTACTTGTCGTTGGTCAGCCGGCGCTGGCCGGTGCCGTCGGCGTTGACCAGGAACAGATCGGAGAGCCCGCCATCGAGCCCGACGAAGACGAGCTGGCTGCCGTCGGGGCTCCAGGCGGGGGTCAGGGCGCCGTTGAGGTCGAGCTGGATCCGGCGCACGATGCGGTTGCGGTGCGGGTCGACGATGACCAGGTCGTCCTGGGGGCCGCGCTTGGCGGCAAAGGCCAGGAAGCGGCCGTCCGGGCTCCAGGAGGCGGAGGACGAGATATAGCGGTACGTCTCGAAGTTGCTGCTGTAACTCGACTTCAGGAGGCGGCGGATGACCTTGCCGGTGTGCGCGTCGGCGAGGTAGAGGTCGACGAAATAGAAGTCCTTCTCGCTGAAGTACGCCACCAGGGAGCCATCCGGCGACAGCGCCGGCGCCAGGTGCCAGGTGCCATCCGACATCTCCTCGGTCAGCAGCGGCTGGGCCACCGCGCGCGCCTTGACCCGGGTGCCGACTTCGGGGAGGTACTGCTTCTGGACGGCATCCTGCCACTGGAGGATGAGCTGCTCGAAGGTCAGGCCGGTGGCGCGGCGCACGCTGGCCTGCAGCCCGCCGCCCAACGCGCCGCGCGTGATGGTGCCGATCATCTCGTCACCCCAGCGCTCACCGATGTACGACACGAGGGCGTGCCCAAACCGGTAGGGGAAGACCCGGAAAAAGTCGTCCGCCGTGGGGAGCTCGCCCTCCAGGGCGGCGTCACGGAGCCACATCGCGGTGTTGGTATTCACGGGGCCAATCGAGAGGTATTCCGCCATCCCTTCGGCCCACCAGAGCGGGGCATTGGCCTGGAAGATTCCCTGGATCCCCGCGGCCCCGCGCCCGCGCGACCAGATGTCGAACTGGAACTGGTGCACCATCTCGTGCATCAGGACGTGTTCAGTCTCACGGTAGGAGCCGGTGAGCGGAAAGACATTCCGGTGGCGCAGGAAGTCAGTGAACCCGCCGACGCCCTCATCCACCTGGCCATAGGTCGTGTTGGTCTGCTGGAAGTCGGAATGGGAGGCGTACAGGATGATCGGCTTGCGGTCCGTGAACTGGTGGTTCAGCATGCGGGAAAGGCGCGCGTAGGACCGCTCCGCCATCCGGGCCACGTCCATCGCGGCCTCCCGCTCCTCGGGATAATAGTGGACGTCAAAATGCTCGGTCTGGATGATCGCGAAATTGTGCGTGGTATACTGCACCTTGTTCCGGCCAAAGTACTGCGCCTCCAGGCCGAGGGGCAGCAGCGCCAGCAGGCCGAACGCCATCACCAGTTTCCGCATTGGTTCCTCCAGCAGTGTGACCCGGGCTCAGGGCCCGGTCAGCAGGGCAGGGGCGTCATCCCAGAGACGCTCCAGCCGGTAGAACGCGCGAGTTTCCGGATGAAACACGTGGACCACGAGGTCATCAAAGTCCAGGAGAACCCACCTCCCCCCGGAGACGCCTTCCACATGGTGGGGATGCACGCCGTGACGCGAAAGTTCCTCCACGACCCGGTCCGCGATCCCACGCACATGCCCCTCCGAGGTGCCCGAGACGATCAGGAAGTAGTCCGCGGCATTGGAGACCGGGCGGAGGTCGAGCAGCTTGACCTGGTGGGCCTTGAGGTCATCCGCCGCTCCCACCGCCCACCGGACGAGATCCGGCACGTTGGCCGGCAAATGCGCGGTCAGGGCCCGCGGGTCGGTGTCATGCTGGTTCGTCACGATCCTCCACCTGCCAGAACACGGCCCAGGCACCGGGCCCTACATGGGTACCCAGGACCCCGGTGGCAAGTGCCACGAAGCAGTCCCGGGGTTGATAGGCTGCCACCAAGGCGGTACGGAGACGGTCCGCCACCTCGGGGGCCTCGGCGTGCGCCACCCCGAACCGGACCGCCTTCGGCCGTGGGGTGAGCCGCTTCTCGATCAGGGCCAGCACACGGGGCACCACGGCGTCCCTGCCGCGGACTCGGTCCACCGGAACCACTCGGCCGGTGGCATCGAGGGACAGGATCGGCTTGATGTCGAGCATCCCCCCGAGCCAGGCGCGGCCCCGGCTGACCCGCCCGGAGCGAATCAGGTTGTCGTACGTATCCACCGTCAGGAAGAGCCCATTCCTGGTGCGCAGGCGCTCCAATTCCCTCACGATCGCATCGGCTGTCCAGCCCGACTCGGCCAGCTCTGCCGCCCGCAGCGCCAACATGCCGAGCCCGAGTGACACGGTTCTGCCATCCACCAGCCGGATCCCGTCCACCCCCCCGACGCGGGCGGCAGTCACCCCGGCCTGGAAGGTGCCGGAGAGGGCCCCGGAGAGCAGCACCGCCACCACTTCTTCCGCTTCCTCCCGCGCCGAGCGAAAGACCCGGACGAAGTCCCCGGGAGTGGGCTGCGAGGTAGTGGGCAGCGCCTTCGCTTCACGGAGCCGCTGATAGAACTCGGTGGGGCGCAGGCCGATTCGGTCCTGGAAGACCGTGTCACCGAACATCACCTGCAGGGGCACCATCGCAATCTGGTGGCGGTCGAGGATGGCGTCAGTCAGGTCCGCGGAGGTGTCGGTGACTATGGCGACCGGACGGCGGTCCTGGTGCGTGAGCTGGCGGTGCTGCTCGCGCATGTCATCGGCCTTGCGGGCGGTGACGTTTCCCCAGCGCCCGGCATAAGAAAAAACCGCTTCCGGTGTATCGGTGTGCACATGAATCTTGAGGACATCACCGACCACGGCCACGACCACCGAGCCGCCGAAGGTGTGCATCGCGGCGCGCACCTCGTTGGCCGGCGGCAGCTGCTCGCCGCGCACCAGGACCTCGGTGCAGAACTGGAAATCCCGCTCCGCCGCCACGTCCATCATGGCCGCGGGGTTGGACAGTTCCTCTTCGGGGATCGGACCGGCGGCCAGGATCGGGTCGCCCTGGATGAACCGGACCACCCCCTCGAACATCCGGACAAAACCCTTGCCGCCGGCATCCACCACCCCGGCCTCCTTGAGGACCGCCAGGAGTTCTGGGGTGTTGGCCAGGGCCACCTCGCTCTCGGCCAGCATCAGGTCCATGAAGGTGCTGAGGTCGTCGGTGGCCACCGCTGCGCGCTCGGCGGCGGAGGCCGCTTCCCGGGCCACCGTCAGGATGGTGCCCTCGCGGGGTTCGTCCAGCGCGGCGTAGAGGGTGTCGGAGCCCCGCCGGATGGCGCGGGCCAGGTCGGCGGTGTTGGCCTTCTCCAGGGGCCCCAGCGTCTCCGAGAGGCCCAGGAGGAAGTGGGCAAGCATCATCCCGGAGTTGCCGCGGGCGCCAAGCACGGCGGCGTGGGCCATGGTCTTGGCCGTGTCCCGAAGCGACGCGTCGCCGAGCGCCTGGAGGGCGTCGGCGACGGCACGAAGGGTCAGGCTGAAGTTGGTGCCGGTGTCGCCATCGGGAACCGGAAAGACATTGATCCGGTTGATCTCCTCCCGGCCCGCCTGCACCCAGTGGGCGGCGGCGGTCAGGGACCGCGCCAGCCGGGGGCCGTCGAGGTACGCGATGCCGACGGTCATCCGCGGGTCATTCCGCGACGACGTCTACGTGCACCTCGGCATGAACTTCGGGATGGAGCCGGACCGTCACCGTGTGATGGCCGAGCTGCCGAATCGGGTGTTCGAGCTCGATCTTCCGCTTGTCCACCTCATGGCCCTGGGCGGCAAGCAGGTCGGCGATCTCCTGCGAAGTGACGGAACCGAACAGCTTGCCTTCCTCGCCCGCCTTGGCGGCGATGGAAAGCTTGACCTCGCCGAGCTTGGCGGCGAATTCCTGGGCACCGGCCTTCTCGGCGCTGAGCTTGGCCTGGTGGGCGCGCTGCTCCCCCTCGATGCGCTTCTTGTTGCCGGCGGTGGCCTCGTAGGCCAGGCCCTTGGGCAGCAGGAAATTGCGGGCGTAGCCCGGCTTGACCCGGACCATTGCTCCGGCCTTGCCCAGGGTCTTGATGTCTTCGCGCAGAATCACTTCAATCATGTGGCACGCCCTCCAGGCGCAGGCGGCGGTCGCCGCCGAAAGTCCAACCAGGTATCGGCGAGCCCCACAGCCAGGAGCGCGCCACTCGAAAAGGGTTGCAGGAGCAACCCGAACACCACAGAGACCACTCGCACCGGCAGGGGGGAACCGGCCACCAACGTCACCACGACAGCCAACCCGCGGGCCAGGTACAGCGCCACCCACACCACGAGGAGGTTGGCCGCCAGCAGCTTGACCCCCTGACCCGCCGGGGCAATGGCCAGTGCCAGGGTAAAGATAGCACCCCAGATCACGTGGTCATTGAAGCGGAACGCCCGGAACCGCCCCATCGCCAGCCCGATCGGGCGCTCGGCAATCCGGTGGGTCCAGTTCCACGCCAGCAGCACGCCCATGGCGGCCAGGACCGTCAGCAGCCCCGGATAGAGCGCCGCCATGCTGCCCGCCGAATCGCTCAGCGAGGTCAGCAATCGTTCAGCTTCCTGCGACACCCCGGCATCTCCGCGCGGGCCGAAGAGCTGCTGGTAACCGGCCTTGAGGTCGGATTCCACGGCAGTCCGGAAGGTCTCGAAGCCAATGCCAAGGATGGCGGCCCAGGTGACGGTTCCGAACACCGCAGCCATCGTGGCCGTCACTGCCGCCCGAAACCCCTTGACGGGTCGGCCGGAGATCACCACCGCGAGGATGGCTGCCGGGGCTTCCTGACCGGAACCGATCGTGACCGACAGCGAGCTCCGGTAGGTG
>JBHEPH010000055.1:4760-13510 GCA_046260395.1 Gemmatimonadales bacterium
CGCTTGATCGCCACGCTGAGCTGCCGCTGGTGACGCGCCGATACACCGGACAGCCGCCGCGGCAGGATCTTGCCGCGCTCGCTGATGAAGCGGGACAGGAGCTTCTCGTCCTTGTAGTCGATTACCCGGATGCGCATTTCGGCGATCGGGTCACCCTTCTTGTTGCGCACTATTCCTCCTCGTCGTCGTCAGACTTGTCGGTCCCCACGATGGCCGGCGTCGGGGGCTCCTCATTGAGGACCACCAGGAACCGGAGCACCGCCTCGTCGAGCTTGAGCGCGCGCTCGTACTCGGGGAGGAGCTCGGGGTTGGTCTCGAGGGTGGCCACGACGTAGTACCCGGTCTCCCGCTTCTTGACCGGGTAGGCCAGGGTCCGCTTGCCCCAATGGTTCAGGACGGGGGGTTCGGAGCCGTCAACGGCGATGAGGGCGTGGAATTGTTCGAGCTTCTGGGAGATGGCCGCCTCTTCGAGGGTGCTGTCGAAGATGTAGACCACCTCATATGGCTTGACCATACGGGCACCTTCCTCTGGACGTAAGCCCGGGCTCGTGGTGTGCGGCTCGGGAGGGTGAATTGTTGAGCCCCCAAAGATAGGCGGACAGGCGGACAGGCGGAAGGGCGGACAGTCGGATAGGCGGACCGGCGGACAGGATGAACAGGATCGGTGTAGGGGCGGACAAGCCTGTCCCGAGCAACGCGAGGGATGGTCCGCCCTGGGGTGCGACGTGCTCGCGGTGTTTTCGCGGGTAAACCCGCGGCTCGGCCAGGGGTGGTCGCTGAAGCGACCCGGGCACACGGGCCGTTGATCTCATGGAGCTCGGGGGAGGTGGTCTGCCGAGTCGGCCGCAGCTCCTCTCCGCCTCGCATGTGTTGCCATGATAGTCATAGATAGTCATATTATGGTCATGAAGCGAAACGATCCCAGAACCGTCGGCGTCGCCGAGCTGAAGGCCAAGCTCAGCGAGTACCTTCGCGAGGCGCGTCGAGGGTGCTGGGGCAGCCGGGCCGCCTCGAGGAGTGGGAGGCGATCACCGGCGCGGTAGGCAGCGGCCTGGTAGAGGTGGAGTGCCTTCGCACCCTCGACCGCCTCCGGCTGGCCGGTGCCCTGGACGAGGAGGAACTCGTCCTGCGCCGGGAAGCCGTCTACCAGCTCACCGCCGAGATGGAAATCGTCGAGCCCACCACCGCCGTGTTGCGCCAGGCCTCGATGCCGCTGCCCACCGCGCTCGGCACCCTTGACGCCATTCACCTGGCCACCGCGGTACTCTGGCGCGAGTACCGGAATGAGGAACTCGTGATGGCGACGCATGATCGCGCCCTGGCGCTTGCGGCGAGGTCGGTGGGGATGCGGGCGGTGGGGTAGGCGGGTAGGCGGACAGGAGGGACGGCGCGACGAGATCAATGTAGGGGCGGACCGTGGTCCGCCCTGGGGCGGGGCGAGGGCTCATGACCCGAGGGCGGACCACGGTCCGCCCCTACACGAACCTTGCCAGCTGTCCGCCCCCACACCAACCCCGCCATGCATCCGCCCACCCGCCTATTTTCCCTCCATGTCCAAAATCATCGCCCTCCAGACCGGCACCTCCCAGACCTACACCGTGGATGGGGCCGGGAACCCGCTCGAACGGCCCTGGGCCACTGCGATCCAGAAGAGGCCGGTGGCTGGCCCCGTCCGAGCCGGGCCGCTTGGCCTGGCCGGCGATGGCGTGCACGATACCAACTGCCATGGCGGCCCTTGGCAGGCAATCCTGATGTACTGCGCCGAGCACTATCCGAAGTGGAACAGGGAACTGGGGCGGAGCGACATGGGCCCGGGGATGTTCGGGGAGAACCTGACCGTCACTGGGATGGATGAGGATACGGCCTGCATCGGTGACCGCCTGCGGATGGGCCAGGTGGACGTCGAGGTGACGATCCCCCGCGGCCCCTGCAACACCCTGGCCCGCTGGCTGGGCGTGAAGGAGATCATCCGACTGGTGCTCGACAACCACCGCAGCGGCTGGTACCTGAAGGTGCTCGTGGAAGGGGACGTGGAGGCGGGGATGGAAGTGACCCTGCTGGAGCGGCCGAACCCCGCCTGGACCATTGCCCGCGCCGCCGATGCCCACACCCACCGGCGCGCGCGCCCCGACGAGGCGCGCGCACTGGCAGCCATCCCCGGACTGGACCCGCGACTGCACAAGACCCTCCTGGAGGCAGCCGATGCCGCGTAGCGTTCGTACGTCGTTGATGCTCGGTGTGGCGCTCGCCGTCGGCTCGCCAGCCGTGGTGCCGGCCCAGCAGGCTGCCGGCCCGTTCGACGCCCGCATCGAGGCGGCGATCGCCAAGTGGACCCCCGAGATCACGGCACTCCGCCACCGGATCCACCAGAACCCCGAGCTCGGCAATCAGGAACAGGAGACCGCCGCACTGGTGGTGGAATTTCTCCGTAAGCTCGGCTTTACCGAGATCCAGACCGGCATTGCCACCACCGGCATCACCGCCGTGCTGCGCGGTGGGCGCCCGGGGCCGTTCGTCGCCGTGCGCGCCGACATGGACGCCCTTCCAGTTGTGGAGGACACCGACCTTCCCTTCCGCTCCACCAAGCGGGGGATGTGGAATGGCCGTGACGTGGGCATCGCGCACGCCTGCGGCCATGATATCCACGTGGCGGTGCAGCTCGGCGTCGCGGCCATCCTCTCGGAACTGAGAGCTGATCTCCCGGGCTCCGTGCAATTCATCTTCCAGCCGGCTGAGGAGGGTGTGGAGGAGGGGCACCCGTTCGGCGGGGCGCAGCGGATGCTGGCGGAGGGGATCTGGCGTGACCGCAGGCCCGACGCGGTCTTCGGCCTGCACGCAGCAGGCGGGATGCCCGTTGGAATGCTCTCGTGGAGCGTGGGGCCGCTGTCAGCGGCCTCCGACCGGTTCGTAGCTCGGGTGCACGGGGTGCAGGGTCACGGGGCGCGTCCGCAGGAAACAGTGGATCCGATCGTGGTGGCGAGCCAGGTGGTGCTGGGCTGGCAGACGATCGCCTCGCGAAACGTGCCGCCGGTTCAGTCGGTCGTCATCACCACGGGGATGTTCCAGAGCGGCGACCGGGAGAACATCATTCCAGCGATGGCTGAGCTGCGCGGGACGGTGCGGACCCACAGCCCGCAGGTTCGTGACCTCGTCGAGCGCCGGATGCGGGAAGTGATTGACGGGATTGCCGCGAGTGCCGGAGCCCGTGCGGAGTTCGACTACCGCCGCGGCTATCCGTCGGTCATCAACGACACCACGCTGGCGCACCGGATGCGTGGCACCCTGGAGCGGGCGGTCGGACCGCAGCGGGTGATCGTACGCGGCCCCGAGATGACAGGGGAGGACTTCTCCTACTTTGCCAACGAGACGCCGGGCCACTTCTTCGGGTTGGGCACGTTGGTGCCGGGCACCACGAGCGGGCCGCACCACTCGCCGACCTTCCGCGCGGATGACTCGGCGATTCCGGTGGGGATGCGGGCGATGACGTTTGTGCTCGTAGACTACCTGGTGATGAGACCGTAGGGGCGAGGCCTGCCTCGCCCGGCTCCATGATGCGGGCGAGGCAGGCCTCGCCCCTACGAGGTAAACCGGAACAACAACACATCCCCATCCTGCACCACGTACTCCTTGCCCTCGGCCCGGCTCACCCCTTGTTCCCGCGCGCCCTTCCAGCCGTTGGCCTTCACAAAATCCGCGTACGACACCGTCTCGGCGCGGATGAAGCCCTTCTCGAAGTCGGAGTGGATCACGCCCGCCGCCGCAGGGGCCTTGTCACCCTTGTGAATCGTCCAGGCGCGGACTTCCTTTTCTCCGGCTGTGAAGTAGCTCTGCAGGCCGAGGAGGTGGTAGGCGGCGTGGGCCAGCCGGTCCAGGCCGCTCTCGCTCAGGCCAAGTGACTCAAGGAAGTCCTTCCGATCCTCCAGCGGCAGCTCGGCCAGTTCCGCCTCCACCTTGGCGCTGAAGGTCACCACTTCGGCGACTTCACCTTCGGTAGCAAGCTGGGCCTTCAATGCCTCAACAAAGCTGTTCCCGTCGTTGATCTCTTCCTCGCGCACATTGGCGGCGTAGAGCACCGGCTTGGCGGTGAGCAGGTTGAGCTGCCGGTAGGCCACCAGCGTGTCCTGCTCCGGCTGCACCAGCCGGGCGGGCTTCCCCTCACCCAATACCACGATCAGGCGCTCAAGCAGCACCACCTCGGCCTTGGCGCCGGGGTCGTTGGCCCGGGCGGACTTCTGGGCCCGGTCCAGACGCTTCTCACAGGTGGCCAGGTCGCTGAGCCCCAGCTCGATGTTGATGATGTCGCGATCACGGACCGGGTCCACGCTGCCCATGACGTGCTGGATGTCGTCATCCTCGAAGCAGCGCACCACATGCACAATCGCGTCCACCTCGCGGATGGTGGCCAGGAATTGATTGCCCAGCCCTTCACCCTGGCTGGCGCCCTTCACCAGCCCGGCAATGTCCACGAACTCCACCGTGGCCGGGAGCACGCGCTCCGGCTTGACGATCTCGGCCAGCGTGTCGAGCCGCGGGTCGGGCACCTGCACCACACCGGTATTTGGCTCGATGGTGGCAAAGGGATAGTTCGCCACCAGCGCGCCGGCCGAGGTCAGCGCGTTGAAGAGCGTGGATTTGCCGACGTTCGGCAGACCGACAATGCCAAGGCGGAGCATGGATACCGGAGGGAGAAGCGAGAAGTTGGAAGCGAGAAGTGGGGAGTAGAGAAGGGAGAGCGGTCGCTTCTCCCTTCTCCCTTCTCACTTCAAGCTATCGTGCGAGGCTCGCAAACCAGGGCGCCAGCACCAGCGACACCACGCCCATGAGCTTGATCAAGATATTCATGGCGGGGCCGGAGGTGTCCTTGAACGGGTCACCCACGGTGTCGCCGACGACGGCGGCCTTGTGCGGCTCGGAGCCCTTGCCGCCGTGCGCACCGCCCTCGATGTACTTCTTGGCGTTGTCCCAGGCGCCGCCGGCATTGGCCATGAAGAGCGCCATCATGACGCCGGTGACGGTGGCGCCGGCCAGCAGGCCGCCGAGCGTCTCGACGCCGAAGAAGTAGCCGGTGGCCACCGGCACGGCCACGGCCGCCACGCCGGGGATGATCATCTCGCGCAGCGCGGCCTTGGTGGAGATGTCCACGCAGCGGGCACTGTCGGGCAACACGCCTTCGCGGCCCTCGAGCAGGCCGGGGATCTCGCGGAACTGGCGGCGGACCTCCTCCACCATGCCCGCGGCGGCCCGACCTACGGCCGTCATGGTGAGCGCGGCCACGAAGAACGGGAGCGCGCCACCGAGGAACAGCCCGACCACGACCACTGGATCGACGATGTCGATGCCCGTCGCCTGCAGGCCGACCTTCGACGAGTAGGCCGAGAAGAGCGCCAGCGCGGTGAGCGCCGCCGAGCCGATCGCGAAGCCCTTGCCGATCGCGGCGGTGGTGTTGCCGAGGGCGTCGAGACCATCGGTGATCGCGCGGACTTCCTTGCCGAGGTGACTCATTTCCGCGATGCCGCCGGCGTTGTCGGCGATCGGGCCGTAGGCGTCCACCGACATCGTGACGCCGACGGTGGCCAGCATGCCGACGGCGGCGATGGCGATGCCGTAGAGGCCAGCCACCGAGTACGAGACCCAGGTGGCGGCGCAGATCATCAACACCGGGGCGATGGTGCTCTCCATGCCCACCGCGAGGCCTGCGATGATGTTGGTGGCGGGGCCGGTCTCCGACGACTGGGCAATCCGGCGCACCGGGCCCATCGCGGTGTAGTACTCGGTGATCAGGCCGATCGTGATGCCCGAAATCGTGCCGGCGAGTACGGCCCAGAAGGGGCCCATCGCCGGCAGCATCGTGCCGTCGGCGCGGGTCATGCCCAGGGGCATCACACTGGTGAGCCACCAGGCAAAGGCCAGGAAGAGGCCCGCGGCAATGAAGGTGACGTAGCGCAGCGCGGACGCCGGGTCGCCCTTGGCCAGCACCCGCATGGTCAGGATGCCGATGAGCGAGGCGACCAGGCCGGCGGTGATGTAGCCGAGGGGCAACAGCATCGCGGTGACGCGGTTGGCGTCGGGAATCACCAGCGAGGTGGCAGCCAGCGCCACCGTGGCGATGACCGAGCCCACGTAGGACTCGAAGATGTCGGCGCCCAGGCCGGCGACATCGCCGACGTTGTCGCCGACGTTGTCGGCGATGGTGGCCGGGTTGCGGGGGTCATCCTCGGGGATACCGGCCTCGACCTTGCCCACCAGGTCGGCGCCAACGTCCGCGGCCTTGGTGTAGATGCCGCCGCCGACGCGGGCAAAGAGCGCGATCGAGCTGGCGCCCATCGCGAAGCCGGCGATGATCTCGGAGAACAGCTTGGTGTTGGTGGCCAGCTCGGTGCTGCCCAGGGTCATGAAGACCAGGGTGACGCCGGCCAGGCCGAGCGAGGCCACCGCGAGGCCCATGATGGAGCCGCCGCCGAAGGCCACCCGCAGCGCCGCCGCCTGGCCGCTGGCCCGCGCCGCTTCGGCGGTCCGCACATTGGCGAGTGTGGCGCCGCGCATGCCGAGCCAGCCGCTGGCCACCGAGGCCAGGCCGCCCAGCACGTACGCGATGGCCGTCTTGGGCCCGACCGCGAAGCCGAGCAGGACGGCCACGATGCCCAGGAAGGGGAGCAGGACGAGGTACTCGCGGCGCAGGAAGGCCATGGCGCCAACCTGAATCTGGCCGGCGAGGCCCTGCATGACCGCCGAGCCGGCAGGCTGCCGGCGCACGCCGAGGAAGGCCATCGCCGTGGCCACGAGGCCGACGAGGCCCACGATCAGCGCGTAGAGGGACAGGGATTCGATCATGGTCTCGGGAGGTGAGGGGAAGAGGGAATCATGTCCGATTGTATTGGTTCATCGCCGGCTCGATGCCATCGAGCATCCAGCACTCGACTGCGTCGGCCATGGCGTCCAGTACCTCGTCGAGGGCGGCCCGGTCCTCGGTCGTGAAGTCGCTGAGGACCCAGTCCGCGAGGTCGTCCCACTCGGGGGGCTTGGCGCCCACCCCGATTCGCAGCCGGGCGTATTCCTGGCTGCGCAGGGCGGCCTCGATGCTCTTGAGGCCGTTGTGCCCTCCGGCGCTGCCCGTCGAGCGGAGGCGGAAGCGACCAGGCTCCAGCGAAACATCGTCCACCAGCACCAGCAGGTGGCGCGCCGGGTCGAAGGCGGGGCTGCCCCGGAATGGCGCGAGCGCCGCCCCGCTGCGGTTCATGTAGGTCTGGGGCTTGACGAGCCAGACCGGTTCCCCGGCTTCTGTCTGTACCTTGGCCACCCGCGAGGGTCCATCGCGGCGGAAGCTGTCCACGCCCCAGCGCTTCGCCAAGTGGTCCACCAGCAGGAAGCCCGCGTTGTGCCGGGTTTCCTCGTACTCGGGGCCCGGGTTCCCCAGGCCCACGATCGCGAACAGCGGCCCGCTCCTACTCTTCGTCTTCCGGCTTGGTCTTCCGGATCAATTCGGGCTCGGCCGACCCCTCCGCCACCGCCTCGGCAACCGGCGCCACGGTCTCGACACGCGGCGGGATGACCGAGGCCACCGGGAGTTCCTCGTCGTTGAGGATCTCGGCGTTGGGTACCGTGACGTCGCGGACGTGGATGGCGTGGCCAATCGTCAGGGCGGCGACGTCCAGGTCAATGGACTCGGGGATGTCACCCGGCAGCACGCGGATTGTGAGGGTGTGCAGCGCCTGTTCCAGGGTGCCGCCGCCCACACGCACGCCCTCGGGGACGCCGATGAGGTGCACGGGGACCTCCACGTCGATCGCCTCGTCGGCCTGAACCTCGAAGAGGTCCACGTGCAGGACGTCGCTCGGGCGGACCGGGTTGCGCTGGATCTCGCGGATCAGGGCGCGCACCGGTGCGCGGCCCTCGACCTCGACGTTCAGCACCGTGGTGCTGGCCGAAATGCCGACCAGGAGCCGCTCAAGCGCCGTGGCGTCGAGGGAGAGGCTTTCGGGGTCACGGCCGTGGCCGTAGATGACGGCCGGAATCTGCCCGTTGCGGCGGAGCGAACGGGCCACGCCCTTGCCGGTGTCGGTGCGGGAGGCGGCGGAAAGTGTCACATCGTGTGCCATGGTCTCACCCTGTCTGGTTCAGTCGAACAGCGCGCTGACGGACTGGTCGCTGTGCGTGTAGCCGATCGCCTTGGCCAACAGTCCGGCGATCGAAAGGACCTTCAGCTTCGGAAAGCGCTTCTCCTCCGGGATCGCGACGGTGTTGCTGACCGCGACTTCCTCCACGGGGGAATCCTGCAGCCGTTGGCAGGCGGGGCCTGACAGCAGCGCGTGCGTGGCGCAGATGAACACCCGGTTGGCGCCCAGCCGCTTGAGGGCGGTGGCCGCCTCGGCCATCGTGCCCCCGGTATCAATCATGTCGTCGGGGATGATGCAGTCCTTCCCCTCGACCTCACCCACCACGTTGACCGCCTCGGCGACGTTGGCGGCCGTCCGGCGCTTGTCGATGATCGCCAGGCTGGCGTTGAGCCGCTTGGCAAACCCGCGCGCCATCTTGGCCGCGCCGACGTCGGAGGCCACCACCACCAGGTTGTCCAACTGCTTCTGCCGGTAGTGGTTCACGAAGACCGGCGCCGCGTACAGGTGGTCCACCGGCAGGTCAAAGAACCCCTGCAACTGGTGCTGATGGAAATCCATCGCCAGCACCCGGTCCGCCCCGGCCATCGAGACCATGTTGGCCATCAGCTTGGCGCTGATCGCCACGCGGGGCTGGTC
>JBHEPH010000055.1:13520-16487 GCA_046260395.1 Gemmatimonadales bacterium
GTAGGGGATCACCGGGGTGATCCGCGCCGCACTGGCCCGCCGCGCCGCGTCCATCATCAGCAGCAGCTCGATGAGGTTCTCGGCCGGCGGATTGGTGGGCTGGATGATGTAGACATCCCGCCCCCGGACATTTTCGTCGATCTTGACGAAGATTTCACCGTCCGCAAAGCGCCGCAGCGTGACCTTGCAGAGTGGCTGTCCCAGGTGCTCGGACAGTTCCTCCGAAAGCTCACGGTTCGCCGAGCCGCTCATGAGCAGGATCGGGCTACGGGAATGCGTCAAGTCCGCCATGGTGACAGCCTTCAAAGATAACCCGCCTCAGCGGGTTGCGTCAACGCAGGAATCCGGCCCTTGGAGCGAGGGTAAATTACGTGATGGTCCCGCTTTCCGCCCCTTCGCGCGCCCGTCCGCTGCAACGGCTGGCGCTCCTGACCCTGATGGCCGCCTGTGGGCGCCCGGCAGCGACCCCGGAGGACGCGGAACTCGTGGATCCGCCCATGTCCCGGGCCGAACTGCTGGGCGCCGAGTACCCCACCGACCTGGTCGCGTCAGGGCGGATCCGGCTGGAAAACGGGATGTTCCGGGCGTCAGCCGACGGGGAGGAGGTCGGCGCCCAGCTGGTGGAGCCGGTGGCGTTCGGCACCCTGGGCGACGGCCGGGCCGTGGCGGCTGTTGTCCTGGTCATGTCCGGTGGGGGCTCGGGAACCTTTTCCTGGTTGTACCTGACCGGCCGCGGCGGAACAGGCGCGGAAGTGTTGGCGGACGCCTTTCTCGGCGACCGGGTGGAGCTGTCCGGGCTTCGCCTCGTGGGGGACACCGTGATGGTGAAGCTGGTGACGCAGGGGCCCGATGACCCGATGTGCTGCCCGACGATGGTGGTGGAGCGGCGGTACGTGTACCGTGAGGGGAGGCTGGAAGGTGAGCGGTAAGCGGGAACCTCCCGGACACCGACATCCGGTGTATTTCTTCGCGAGGTAAGCGGGAACTGCCCCGAGGGGTGTTCCCGCTGACCGGGAGATGCTCCCCGGTCGTGCTGCGGATGGGTGGCTGTTCCCGCTTACCGCCCTCGATTGGCCCCGGTGGATTCGAACCACCATTCTCGGATCCAAAGACCGATGTCCTGCCATTGGACGAGGGGCCAGTGACCTCAATCTAGCAGGATCCTCAGCCGGTTTCGACCTCCAGCACCTTCCCCCACTTCCGACCGAGCATCATCCTGGCGTCCTCCCGCTCGCTGGGTGACCGGTAGACGGTAAACAGGGCGGACCCTGATCCGGTCATCCGACAGAGCAGAGGGTGAGTCACCGCCAGCGCCTCGAACGCCCCCCGGATCTCAGGGTGCCGCCCGAAGACGGGAGACTCGAAGTCGTTGCCGGCCATCCGGGCCACGTCACCCCAGGAGCCGAGCGCCTCGCCGTCGAGCACCACGGAGCCCCGCCGGCCCACCCCTTCCCGGGCCTCATCCACCCATCGATACGCCTCGGCCGTGCCGATTCCATTCGGCGGCACCACGACCAACGCCGGCGCCTTGGGGAGCGGCGGCAACCGCATCAGCCGCTCCCCGTGTCCCCAGGCCAGCGCCAGGGATGCTCCCGAAAGGAAGAAGGGCACGTCGGCACCGAGCCGGCTGGCGAACTGCAGCAACTCCGCCCGCGGGATCGCATGGCCGGTGAGCTGGCCCGCGGCTGCCAGGGCGCTCGCGGCGTTGCTCGACCCGCCGCCGAGTCCTGCCCGAACGGGGATGCGCTTGGTCAGCCGGATGTGGAGGGCGGCGCGGTTGCCGGTGGCATCGAGCACCATCTTCGCGGCGCGCACCGCGAGGTTTTCCTCGTCAGGACCGGTGTCGCCGCCTTCGACCTCGATCGTGACGCCGCGCCCGTCCCGCCGTTCCATCACCAGCTCATCCGCCAGTGAAATTCGGCAGAACAGCGTCTCGATGCCGTGGTAGCCATCGTCCTCCCGCGCCAGGACACGGAGCAAGAGATTCACCTTGGCCGGGCAGGGCAGCGTGACGGTATCCGTCATGCCGGCCGCTTCCGCAGGTCGCCGAAGGCGATCGGGGTGCGGACCACCGACAGCAGGCCGAGCAGCGTGATCGGGACGAAGGTGGTGACGTGATAGGTGACGGCATAGGCGAACGCGAGGTCCTTGTCGACGCCGAAGACCGACAGCACCGCAACGACCACCCCCTCGAAGACCCCCACGTAGCCGGGCGTGGACGGCAGCGCCACGCCAAATGCGAGGACCGCCTGGACGAGCAGCGCGGCGCTCCAGCCCAGGTCGAGCCCGAACGCGCGGAACATGAGGAGGAACGAAGCCGCGCCGACCAGCCACAGCACGATGGACCAGGCCACCACCGCGACGAGCCTGGCCACGGATCGCAGCGCGGCGAGGCCCTCGGCGACGCCGTGGATCAGTCCCGCCACCCGTTCAGCAACCTTGGGCCAGGGGATCACCTTCCGCGCCACGCGCTCGGCGCGGGCGGGGAGCAGCACGACCAGGATGGCAGCGACCAGGAGGATCAGGCAGATGATGCCGCCGCGGACGGCCAGGTCGCGCAGCAGGATGTCGTTGACGGTGGCATCATCGGGGATCGCGGGGGAGAGCAGCGCCACGGCGAGCATCGCGGTGAGGGTCAGGCCATCGAAGATTCGTTCGACGGCCACGGAAGAAAATGCCTTGGTGAACCCCACCGTGGCCAGCCGGCTGGCCACGAAGGCGCGGAGTACCTCGCCGCTGCGGGGGATCAGGTTGTTCGCCATGAACCCGATGGCGATGCCGTGCCAGGCAGGGGCGGCGGGCAGCGGACGCTGGTCATCGGTGCGCAACAGCTGTTGCCAGCGCGGCACGCGGATGACGAAGGTCAGGGTGGCCACCAGGACGCCGAGCAGCAGCCACGTGGTGTCGGCTCCGCGCGCGGCGGCCCAGGCTGCGCCGAGGTCGACCCCCTGCAGCGCCCAGTAGAGC
>JBHEPH010000055.1:16497-16914 GCA_046260395.1 Gemmatimonadales bacterium
GTCGTCAAGCGCCAGGGGGACGAGGTCCATCAGTTCCTGGATCAGCGGCTCCAGGCGGCGCTCGGCCTTGAGGGCGGCGATGATGGCGTCAATTTCCTGCCGGACCTCATTGGCGCGGATCAGGGCGCTCCGGCCACGGTAGAGCAGCGATTCGATCGGGACGACCGCGCCGGCTTCCTCGAGGGCAACCTCAGTCAGCGCCACGGACGCCGGCGCCACCGGAGTGCGTGCCGGGGGGAGCGTGGCGGGAAGGAGCGGTTCCGCGTGCCCCGCCAGGAGCCTGCCGTAGGTGTGCAGCGAGGCCTCAAAGGCGTTCAGGGCGGGCTCGGGCGCGTCGGGTGCCAGGTCCTCTATCGGGACAACCGGGCCCTCCGGCTGGCCAGGGTCGGCCGAGGCGGCGGGCGGCTCCGCGTACAG
>JBHEPH010000056.1:0-614 GCA_046260395.1 Gemmatimonadales bacterium
GATCTCGATGCGCGATCGTGGTAACCGAATTCCCGCGAAACGTGGCCGAATAATCCGGCGTGGACGACCCTGTAGGGGCGCGCCCATCGGGCGCGCCCCTACAGGCGCGATGGTTGGGGGGCGAGGGCGCGCCCGATGGGCGCGCCCCTACGGGGTCTTGCGCGGCCGGCCGCCCTTCTTGCCATTGGCGCGGGCGGCGCGAACCTTGGCCTCCGAGCGTGAGCGGCCGCCGGCGCGGCCGGCGGCCCGCATCAGCATCGGCTTCCCGAAGGCAAGCTCGGCGAGGTACTCGATCGTGACGTCGGTGTTGGGGCCCGCCCACTCCAACGCATAACCGAACGGGGTCAGCGCGACTTCGCCCAGTTCATCGTCACTCAGGTGGCCCAGGTGCGGCAGCCGAGCGATCGGCATGGTGAAGCTGGTGCCGTTGGTCATCTCGACATGGAGGCTGCGCGTGGCCCGATCGTAGGAGGCTCGCTGGGCCCGCGGATCATTGCGGAGCGACTCCTCGCCACGGCGGGTGGCTTCGGGAATCTGGGCCAGGATGTCAGCGTAGGTCAGGGTCCACTTCTTCATGCATCTGCCTCCATGTGGCGTCCAGCATCGCCTGGTGT
>JBHEPH010000056.1:624-16233 GCA_046260395.1 Gemmatimonadales bacterium
TGGTAGATGTGCACGGTGAACCCACCGGCTCGCAGGACAACAGGCATTGGCAAGATAACCCAACGATTTGGTTTAGGCAACATACCGGAATCCGGTGGCGGGGCAGCCAACGGTGATCGCCAGCCAATATCGGGTCAGCTCGGAGTCCTGGCGTCATCATTTCGACGTAAGTGTCATCAATAAAACGAGATATGGGTTGGCAAGCAGACGGCTCGCCGGCAAGTGTAGGTATATGTTGACACATATTGACAGTAGATGTGTTTGCATCTACATTGACTACATGAGCCTCGACCACATCCTCCTTGGGATCCTCCGCTCCCCCTCGTCGGGCTACGACATCAAGGCCGCGTTCGACAACATATTCTCCCACTTCTGGGCAGCCGATCTTCCACAGATCTACCGTACCCTGAACCGGATGGAGCGGGAGGGTTTACTCCTGGTGCACGAGGAGCCGTCGGAGCGAGGGCCCGCTCGACGCGTGTATCAGCTCACCGCTTCGGGGCGTGCGGCCCTGCGGGAGTGGCTGACCACCGCCCCCACGCTGGCGACGGAACGAATCGGCTTCCTGGCCCAGACCTTCTTCCTCGGTGCGCTCGAGGACGATCGCCTGGCACTCGACTTCATGCATGGGTTGCGCGTCGAGCTGGACCGGGAGCTGGACGTCCTGCAGGGCATTGCCAAGGGGTGGGCGGCGGAAGACCCGAGCTATCCTGACTGCACGGATCGCGACGACTTCTACGCCCAGCTGACCCTGGACCTCGGGATTCACAAGCTCACGACCAAGGCTGCGTGGGCCAGCCGGTGCATCCGCCGCATTGAAGACCGGATCAAGGAGGGCGCCCATGGGTACGCTGCTTAAGCTGCTGCTGCTGGTCCACGTAGCCGGGGGCATGGTTGGCCTGGTCTCGTTCTGGGTGCCGGCCGTTGCCAGGAAGGGCGGTCCGCTGCATCGCCGAGCCGGCAGGGTGTACGTGTACGGGATGGGCTTGGTGGCCATGACCGGGGTGCCCCTGGCCATCTCGACGTTTGCCCAAGGCGACTGGATCGGTGGCACATTCCTGTTGTACCTCGTGGTGATCACCACCACGGCGCTCTACACCGGGCTCCGGGCCTTGCGATCCAAGTCAGGGCCGGCCCAGCTCATCACCCCGACCTATCGCGCGCTGGCCGGGCTCAACCTGGGCAGTGGCGTGGTGACGCTTGCCCTCGGCGTGGGGATGCAGATCTGGCTGCTGGCGGGGTTCTCCCTGATCGGATTGCTAACCGGGCAGGCGATGCTGGCCTTCATCCGAAAGCCGCCCACGGATCCACGTTACTGGTGGTACGAGCACTTCGGCGGAATGATCGGCAGCGGTATTGCAGCCCATGTCGCGTTCCTCAACTTCGGCGCCCGCCGCATGATCCCTGGCTATTCGCTCGGTGACTGGGGCATGCTCGCGTGGTTTGTGCCGGTGGTTGTCGGGGTGGTGGCGATTAGCCGAACCGGGGCGTACTACAAGCGAAAGTTTGCCGGCTCGGGCAAAGGACAGGCAGTTCCGGCGGAGGCCTGAGGCGGAGGGAGGGGCCAACGGGCACCGGGCCACCGCACTCCGCCCGGGCGCCGGGGCCCCATTAGCTTCCCGGCATCACCCCACTACGCCGGAGCCCGCCATGTATCGCCTCCTTGCTGTCGCCATTGGCGCGCTGGTCGCGCCGGTACTCCTTGCGGCCCAGGGCAGCGCACCACAGACCCAGGCCGACGACTACACCCGTTACGAACTCCAGGCCCCCGGCTCCGGCGCCTTCCGCATCATCTATGATGTCACCGCGACCACTCCGGGCGCGCGCCACTTCTACAACAGCATTCGCGCTGGCGCGGAATCCGTCGTTCATGGCGTGACCGACGCGCATACCGGTGCCGTCCTGTCCTGGCGCGTGGTAAGCGGCGAAGCGGCGCGCCAGCGGGCGCATCCCCGGGCCTCGCTCGATGGTCGCTACATCGAGGTGGACCTGGCGCGGCCGGTGCCTGCGGGTGGCGGCGCCCGGGTGCGCATCGACAAGACCTACACCGACACCGCCAGCTACCGGGTCGAGGCGGGTGGCATCCTGTTCACCCGTTCCCTGGGCATTGCCCGCAACGGCGTGGTACTGCCGGCCGGGTATGAACTGGCCTCGGTCAACGTGCCGTCACAGGTCAACGTCGAGGCCGACGGACGGATCCGCGTCAGCTTCATGAATGTCGAGCGCCAGTCACTCACCTATACCGTGCGGGCGCGCCCCCTGCCTGCGGCGGCCGCCGCGGCGCTGGCCGAATCGGCGCGGGCTCAGCGCCCGCGGGCCGCGCCGCCCGCCGGTGCGGGCTCCTCGGGCGGCTATGACGGCTCGTACGCGCGCACCGACCGCACCTTCGGCGAGCGCGCCGTCGAGAATCGGGACATCATCTACTTCCTGGAGCAGCCGGAATCGAACGCGTTCCGCCTCTACCACGACTATACCGAAACGCGCCCGGGAGTGGACCGCTACCTGAACGTGGTGCGGGCGGGCAGCCAGGTGCGCGATCCGTGGGCCTTCAACCTGGATACCGGTGAAGAGCTGCGGAACGAAACGCTGCGCGGCCAGCTGGCGGTGGAGCGGGGGGTCCTCTCAGCTGCGCAGGCCGCGGCGGATGCGGAGGTCGTGGTGATCTCGTTTCCGGCGGCGCAGGCAGGGGCGAGCACCCGGATTCGGATCCACGAGACGTATGTGGACGCCAATCGCTACGCGCGGATGGGCGACGAGCTGGTGTGGGACCGGAGCTTCGGCCGGGCGATGAACCGGGTCGTGCTGCCGCATGGCTGGTACCTGACCCATTCCGATATGCCCGCCTCGGTCGAAACCGACGCCGACGGGCGGATGGTACTGACCTTCTGGAACCCGCGGCCTGATGGGCTACAGGTCTTCCTGCGCGCCCGCGAGCGCCGGCCTCCGGTGGTGCTTTCGCTTTTCGGGGAGCGGCTGCATGCGCGGCCGACGCCCAACGCCGAGCTTCAGGCGCGTCTCGACGCCGACCTGGCGGCCGCGCCCAACGATGTGGAGCGGATCATCGCGGCGGCGCGCGAGATGCGGAACGCGATGCGCTACGACGAGGAGGAGGCGCTGTATACCCGCGCCCTGGCCATCGCGCCGAACGACTGGCGACTCTACCGCTTCCGCGGACACCGCTACCTGACACTGCGGAAGTTCGAGGAGGGACTCAGCGACCTGAACCGCGCCCGACAGTTGGCCCCGTACGACTTCGACGTGGCCTACCACCGCGGGCTGGCCCTCTACCTGCTCGGCCGATTCCGCGAGGCCGCTGACGAGTACCTCCGCTGCATCCGGCAGGCCACCGACCGCCGCGCGCTCGGCATGGTCGGCACGCCGGCGCTGGCGGGGCAGCGGCCCTGCGCGGAGATCGCGACGCGGGACGACAGCAAGGTGGCGATCACGGACTGGGCGTACCGGTCGCTGCGGCGTGCGGGGCGCGACGCGGAGGCACGGCGACTGCTCGAGACGATCGTGCCGGGCATGGAGGTCTCCGCGAACACGGCCTACTACCAGACGCTCCTGGCGCGGCAGGGGCTCCACCCCCGCACGGAGCTGCTCAATCCCACGCCGCCGAGCGGGCGGTTTGAGACGCGCGCCTACGGGACGGCGATTGATGAACTGTTGGACGGGGATCGCGACCGGGCACTCTTCCTGCTGCGCCGGGTGGCGGAGGACGCCTACTGGGCGGGCTTCGGGCGGATCGCGGCGGAGGCGGATCTGGCCCGGCTGGGGGTGCGGGAATAGGCGGACAGGCGGACGCGTTCCCCCGTTCCCTGTTCCCTGTTCCCTGCTCCCCGCTCACCCCCCCGGCGTCCCCTCCAGGAGTCCGGTCAACCGCTCGACTCGCGCCCCGTTTTCGTCACACACCGCGAACTGCTGCTCGCCGCTGCCGTACATTGCCACGCCGGCGTAGTCACCCGCCTTGTTCACCGCGAAGAATCGGATGTCGAAGTTGGGCAGGCCGCGGCTGTTGAGCAGGCGTGGCTCGACCGTATTGGCACGGATCCGCCGCAGCGCCTCCATCCCCGCATCCTTCGGGCTGCGGCCCCGGCGCATCTCCTCCACGATGAGGTAGCTGCTGAGGTTGTAGAGGTTGGCCTCGCCGCGACCGGTGGAGCCCGCGCTGCCGACCGCGTTGTCGGTATACAGACCGGCACCGAGGATCGGGGAATCCCCCACGCGCCCGGGAATCTTCCAGGCCAGACCGCTGGTGGTCGTGACGCCACACAGATCCCCCGTGGGCGTGACGGCGTGGCAACTGATGGTGCCCCAGAAGGAGTGCGCGGGGATCAAGCCGTCATCCACCATCGAGAGCCCGGCGGCCAGGAACGCGTCGGCGCGCCGGCGCATGGCGAGCTGCAGGTCCCCCGGCGGCCGGCGGCGGATGGCATCGGGGTCGGTTTCCCCACGGACGCCGGCACTGCGCAGCCGCTCGAGCGGATCGAGCCAGTGCTCGGGGTCCACGCGCCGGCGCCACTCCAGCCAGAGCTGACGTGAGCGAGGAGTGTTGAGATCATCCTCGACGGCGAACCCCAGGTCCTGGGCGAACTGCCGGGCGCCAGCGCCAACGATCAAGTGGTGGTCCGTGCGCTCGGCCACCGCCTTCGCCACGAGCGAGGGTGTGCGCACGCCGGTGATCCCAGCCACCCCACCTGCCCAGCGTCGGGGACCATGCATCACCGAGGCGTCGAGTTCCACGACGCCATTGGCGTTCGGCAGCCCGCCGAAGCCGATCCCGATTTCCTCCGGGTCCAGCTCGGGGATGTTGACGCCGGCCACCAGCGCATCGAGCGGATCTTCCCCGCTGGTGATGCCACGGAAGGCGCGCTCCACGGCGTTCTCGCTGCCACCGTTGCGGTACTCAAAGCCGCTGAGGTCGGAGATCACCATCGGCCGGCCGAACCGACGGATGGCCGGCGCGCCAAAGGCGGGCCTGGCGGCGGCCAACCCTGCGGCCGCCACGGTGGAAGTCTTGAGGAAGGTGCGGCGGTCGAGGGGTGACATCCGAACTCCGGGTGGGGGTGTTGCCCGGAAAGATACCTCGACCGGGCGGCGTCCCAGCACCACCACCGCCGTCGCAAGTGCATCCGCCGGACCCGGGCCGATCACCGTGACCTGAGAAGCAGAACTGGTGCTAGATTCCGGCCTGACCCGACCACGACGCGAGGCACACCATGCAGGCACGATCCTTGATTGTGACCGTCTGCGCGCTGCTCATTGCGCTGCCGCTCGCCGCCCAGTCCGCCCCCAACACCCTGACCGACGCCGAGCGTGCGGCGGGCTGGCAGCTGCTGTTTGACGGGCGGACCACCAACGGCTGGCGCAACTTCCGCCAGCAGGCGATTCGTGACGGCTGGCAGGTGGTGGACGGCGCGCTGACCCGGGTGGCCCAGGGCGGCGACATCGTCACCGAGGAGCAGTTCACCAACTTTGAGCTGATGCTGGAGTGGAAGCTGAGCGCGGAGGGGCCGGCAGGGAACAGCGGGATCTTCTACCGCGCGACGGAGGAAGCCTCGATCATCTACCTGGGCGCCGCCGAGATGCAGATCCTGGACAACGAGCGCCATGGAGACGGCGGCTCCGAATTGACCTCGGCGGGCTCGAATTACGCTTTACATGGTGTGGCCCACCACCATGCCCGCCCGGTGGGCGAGTGGAACACCGTCCGGATTGTGGTAAACGGGAATCTGGTGCAGCACTGGTTCAACGGCGCCAAGGTCGTGGAGTTCGAGCTGGGCAGCCCCGACTGGCTGGCGCGGGTGGCGGCGAGCAAGTTCGCGGATTGGCCGCTCTACGCCAAGGCCACCACCGGGCACATCGGGTTGCAGGAACACGGATCCTACGTGGCGTTTCGGAATATCAAGGTGCGGCGATTGCCCTAGGCGCCTACCGCCCCCAGCGCCGCACCATCTCGTCCTTCAGCGCCAGCCGCACATCCCGGAGCTCCCGGCCCATGGTCAGGCCCGGGTTGTCGAAGTTGAGGTAATCCAGCCCGCGCTCGCGCCCGCTGACCAGGAAATCGGAGAGGGCTACGGAGTAGTTGCGGGCATCGTCCAGCGGCGCGTCACCCACACGCCAGCCACCGTCGGCATCACGGGAGACGCGATGGTGAGCCAGGTAACCCCCGCTGCCCCGGTTCGCCTCACCCTGGTCCAGCACGCGGCGGAGCAGCCCGCCGCTCATTGTCACCGTGAAGACATTCCCCCCGAACGGCAGCACGCGGATCAGGTCATATTCGGTGATCGGGCCGGCGGACAGCACGTCATCAATCCGGATCGAGCCGGTGTTCACCAGGCCCAGGTCCACGTTCCCGGCTTCGGCGAAATACGCCGCGGCGATCAGCGAGCTGAGGTTGGTCGGACGGTTGCGGTTGTTCGCCTCCAGGCCGTCCAGCGCCACATCGGTGGTCGCCACCACCCGCTCGGGTTCGAAGCCCTGGGCCCGGAACCCGGCAAAGCCCGCGTCGGTCCAGCGGCGGACCTCGGCGGCCACGGCGGGGTCTTCGGGGATCGTGTCGCCAATGGCCACGATGCGCGGCTCCACCAGGGTGCGACCGGTCGCCGCGTGCCACGTCACCTCGATCACCGCGATGGTGCGAACATTGGCGTCCGCCTTGACGATCGGGGTCAACTCCGGCCCCCGGCGCAGGAGCCAATTCTCGTGCTCGTGCCCGCCGACGATCAGGTCGAACTCGCCGATCTCCTCGGCGAGGCGGACATCCTGTTGGAGCAGCAGGTGCGTCAGCCCGATCAGGACATCCACGCTGTCACGGATCAGCGCCACCTGGTCGCGCACCGACTGGTACCAGTCCAGGTAGCGCACGTACGGCACCGGGTTGTCGGGAATGACCGAGCCGACCACGCCCACCCGCACCGCCAGGCCGGCCGGATTACGGAAGGTGTAGATCCGGTGCCGGCTGGACTTCGGGAAGTCCCTACCCAGCGAGTCGGTGACATTGGTGCCGATATAGTGGAACCGGGACTCGGCCAGGCGCTGGGCAAACTCGCCGGCGCGGATGTCGAACTCGTGGTTGCCGTAGACCGCCAGGTCGAGCCCCGCGGCGTTGAGGACGGCCACCATCTGGCGGCCGCCGAGCCGCTCGCCGGCCACCAGGGCGGTGCCGAGGGCGGAGGGGCTGAAGAAGTCACCGCCGAGGGTGAAGAGCAGGTTGGGGTTCTGGCGGAGGAGCTGCTGCCGAATGGTGGCTACGCGAGCCAGTCCGCCGGAGCGGCCGCCCTCGACCGGGGTGATCTCATAGACGTCGTTGATGTGCAGCACGGTGAGGCGGACCACCTGGTCCGCCGCGGGGAGCGGGGTCGCCTGGGGCGCCGGGGCGCGGCCGCAGGCGGCGAGCAGGAGCAGCAGGAGCAGGCGCTGGTGCATGGCTGCAAGATAGAAGCGCGGTCAAAGATGTGAGAGGGCCTGTGCCGTCCCCAACGCTTTCGAGCTTTGGGGCGTCTCAGGTAGTATCCCCCTCGCTCGGCTGACATGGAGAAGACATGAAAATCCAGGAAATTGGTTGGGTCCTCACGGGCGCTCTGGCGGCCTGTGGGGGAGTGGAAAGCCGCGAATGGGCCGGCACCATCGATACGCTGCCCGGCGGTCGCGTGCTGGTCACCAACCCGGCCGAGGGCGTCTGGGGCGGGGACGCCCGGTGGGAAGTAGTGGAGGACCTGCGAATCGGGTCGGCGGACGGAGAGGGTCCTGAGCTCTTCGGACGCCTGGGGATGCTGGCGGAGGATGCCGGCGGGCGGATCTGGGTGTTTGAGTCGGTCGAGCAGCAATTCAAGGTGTTCGATGCGGATGGTCGCTTCATTCGAACCGTGGGGCGACGGGGTGGCGGCCCGGGGGAAATGCAACGCGCCACCGGAATAGTCCAGATGCCCGATGGTCGCCTGCTCGTCGTGGACATGGCGGGGGCACGCATCAGCGTCTTCGATACGGCCGGCAGCTATCTGGCCGGCCACCCGATCACGGGCGGGTTTACCCTCATACCCTGGCCGGGAGGAGTGGACCGGAACGGGTACTTCTACAATGCCGTGCCGCGAATCGTGGACGATGAGTTTACGGTCGCGCTGGTCCGGTACGACTCGGCCCTGACGCCGTTGGACACCCTGTTCCCGCCGCAGTGGGAATCCCAGGAGTACTTCGAGCACCGCAACGGCGACAATATTGCCCGCGCCTCCGTGCCGTATACGTCGTCACTCACCTGGCGGCTGACGAGGGACGGCGACTTCTGGAGCCTGCTGACCGGGCCCTACGAGCTCGTGCGGCAGCGCGGCTCCGGGGACACGCTCCGGGTGGTGACCAAGCCGTTCGCTTCGGTGGCCGTCAGCGGCGAGGAGAAGGACACAGCCGTGGCCCGGCTGAAGTGGTTCACGGATGAGGGTGGCACGGTGGATCGCGGCCGCATTCCGAACCAGAAGCCAGCGGCCCTGGGTTTCCTGGTGGCTGAGGATGGCCATCTGTGGGTGAGTGCGACCACGGCGGACACCAGTGACGTGAACCGGGTGTTTGACATCTTTGATCCCGAAGGCCGGTATCTCGGCGACGTGCGGCTGCCATTCCCGATGCTGCCCAGGCCGGCACCCCTGGTGAGCGCGGATCGTCTCATTGCGGTGACCGAGGACGCCGATGGGGTGCCGTATGTCGTGCGCGCCAGGATCGTCAAGTCGGCGCCGGGTGCGGACGGCCGCAGGCCCTGACCGCAGGGGCCCCTGAAACGGCCCATCCCCAGCGGCCGTAGGGCTACTTTTCACGCCCCCACCTCACCGGGAGTTCCGACTTGAGACAGGCTCGCGTTTGGCTGTTCACCTTGCTTGCCGCCGTCACGATGCTCGCGTCACCGCTCGCTCCGACGGCATCCGCCCAACAGGCATCGGCCAACCCCGCCGATGTGGCCTCCATCGATGCGATCATCACCGCGCTCTACGACGTGATCTCCGGCCCCGCCGGCCAGGCGCGTGATTGGGCCCGCTTCCACACCCTGTTTGCGGACGGCGCGCGGCTGATCCCGACGGCCATCCGACCGGACGGTTCCCGGGTGATGATGGTCTGGACCCCGCAGGAATACGTGGAGCGGGCCGGCGTAAACCTGGAGCGCAACGGCTTCTTCGAGCGGGAGATCGGCCGCTCCACCGAGGAGTTCGGGCAGATTGCCCACGTCTTCAGCGCCTACGACAGCAAGCGGACGCTGGCCGACGCCGAACCGTTCGCCCGCGGCATCAACAGCATCCAGCTGCGGCACGACGGAACACGCTGGTACGTAGTCACGATCTTCTGGGACAGCGAGCGAGCGGACAACCCAATTCCGTCCCGGTATCTGCCGAGGTGAACCGCCGACAGTCCTGGCGCCTGGGGGCGACGGTGCTCCTGGGTCTGGCCGGTTGCGTGCAGCCGCTGCAGCTGGCTCGCGATGACTCACCCGTGGTGCTGGCAGAGCAGCGGATCCCCGGTCCCAGCCCTGCGCAGCGCGGTACCCACACCGTCCTGCGCATGTACTACGGCGGTGGCACCGATATCCGCCGACCCGAGTACCGCGACTCCGTCACGCTGAAGACCACACCGGTGGACGGCAGCAAGCTGGCCACCGCCACACCCGCCGTCCTGGCCTCGCGGAAGAAGTACTGGGGGTTTGGCCTCGACAAGATGCCGGTCAATGGCCGGGTCTGGTATCCCGAGGGCGATGGTCCCTTCCCGCTGGTGTTGATCGTCCACGGCAACCACAACATGCGCGACTTCTCCGATCCGGGCTACGGGTATCTCGGCGAACTGCTGGCGAGCCGCGGCTATATCCTGGTCTCGGTGGACGAAAACTTCCTGAATGGCGGGCTCGGCGGGGAGAACGATGCGCGCGGCTGGATGCTGCTGAAGCATCTCGAGGCCTGGCAGCGCTGGAATGATTCCACCGAGGGCCCGTTTGCGGGCAAGGTGGACCTGGAGCGGATTGCCCTGATGGGGCATTCGCGAGGTGGGGAGGCCGTGGCCGTCGCAGCCGCCTTCAACCGGCTGTCGCACTACCCCGACGATTTCAACGTCACCTTCGACTTCCACTTCAACATCCGGTCGCTGGTGGCGATCGCCCCGGTGGACGGGCAGTACCAGCCAACCAACCGCCCGACGCCGGTGGCGAACGTCAACTATCTCGTCTTCCACGGATCGCACGACGGCGACGTCACCTCCTTCGCGGGCCTTCGACAGTATCAACGAGTGACATTCACCGACGGGCAACCGTGGTTCAAGGCGGCGATCTGGATGTACCGGGCCAATCATGGCCAGTGGAACACCGGATGGCGCAACCTCGACAACGGTCCCACCAGCGCCCGTTGGCTGGACCTGCGCGGCCTGCTCCCGATCGAGGAGCAGCTCAGGTTCGGCGAGGTGGCGATCTCGGCCTTCCTGGATGCCACGCTGAAGGGGCGCCGCGAGTACCTGCCGCTCTTCCAGGACCATCGCAGTGCGGGGAGCTGGCTTCCCAAGACGATCTACATGACCCGGTTCCAGGCGGCGGGGTTCAGGCCGCTGGCCGACTTCATGGAGGACGTGGACCTGACGACGGGATCGCAGCCCGGGGTGAGGGTCGAAGGCGACAGCCTGGCCACCTGGCGCGAAGGCATGGTCCGCATGCGATCCACCGGGAACAACGACATGGGCCACAATGCCGCCTGGCTTGGCTGGAACAACCGGATCGCGGGTGACGACACCACGAAGCACGGCCGTCCCGCTGCCTGGCGCGTTGTGGTTCCAGACTCGCTGCGCGGCGCCTGGCAAGTAGGCGAGGGCACTGCCCTGCAGTTGTCGCTGCTGGCGCTGGAGACCAAGCCTGCCCCGCGCCGCGCCGCGCGGGACAGCACCGCCGCCGACTCCAGCGCCAAGCCCGCTCCCGCGCGTCGGGCCCCCCGCCCCGCGGCGAAGCCCCCCGCCAAGGACACAACCAACGTGGAGCTCTCGGTGGAGTTCGTTGATGCCGCCGGCACGCGAGTCCTGGTACCGCTCAACCGGTATGGGCCCGTGCGGCGCCCGCCCGAGATGACGGTGCGCCGCCGCGCCGGCCGCGACAAGGCGCAGTTCGCCAACCTGTACGAGCAGGTGCTGCAGACCTTTACGATTCCCCTGGCCGATGCGCTTGCGGCCGACGCGCGTTTCGATCCGTCCCGACTGGTGTCCGTGGGGCTGGTTTTTGACCGCACGGTGGCCGGGACGGTGATGGTGAGCGATGTGGGCCTCACCAATCTCGACCGGGCATTCTATCCGCCCCCCAACGGAGGCGGGCGATGAGGGCGTCCCTCGCCGTGCTTGTCGCGTACTCGCTCCTGGCTCCGCCCGTCATGGCGCAGGAGCGGTACGCCCCGATCGTACTCCGCGTGCCGGCCAGTGCCTGGGCGCTGGCCACGGGTGATGCCCTCACCGCGGGTCGTGGCACCAGCGACCTGCTCTTCTACAACCCATCGGCGCTCACGATTGCCGCCGGCACCGGCCTCTCCCTGCAGCGCTGGCGGAGTGCATCGACCGCGGCCAGCCTGTCCCATGCGGTGCTCCTCAGCGGGTGGGGCATTGGCGTCGGGGTGCGCTACCTCGATTTTGGCGGGGTCGAGGGCCAGATCACCCACCCATCTGATCTGGCGACTCGCGGGCCATTGCTCAACTCGAGCCTGGCGGCGACGGTTGGACTGGCACGCGTCATCAAGCGCATCCGCGTCGGCATGGCCGTGAGTTATGCCGAGGAGCGCACGCCCGCGGATCGTGACGGCCTGGCCACGATCGACTTCGGACTCGGCCGCGATGTCGGGCTCTTCGGCTTCGGCCTGGCTGTGCGGAACATCGGCCCCAGCCGGGTACTCGGGACGGGTGAGTTTCAGCCACCCACGCGTGCCTCCCTCGGCGTCATGCTCCGTCCCCGGCCGATTGGGGTCTTCTTCGATGCCGCCGCAACCGCGGAGGTCGCGGTGGCCCGTGACGGGCGGGTCGAACTCGCGGGGGGTGGGGAGTTGATCTGGGTGCCGCTCGATGGCTGGGCGGTGGCTGCGCGCGTCGGAATGCGGATGCCGGAGCGGGTCGGGGAGCTTGGTGCCCGGCCCTACACCGCCGGCATCGGGATTTCGCTGGATCGGTTTTCGCTTGACTATGCCCTCGACCCCCAGCGCGGGGGCGCGATCGCGCACCGGATCGGACTGCGGATGCGCTGAATGCCCGAGAGCAGCACGCGGACGAGCCGGCCCCGGCCGGGCCAGTTCAGCGTATCTTCCACGCCATGATCGGTGGACTGGTTGGCCTGACGGAGCATCGAACCCGGATCGTTGACCAGGTCCTGGTGGCCATTGCGGTCTTTGCGGTTCCCACCTACATCCTGAATGTCTCGCTGGCCTGGCGCGATGGCGAGCTGGTCGTCCTCCTCATCGACACGGTTGCCTTCCTGGTCGTGACGTTCACGGTCCTCTTCCGGCGCCGCCTGCCCCTCCTCGTCAAGGCTTGGACCGTTCCCGTGGTGAGTTACGGGATCGGGATGTACCTGCAAGTGGTCTTCGGTCCGGTCGTCGGGGGGTGGACCTGGCTGGCGACCTTTCCGGTGATGGCCGCCGTGCTGATCGGCCTGCGGGCGGCGTTCTTCGCCCTGGGCGTGACGGTGGTTTCGTTGCTCGGCATCGGTGTGGCGCTGTCGGGCGGGTTGTTGAACTGGCCGACCACGGCGCCCGACTTCATGACCGGCTGGCTGGTGTCGTCGGTGAACTTCACCCTGCTCGCCGGGATCATGTCGCTGTCGGTGGGCTACCTGCTGGCCAGCCTGCGCCGGGAAACCGCCGAGCGCCACACGGTGGAGGAGGAGCGATCCCGGCTGGCGCTGGCCGTCGAGCAGGCGCCCGCGATGGTGCTGATCACCGACCGTGCCGGCACCATCACCTACGTCAACCCCGCCTTTACCCGGACCAGTGGCTGGCACGCGAGCGATGCCGTCGGCCGGTCGCTGGAGACGCTCGACCTGCTGCCCCCGGAGCCGGGCGCCCCGGTGGTGGCCGCCCTGCTCGCCGACGAGGCCTGGCGCGGGGAGGTTACGATTCGCCGGCGGGACGGCAGTTCAATGACCACTGAAGCGATGTTTGATCCGCTGCGGGATGACACCGGCCTGGTGACCCACCATGTGGTGAGCCTGAGGGACATGACCCGGGAGGCTGAGCTTTCCCGCCAGCTGCAGCAGACCCAGAAGCTCGAGGCGATCGGCACCCTCGCGGGCGGCATCGCGCACGACTTCAACAACCTCCTGTTGCCCATCCTGGCCAACGCCGACCAGGCCGCGCGCGAACTGCCGGACGGCCACCCCGCGCGCCAGGCCATGGACGACGTGACCCACTCGGCGCAGCGGGCCCGCGAACTGGTCCGGCGGATCCTGACCTTCAGCCGGCTGGGGGAATCGGAACGGCAGCCGACCGATCTTGTCGCGCTGGTGCGTGAGGTCGGCCAGCTCCTGCGGGCCACCCTGCCCTCGCCGATCACCCTTGACCTCGACCTGCCCGGGACACCGATGGTGATCCGGGCGGATGAGTCGGAGTTGCACCAGGTCATCATGAACCTGGCTACCAACGCCTGGCACGCCATGCGTGCCGGCGGCGCTGGCGTCCTGCGCATGAGCATCGCGGCCGTCACCGAGACCACCGACGCGCGCTTGCTGGAACGGGGCCTTTCCGGTCCGTGGATCCGCCTCGAGGTCACGGACACCGGCGTCGGGATGACCCCCGAGGTCCTGGCGCGCGCCTTCGATCCATTCTTCACGACCAAGCCCGTTGGCGAAGGCACGGGACTGGGCCTGGCCACCGTGCACGGGGCGGTGATGAACATGGACGGCGTGTTGACGATCAGCAGTACACCCGGGGTGGGCACGGTGGTCGCGGTCTTCTTCCATCCCAGCGAGATCGATCTGTTACAGATCGTGCCCGCTGAGATCGCGCGGCCCGCGGCGGGCATCCGAATCCTCGCCGTGGATGACGAGCCGATGGTGCTGCGGGCCCTGGATCGACTCGGGACCCGCCTGGGTCACCGAATCGATGCCGTGGCGGACCCCCGTGTGGCCCTTGCCCGGCTGGAAGCATCCCCCAACGACTACGATCTGGTGTTCACCGACCTGACCATGCCCGGGATGACCGGCCTGGATCTGGCCCGCGCGGTGCGACTCGTCAGGCCGGATGTTCCGATCGTGTTGGCCACGGGATACCTGGAAGCCGACGCCCAGGGCAAGATCGCGGAGGCGGGGATCGGGGATGTCATCGTGAAGCCATTCGCGATGAAGGAGCTGGAAGAAGTCATCCGGCGGGCGATGGCCCGGGTGGAGCAGTAGGCGGTGCATCCCCAGCTGGAGCAGCTGGCGGAGGAGTTCCTCGAGGCGCTGGATCGCCTGCACCTGCTGGCCGACGGGGTGGCGGCGAATCGCTGGGCCTATCGGACCGACCCGAAACGCTGGTCGGTGGCCGAGTGCGTGGCCCACCTCAACCTGAGCTCGGCGGCGTACCTTCCCCTGCTTGAGCGCGCCGTGGCTGAGGCCAAGGCGATCGGCGGTCCGCCGCCACGCCGGCATCGGCACAATCCGGTGGGTTGGTTGCTCTGGCGCACGATGGGGCCTCCGGCGCGGCTGCGGACCCGGACGGTCGCGGCATTCGTGCCTGTTTCGACCGGGCCAGCCACTGACCTCGTGGCGGAGTTTGAGCGGCGCCAGGACGCCCAGGTTGCGCTGCTGCGGGCGGCCGACGACCTACCGCTCGGGCGGGTCATGGTGACCTCTCCCTTCAACACCCGGGTTCGCTACAACCTCTACTCTTGCTTCGCCATCCTGGCGCGGCACCAGCACCGGCATCTCTGGCAGGCGGAGCAGGTCTGGGCAGGCCGTTCCCGCTAGTTTTCCCGGCATGATGACGGAAGGGCCAGCCCCGCTCCCCCTGTTTGACGAGATCCGCGAACGGCTCCTGCCGCTGGTGGCCGGGCATGGCTTCCGTCCGGGACCGATCGACCGCGAGGCGGTCAACGCGTACGCCGAGTTCTGGCGCAAGGGCGTGCGGTTGAGGCTGGTCTGGGAGGGCCACGAGCGGACGATGTGGGTCGAGACGGCGCCCGACGCCGATGCCCAGGTTGTGGGGCGATGGCGGGACATCGAGTGGATCGAGGCCGGTGAACGGCTTCCGGTGGATTACGACCTGAGCCCAGTTCGGGTGGAGCGGCTGCTCGGCGCGGTGGAGCGGTTCCTGGCTGCGCGGCCGCGGGCGTAGCGTGGTCGTGCCAGCCCCGACCGACCCCCTCCCGCCGCCGCGTGGCCAGGTCTCGCGTCGCCAGAGCTTCGCGGGGTCCCTGGTCAGCCACTGGCTGGTGCGGTTGGGTGCGAGGACCGTGGTGCTGGGAGTTTCGCCGATCCTCATCTACCTCGGGTACGAACGGGTGACCGGGTTCGAAGGACAGAACCACGAGGGGTTCGGCATTCTGGCACTGGTGGGGCTGAGTCTGGGGGTCTTCTTGATGCTGTGGGGATTGGTGGTGGTGGTGGTGGGGCGCATGGCGGGAAAGGCGGGGATGCGATCAGGGTAGGCC
>JBHEPH010000057.1:0-15679 GCA_046260395.1 Gemmatimonadales bacterium
GACCGGACCGGGCGGAGTTGGGGCTTTCACTACTCCGCGAAGGCGATCAGCCCGGACTTCGAGGCGGCAACCGGTTTCGTCAACCGGACCGGGATCCTGCAGGCCAATGCGTTCAACCGGCTCACCTACTACGGGGCAGAGGGCGCCCTGATCCAGACCGCCGGCACCTTTATCGGGGTGGGCCGGACCTGGGACTACGACGCGCCCGGCGACGGAGCGATCGAGGGAAGTGAATCTCTCTCGCCCAGCGCCACCCTGCGCGGCGGCTGGCAGGCGGGCGGCAGCCTGGCGCGGAGCTTTTACGCGTTCGACCCGGCGGATTACACCAATTACACCGTCGCCACGACCGTGGGGACGGTACCGTTTACCGTCCCGGATCCGGAACGCGGGCTCTGGTCGGGTTCCCTGCGCCTGACGACGCCGACCTTTCGCTGGGTCACCGCCACCGCCAGCGTTGGCTGGGGCAACGTGCCGATTTTCCGTGAGGCCGCGCCCGGGCGGAGCTTCCGGACCGAAGCCGTCGTGGACCTGCGACCCACGCAGGGCCTCCGTACGGCCCTGCAGGTCACCCGCTTCACGCTCGAGCGCGCGGCCGACGGGTCACGCTATTCCGCGGAGACGATTCCGCGGGTGAAGCTGGAATACCAGCTGACCCGGGCGATCTTCTTCCGGGCCGTGGGCCAGTATGCCGCCAGGTCCCGCAGTCCGCTGCAGGACCGCGAGGGCCGCGCGATCCTCATCGGCGGCGTGGCCGACCAGGGTGAAAAGGTCAACGAGTTCCAGATGGACTGGCTCTTCAGCTACCGGCCCACGCCGGGGACGCTCTTCTATTTTGGCTACGGCTCCACGCTGCGCGAGCCTGAGGAGTTCCGCTTCCGGGACCTCCGCCGCAGCGCCGATGGCTTCTTCGCCAAGGCCAGCTACCTGTTCCGGCTGTAGGGCACCACGCATGCGGGACCCCACCAAGGACGCCCGCTTTCGGGCGCTCGACCCCGAGGGCCTGAACGGCGGCGTGGCGCCCCAACACCTGGCCGGGCACTTCATGACCCCGCCAGCCATGCTCTTTACCCGCAGTCATGCCACCCCGCCGATCGCAGATGCCGAGCACTGGCGCGTGGCCATCACCGGACTGGTCGGCCGCGCACGAACCTTCTCCATCGCCGACTTGGCCGCAGAGTTTCCGCGCCGCGAGGTAGTGATGACGATGCTCTGCGCCGGCCTGCGCCGCGACGAGTTCCTGGTACAGGGACCTGTGGCAGGTGAACTCCCCTGGGGGGGCGAACCGATCGGCACGAGCCGGTGGCAGGGGGTTTCCCTGCGGGACGTCCTTGAGCGGTGTCAGGTGGACCCGGCGGCGCGGCACGTGGGCTTCACCGGTGGGGACCTCGTCGAGCGCGGAGGGGACCAGTTCGGATTCGGCGCGTCTATCCCGCTGGTCAAGGCGCTGCACCCCGACGTCCTGCTGGCCACTCACCTGGACGGCCAGCCGCTGCCGCCGGCGCATGGCTACCCCGTGCGGGTGGTGGTGCCGGGGTGGGTGGGGGCGCGCAGCGTGAAGTGGCTCCGGGAAATCGAGCTCCGGCGGGAGCCCTCCGCGAACTACTTTCAGACCAGGGCCTACCGCCTTCAGGCCGATCCCGATCCCGATGATCCGCGGGATGTCCGCGGAGGGCGGGTGATCGAGGAGGTGATCCTCAACGCACTCATCATGGCGCCAGCGCCGGGGGCAACGCTGCAGGCTGGCTCGGTGGTCGTATCTGGTTGGGCGATCGGACCCGAAGCCGCCCCGCCGGCGCGGGTGGAAGTCTCCACTGACCGCGGCGCCAGCTGGACGGCGGCGCGCCTTTCGGCGCGCGATGAGCCGTGGACCTGGCGGCTCTGGCAGGCCGAGGTCCACTTGGTACCCGGGGAGCATGAACTGGTGGCGCGGGCTTGGGACGCGCAGGGGGGCGGCCAGCCGTCACCCGTGTCCGAGACGCGGAACGTCAAGGGCTACATGAACAACGCCTGGCACCGGAGCCGTGTGGCAGCGCAGGCCTGAACGCCCGCGCCACTTCGCGAGCCGTCATCGCGGCACCGGCAGCGGCAGCTCTCCATTTGGCCCGAACCCGAAGACCAGGATCAGCAACACCCAGGTCAGCACCGGGATCAGCGCGATCACGATCAGGTTCAGCACCAGGCCGGCCCGCGCCATCTGCGGGATGGTGACGCGCCCGCTGCCGAAGACGATGGCATTTGGCGGCGTGGCCATCGGCATCATGAAGGCGCAGCTGGCGCCGATCGCGGCCGGGGCGGCGAGCAGCATCGGGTGGGCGCCCAGCCCCAGCGACAGGGCCGCGATCACCGGAAGAAACGCCGCGAGTGCGGCGGTGTTGCTCATGATCTCGGTCAGGAACACCAGCACCGTGGTCACCGCCAGCATTAGCACGATGATCGGCAGGTCGCCCAGCTGCGCCAGCCCCTCGCCGGTCCAGGCGGCCAGCCCGGTGCTGGCCACGGCCGCCGCCAGGCTCAACCCTCCACCCGACAGCAGCAGCACGCCCCACGGGAGCCCTTCCGCCGTTTTCCAGTCGAGCAGATACTCCCCGCGCGAGGGATGCACCGGCAGCACGAAGAGCAGGATAGCCGCCGCGATGGCAATCCCCGTGTCCGTCAGTCCGGGCAGCCATCGTTCCAGGACGGGCCGAAAGATCCACGCCAGGGCGGTCAGCACAAAGACCACGGCCACCATCCGCTCGCCCCGGCTGGGCGGCCCGAGCCGGCTGACCTCGCCTGCGATGATGGCCTCCGCGCCAGGTATCGCAATGCGGTCCACCGAAAAGACCCAGCGGGTCAGGATCCACCAGGCCAGCGGGAGGAAAATGGCAACGACCGGCAGGCCGATCATCATCCAGTCCAGGAACCCCACTCGGAACCCATAATTCTCCAGCATGAAGCCGGCGAGCAGCGCATTCGGCGGCGTACCGATCAGGGTGCCGACGCCGCCGATGCTGGCGCCGTAGGCGATCCCAAGCATCAGAGCCAGCCCGAAGCTCGAGGAGCGCCGCGGCGTCCCCTGCTCCGCGGCTTCCATCAGGCCGATGATCGAGACACCAATCGGCAGCATCATGATGGTGGTGGCCGTGTTGCTGATCCACATGCTGAGGAGTGCCGAGGCGAGCATGAAGCCGCCCACCAGTCGGGCCGGTTCGGTGCCGGCCTTGCCGACCACATGCAGCGCCACCCGCCGGTGCAAGCCCCACTTCTCCACCGCACGTGCCAGGAGGAACCCGCCAAGGAAGAGAAACACCACCGGATTGGCATACGGCGCGGCGGCGGCTTCCATTCCGAGGATGCCCAACAGGGGAAAGCAGATCAGCGGCAGCAGCGCGGTAACCGGAATCGGCACGGTCTCGGTGACCCACCAACTCACCATCAGGAACGTGACACCGGCCGTCCACCACGCCTCGGTGCTCAGGCCGGCGGGGGCGGGCAGGGCGATCGTGAGGGCGAGCAGGATGGGGCCCAGCCCGAGCCCGATCAGGCGGCGGAGGGGAGACGCCGGGCCAGCGCTGATGTCGTCAGGCATCGCCGGGCACCGGCCGGGACAATGGGCCGGGGGCTGCGGTCGCTGGTCGTGCCGGCGGCGGGTACCGCATGCATGGGCTCCGGATGGCGGTGGGGGGCAGAGGCGCCCCAAGGCTACCGCGGGGAGGGTAGGCCGTCAACGGACGGACCCGTTTGCGCCACCCACCGGTGTGGTAGACCGGGGCATCTTGCGCCCCGCCATCCGGCCGGTAACTTCAGGGAGGAGGTTCACCATGCCCGCCGTTGACCCCACGGACGTTTCAGCCCCGGCCCAATCCTCTCGGCCCCGGGATGACGAGCTCGATGTCTTCGGGCTCACCCATGTTGGCAAGGTCCGCGCCGACAACCAGGACCACTTCCTCTTCTGCACGGTGCACAAGGCGCTGCGGGTGATCACCACCAGCCTGGCCACCCCCGAGCTGCTGGAAATCCCCAGCCAGCGCCTGGCCTCGCTGTTCATGGTGGCGGACGGGGTCGGCGGCAACGAGGGGGGTGAGGCCGCCAGCCGGATGACGATCGAGACGATGGCGATGTACTTCACCCACGCCATGCACTGCTATTTCAACTCGGACTGCGCGGATGGTTCTGCCTTCTGCACGGAGCTGCAGTCCGCCGCCCAGGCCGCCAGCAGCAACGTCGCCAGCAAGGCGCGCCAGCGCCCGGAAGCCGGGAAGATGGCCACGACTCTCACGCTCGGCATGGCAGTCTGGCCGGACCTGTATGTCCTCCAGGTCGGTGACAGCCGGGCGTACCGGGTGCGGGATGGGGCCGTGACCCGGCTGACCCGCGACCAGACCATGGCCCAGGATCTGGTGGACCGGGGGGCGATGTCCCAGGCCGACGCGGCGCGGAGCCCGCTCCGGAACATTCTCTCGGGCGCCATTGGGCGGGAGTCCTCGCCCGAGGTGAGCCACCACGATTTGCGGCGCGGCGACCTGATCCTGCTCTGCTCCGACGGGCTGACCAACCACGTGCCGGAGGATCGGATCGCCGAGCTCGCTGGGTCCCTGGACCAGTGTGAACCGATCTGCCGGACCCTCCTGGACGAGGCGATGGCCGGGGGCGGCTCGGACAACATCACCATTCTGGCCGTCCGGTCGCCGCTCGAGCGCTGACACGGCGGGTTCGGGTCACGGCGCCTCTGGATCGGTGCCGCGACTCTCGCTATGTTCCGGTGTTCCCACCGGAGTACTGCGCGTGACCGCCCAACTTGAACGCCTGAAGACAGCCTTGGCTGCCACCTACGACATCGAGCGCGAGCTCGGTGCCGGCGGCATGGCCGTGGTCTATCTCGGCCGGGACGTCAAGCACGACCGCCAGGTCGCCATCAAGGTGCTCAATCCGGACCTGTCGGCCACGATTGGTGCAGACCGCTTCCAGCGCGAGATCAAGGTCGCCGCGAAGCTGCAACACCCGCACATCCTGGGCCTGTACGATTCCGGCGAGGCCGACGGCCTGCTCTACTATGTCATGCCCTTCGTCGAGGGCGAGTCGCTGCGCGATCGCCTGGACCGCGAGGGGCAGCTGCCCCTCGACGACGCGCTGCAGCTGATCCTCGAGGTGGCCGATGCCTTGGGCCATGCGCACACCCAGAACATCGTCCACCGTGACATCAAGCCGGAAAACATCCTGCTCCAGGGTGGCCACGCCCTGGTGGCGGACTTCGGCATCGCCCGCGCCGTGGAGGAAGGCGGCGCGGCGAAGCTGACCCAGACGGGCATGGCAGTGGGCACGCCGGTGTACATGTCCCCCGAGCAGGCGGTGGGCGAAAAGGTCGGCCCCGCGGCGGATATCTACAGCCTCGGCTGCATGCTCTATGAAATGCTGGCCGGCGAGCCGCCGTTCACGGGCAAGAACGCGGTGCAGATCATGGCGCGGCACGCGATGGAGCAGGTGCCGAGCGTGCGGATCGTGCGGCAGTCGGTGCCGGAAGAGATGGAGGAAGCGATCTTCGCGGCGATGGAGAAGTCGCCGGCCGATCGTCCCAAGACCTGCGGGGAGTTCACCGAGATTCTCGGCATGCCGCTCGGCGCCACGGCCACGCGGCGCGCCATGAACCGCACCACCACGCGGCGCACGCCGAGCGGCATGACCCGGAGCTACCAGACAGTGCCGATGCCCGCGCCGGTGTGGCGGCGGCCGTGGGTGCTGGCCCTGGCTGGGGTGCTCGTCGTGGGTGGCGGTCTGGCGGCGTGGCAGTTCAGCGGGGAGCGGGGTGGGGCGACGGCCCCCGCTCTCGGCGGGCTCGATCCGACCCGCGTGGCCGTCCTCTACTTCGACGACACCACCCCGGCCAGTGAGCTCGGGTACCTGGCGGACGGCTTGACGGAGGGACTGATCGAAACGCTCGGGCAGGTGCAGGGACTGAGCGTCATCTCCCGGACCGGCGTGGCACCGTTCCGTTCGGCCGGTGTGCCCCCCGACAGCATCGCCCGCGCCCTCGGCGCGGGCACCCTGGTGGAGGGCGCCATCGCGCAGGCCGGCGACCGGTTGCGCATCAGTCTCAACCTCTTCGATGGCAGCAGCGGGGCCCGGCTGGAGAGCGCCAGCTTTGAGCGCGCCTCGTTCGACCTGATCGGGGTGCGTGACACCCTGGCGGTCGAGGCGGCCCGGCTGATCCAGGCCCGCATCGGACAGGAACTCCGGCTCCGTGAGCAGCGCAACAGCACCGGAAACAGCGATGCATGGCTCCTGGTGCAGCGGGCTGAGCAGCAGCGGAAGAGTGGCGAGACGGCATCTGCGGCGGGGGACACCCTGGCGCGACGGCTGGCGTTTTCCCGGGCGGACTCGATGCTGGCCGCCGCCGAGCTGCTGGACGCCCGGTGGGTGCATCCGATCGTGCAGCGCGGCCTGTTGGCGTACCGCTGGTCCCGGCTGGCCGGCCGCGACCGTGCCCTGATCCAGCGGTGGGTGACCGTGGGCCTTGGGCACGTGGAGCGGGCCCTGGCCATCGAGCCCGCCCATGCTGACGGCCTGGAGCTGCGGGGCAACCTGCGGTACTGGAGCTTCCTGATGGGGCTGGAGCCGGACCCGGCTCGTGGAGACGCCCTGCTGGCGAGCGCCAAGGCGGATCTGGAGCAGGCCACCCTGGCCAACCCCAACCAGGCCGGTGCGTACGCCTCGCTGTCGCACCTGTACAATTACTCTGGGTCCGGGGTGGACGTGAACATTGCCGCGCGGCGGGCCCTCGAGGCGGACGCCTTCCTCGACAACGCCTCCGTCATCCTGGGCCGCCTGTTCCTCTCTTCGTATGATCTCGGGAACTTTCCCGATGCCACCCTGCGGTGCGACGAGATCCGGCGGCGCTTCGGCACGGAGTTCGGTGCCCCTCGGTGTGCCCTCTTCATGCTGACGACCCGCGATCGCGAACCCGACGTCGCCCGGGCCTGGCGGTTGTCCGACAGCGTGGTGGCGATGGCCCCCGCCAACAACCGCGCCTACCAGCAACTCCACTCGCAGATGCTCGTGGCGGCGGTGCTGGGCCGCGCCGGCCGCAAGGACAGCGCGGTGGCGGTCATCCGGCGTTCGTTGGGCAACGAGGAGCTCAACCCCACTCGCGACCTGGCTCTGTTCGGGGCGGCGGCCTATGCCCAGATGGGGGAGACCGGACCGGCGGTGGACCTCCTCAAGATCTACCTGACCGCCAATCCCCGCGCGCGCGGGGGGCTGGCCAATGAGCCCGGCTGGTGGTTCCGCCCGATCGCCCAGGATCCCCGGTTCCGGCAGTTGGTCGGCACGAACTGACCCCATTCTCAGCATTGAAGGCCCCAAAACCTCCTGGGTGTGGCGCACCCGCCACACTTGCAAGGCGTGTCAAGTACTCGCACATTGTAAGGATAGCTTTCACACTGCTCTTGATCCGTCGCGCCGCCACCTCCTCTGGACCCGAGAGTCGGTTTCGGACGACTTACGTGAAACTCCCCTGGAGGTATGATGCTGTTTCGTCGCGTACTCGCCCCCCTCTCGCTGATCCTGATTGTCCTCGCGGGTTGCGCGCCGGATACCACGGCACCGCTCGGCTCACCTGACGGTCAGGGCACCCTGGGCTTCCCAGCGGCGGCAGGCTCGGAAGAAGCCCTCCGAGCGGACCTTGAGCGGCTGGCCATCCGGACGGTGCCGAACAAGGACTCGTTCCTGTCCAAGTTCGACGCATTGGTGGCCGCCATCCCGGGGCAGGACTTCGGTGACGAGCTTCTCATCCTGCTGAACTTTATGGAACAGCAGGTCCAGGTGCGGTACCTCCAGCCGCCTCGGCGCGGTTCGCTCAATGATTGCGTGGTCCCCCCAAACGGCGTGCAGAACTGTGAGACGGTCGGGGAGCTCTACGACAAGGTCGTGGCGGGCATCATGGCGATGGTCGGCCTCAGCTCAGGCCCGGATACCACGATCTGCGTCCTGCCGGACGGTCATACCTCCGAGTTCTGTCGCGCCCCGGAAAGTGGCGGCCAGGGTACCGGTTTCGTCTTCTTCCCCGCAGCACTCTTCGACAAGATCACCTTTGTGTCGGTCAAGTCACTGGGCGAGGCGAGTGTCGGCAGCGGCCTCGATGAGTACGGGTTCACCGTGGAGGTCCGCACGGCGCCAGTCTCCGAGTTCGGAACGGTGCGCCCCACCGTCGTGACGTGCGTGGCTCCTGGGCTTGACCAGGCGACGCTGGACCGCCTGCTCCTGGGTCATCGTCGTGCCGAGGCAAAGTACGGCGCCAATCCGCCGTTCAGCCTGCTGCCGGAGGTCACCGATGCGGCCGTCGAGGCCGAGGCGGTGGACTACTGTGGTGCGGCGAGCGGGCCGTCCGTCTTCGGGCTCTCCCCGGAGTCGCCCCTCAACCGGTTGCTGGTCAGCGCCCGGGATTTCCTCCTGCCGTCGAAGCTTTCCGCATCCAATGCGGTGATCCTCGCCACCCGCGGGTTCTCGGGCGCCAGCGGCTCCCCGGAAGAGTTCAGCACCTTCAAGGCCGTGGATCGCGGCGTCACGGGTGCTGGTGGTTCACCTGAGGAGTTTGCGCCCCAGGCTGGCGCCGAGACCCCAACCCCTGCGCTTTCAGGTGCTGCAGGCACGAGCGCCACCAGTGGCCTGCCATTTGTGATCGTGCAGACTCCGAATGGGGGCATCGGAGTTGCCGGAGTCAAGGTCACCTTCTCGTTGGGCACCCCAGGCCAGGGGCTGACCGAGAGCAACGCCTCCCTCTGCGACGGGGAACCAACGACCGCCACGACCGGCTCAGACGGCAAGGCCACGCTCCCCTGCCTGAACTTCGGGCCCATGGGCGGCTACAAGAACCTCCAGGTCACCTTTGACCCGACCGAGGTTCTGAGCGGAGATGGCTTCGAACCCGGCGAGCAGCCCTGCATGCTCCGGGATGGCGTCTGCGATAACAGCGTCACCGCCGATTTCCTGATCGAGACGGTTGCCTCCGGGCCGGCGCCGGATTGGGGGGCGACGGGGTATCGGTACCTGCTCCCCACGCAAGGCGGTGGTCCTGAGGCCTTCGAGGCACCTTCCTTCGACGATGCCGGATGGGACCTTGGTCGTGCACCGTTCGGTAGCATGACCATCTCCCACACCTGCGCGCTCTTCAATGACCATTCACCGGCCACGAACTGGCCGCTCAATTCGGACATTCTTGTGCGCAAGCGGTTTTCGATGCCCGCGGCCGGGCAGGTCTCGATTCAGGTGGCCATCGACAACGATGTGCAGGTCTTCCTGAATGGTGATGATGTCAGTGGCGGCCTTAAGACGCGTGAAGGCTGCGCGACGCGGCCGGCTCTGAACAATGCCTTCACCTTCTCCGGGCAGGCGCTGGCCGGTGAAAACGTGATCGCCATCCGCGCACGTGATCGGGGCGTCATCAGCTACCTCGACATTCGAGTGGCACCGGTGATAACCGCGGTCGCAGCTCCCTGATCTCAGGACCACCCTGTGGGACACGGGCCCGGCGAAAGCCGGGCCCGTGTCGCATCCGGCCCCCGACCAACGCGCCGGACACCGCCAGCGTATACTTGGCATACCCCCTCAGGAGACCCCACTGCGCTCGACCGCGCGTGCGCTTGTCCTGCTCCTTCCCCTGCTGCTGGTGGGCGCCCACGCCCGCCAGGGGACCGGCTTCAGCACGCTCGTCGAGCGGCTCTCCGAGGCTGGTGGCTACTTCGACAGCGACAACCTCGTCTCCAACGAGACTTCCTACCTCCACGTCCTCGGCGCCCTCCGCCGGGAGGGGGTCAAGGGTGGGGCCTATATCGGCGTCGGGCCGGAACAGAGCTTCTCCTACATCGCCGAGATCCAGCCCGAGGTGGCCTTCCTGGTGGATGTCCGGCGCGACAACCTGCTGCTCCACCTGCTCCTCAAGACGATGTTCATGGCCGCCGAGAACCGGCTCGACTTCCTGACGATGCTCTACGGTCGGCCCCCGCCACCCGACCTGGATCGGTGGACCAACCGTCCGCTCGAGGACCTGCTCCTCTACGTGGATGCCGTCCAGGTGGACTCGGCGCACCACGATCGCACTCATTCCCGCCTGATGAGGGAGGTGACCCGGCTGGGCGTGCCGCTGAGTGCGGAGGACCGCACCACCATCCGGCGCTTCCACGATGAGTTCATGGCCGAAGGGCTCAGCATCCGCTTCCAGAGCCGCGGCCGGCCGGTGCGCCGGCAATACCCGACAGCACGAGACCTCTACCTGTCGACCGACTTGGAGGGGCAGCCCGGCAGCTACCTGGCCACCGAGGACCGATTCCGGGTCGTGCAGGCGCTGCAGCGCGCGGACCGTGTCGTGCCGGTTGTCGGTGACCTGGCGGGCCCCAAGGCGGTCCGCGCCATCGGGGATTACCTCCGTGAACAGGGGCAGACGGTCTCCCTGTTTTATCTCTCCAACGTGGAGTTCTACCTCTTTCGCTTCGATACCTTCCGGCCGTTCGCCGAGAATGCCCTGTCCCTGCCGGTGGGGGAACGGGCGATGCTGGTTCGCAGCATCTTCAACCGGACCTTCATGCATCCGGCCTGGGTACCCGGCAACCTGAGCATCCAGATGCTGCAGCGCTGGCCGGATTTCGCGGCGTATGTGGCCGACCCGAGCAGGGTGTCGTACTGGGGGCTGACCAACGAGGCGGCGCACGTGGAGCTGCGAAGTGAGCCGTAAGCAGTAAGCAGTGAGCAGGGAACGGGGAACGGGGAACAGGGAGCAGGGAGCAGGGAACAGTCCTTCCAGGGTGGATTCCTTTCCGCCCGCCTGTCCGCCTGCCCGCCTGTCCGCCATATTTCCCGCATGTTCCCCTACCGCGACGACAACCCGACGTTCCTGACGCCGTTCGTCACGGTCGGGATGATCGTGGCCAACGTCCTTGCCTGGGGATGGGCGCAGGGGTTCGGGATGGAGCCGGCCCTCTCCACCTCGGTCTGCAGCCTAGGGCTGATTCCGGGCGAGCTGCTCGGCCTGCTGCCCGCCGGCACCGAGATCCCCGCCGGCCACGGTCGCGTCTGCCTGGTCGGGGCGGTGCCCGCCTGGCACACCCCCCTCACCTCGATGTTTCTCCACGGCGGCTGGTTCCACCTGATCGGCAACATGTGGTTTCTCTGGGTCTTCGGCAACAATGTCGAGGACTCGATGGGGCACGGCCGGTTCGTGGCGTTCTACCTCCTCTGCGGGCTGGCGGCGGCCGCGGTGCAAGTGGCCACCGATCCCGGCAGCGCCATTCCCATGGTTGGGGCCTCGGGCGCCATCAGCGGGGTCATGGGGGCCTACGTCCTGCTCTATCCCCGGGTCAGGGTGCGCATTATCGTCTTCCTCGGTATCATCTTCTTCCGCACCGGCCTGCCGGCCTGGGCCATGCTCGGGTACTGGTTCCTCCTTCAGCTGGCTGGCGCCTCCATGGCGCCGGCGGGGGAGGGTGGGGTGGCCTTCTGGGCCCATGCGGGGGGCTTCGTGGCCGGGCTGGCCCTGATCCTCGTGTTCCGGGATCCGAAGCTGATTGCCAGGCGGAACCGCAAGTATCTCTTCGTCCAGGGGCTGGGCTGATCATGGTCACTGCCAATCGCACTGCGGGGTACCGGTCGGCGCGCGCTGCCGCCGGGGCCCAGGAGTCCCCTCCGCCAGGCCAGCTGTCCCGCAATTCGGGGATGCCGCTGGACCTGGGGTGGGTTCGTGACATCCGCATCAACCGCAGCGCCGTGGAGCGCCGCGCCGCCACCATCCCGACGCGCCGCACCGTCAAAAAGGCGTACCAGGCGGGCTGGCTGCTCCGCGCCATCTCCCTGATGGACCTGACCACCCTGAGCGGAGATGATACCCCGGGCCGCGTGCGCCGACTGTGTGCCAAGGCGCGCCAACCCGTACGCCCCGACCTGCTGGAGGCATTGGGTGTCTCCGACCTGGGGCTCACAGTCGGGGCGGTCTGCGTCTACCATGCCTACGTGGAGACGGCCGTGAGTGCGCTGCGGGGCAGCGGCATTCCGGTGGCGGCAGTCTCCACCGGGTTCCCGGCCGGGCTCTCGCCCTTCCCGCAACGCCTCGCGGAAATCGAGGCGAGCGTAGCGGCGGGAGCCGAGGAGATCGACATCGTCGTGACCCGGGCGCACGTGCTGACCGCCAACTGGCCAGCGCTGTATGAGGAGGTCAAGGCGTTCCGTGCCGCCTGCGGGCACGCCCACCTCAAGGCGATCCTGGCCACCGGCGAACTCGGCACCCTGCGGGACGTGGCGCGCGCCAGCACCGTGGCCATGATGGCGGGCGCCGACTTCGTCAAGACCAGCACCGGCAAGGAGCCGGTCAACGCCACGCTGCCGGTGGGGCTGGTGATGGCCCGGCAGATCCGGGAGTATCGTGAGCGCACCGGGTACCTGGTCGGGCTCAAGCCCGCCGGCGGCATCCGCACCGCCAAGCAGAGCCTGGACTGGCTGGCCATGGTCAAGGAGGAACTCGGCGACCGCTACCTGCGCCCCGATCTCTTCCGCTTCGGCGCCAGCGCGCTGCTCACTGACATTGAGCGCCAGCTTGAGCACGCCGCCACCGGGCGGTACTCGGCGGCGCATCGGCATCCGATGGGCTAGAAGCGAGAAGGGAGAAGGTAGAAGCGAGAAGTTGGAGGCGGCTTATAGGTCCCCTCCCACCGTCTCGCCAACCTACCCCACTTCGAAACAGCTTTTCACTCCTCACTTCTACCTTCTCGCTTCTCGCTTCTTCCTGGGGTTTGGCATGACATCGATCCGCGAAGCCTTCGACACCATGAGCTGGGGCCCGGCGCCCGAGGCGCCAGAGCCGGCATTGGCCTGGCTCGACCGGCACGGGCGAAGCTTCGGGCACCTCGTCAACGGTGCTTTCACGGCGCCGGGTGCCGAGTCGTTCGAGGTCATCAACCCGGCGACGCGTGAGGTACTCGCGGCAGTGTCCCAGGGTGATGACGCGCTGGTAGATGCCGCAGTGCGCGCGGCGCGTGCCGCCCAGCCTGGCTGGGAGGCCATCGGGGGCCATGCCCGCGCCCGGCATCTCTATGCGCTGGCCCGCCTGATCCAGAAGCACAGCCGGCTCTTTGCGGTGGTGGAATCGCTCGACAACGGCAAGCCGATCCGGGAGTCACGGGACATAGACATCCCTCTGGTGGCGCGGCACTTCTATCACCATGCCGGCTGGGCGCAACTGCGGGACAGTGAGCTGCCCGGATACCGGCCGGTGGGGGTGGTGGGCCAGATCATTCCCTGGAACTTCCCGCTGTTGATGCTCTCCTGGAAGATTGCGCCTGCACTGGCCATGGGGAACACGCTGGTGCTCAAGCCCGCCGAGTATACGCCGCTGACGGCGCTGCTCTTCGGGGAGATCTGCCTGGAGGCGCGCCTGCCGCGCGGTGTGGTGAACATCATCACGGGCGATGGCCGCACCGGCGCCGCGCTGGTGAACCACCTCGAGGTGGACAAGATCGCCTTTACCGGCTCCACCGAGGTGGGCCGGATCATCCGCACCGCCACGGCGGGGAGCGGCAAGAAGCTCTCGCTGGAGCTGGGTGGGAAGTCGCCGTTCCTGGTCTTCGAGGATGCCGACCTGGACAGCGTCGTCGAGGGCGTGGTGGACGCGATCTGGTTCAACCAGGGGCAGGTCTGCTGCGCCGGGTCACGGATCCTGGTGCACGAGGGGATTGCGCCGCGGCTGGTGGACAAGCTGCGCGCCCGGATGGAGACGCTGCGCGTGGGCAGCCCGCTCGACAAGGCGGTGGACATTGGCGCCATCGTGGCGCCGGTGCAGCTGGAGCGGATCGAGGAGCTCGTGGCGCAGGGCGTGAAGGAGGGGGCGACGCTCTGGCAGCCGTCGTGGAGTTGTCCCACCGAGGGGCTGTTCTATCCGCCCAGCCTGTTCACCGATGTTTCCCCGGCCGCCACCATTGCCCAGGAGGAGATCTTCGGACCGGTGGTGGTGCTGATGACCTTCCGCACCCACGTCGAGGCGGTGGAGCTGGCCAACAACACCCGTTACGGGCTCGCGGCCAGCGTCTGGTCGGAAAACATCAACCTGGCGCTGGATATCGCGCCGCAGATCAAGGCGGGGACGGTCTGGATCAACTGCACCAACATGTTCGATGCCGCCGCAGGGTTTGGTGGCTACCGGGAGAGCGGGTACGGCCGGGAGGGTGGCCGCGAGGGGCTGTTCGAGTATGTAAGGCGGGCAGGCCGGCATGCGGACAGGCCCACCGGCGATATCGTAGGGGCGGACCGTGGTCCGCCCGCTGAACCGTCCGCCGGCCCGCCTGCCCGCCTCCCGGCCATTGACCGCACCCCCAAGCTCTACATCGGGGGCAAGCAGGCGCGTCCCGATTCGGGGTACAGCCTGCCAGTGCATGATGCCGCGGGGGCCCTGGCAGGCGAGGTGGGGCAGGGCAACCGGAAGGACATCCGCAACGCCGTCGAGGCGGCCCACGCGGCGGCGCCCAAGTGGGCCGGCGCCACCGCGCACACCCGGGCGCAGGTCCTTTACTACCTGGCCGAGAATCTCGCAGCCCGGCAAGCGGAGTTCACCGCCAGGATCGCGGGGCTGTGCGGCGTGCCGGAGTCGGACGCCGCCACCGAGGTGGCGGCGAGCCTGGATCGCATCTTCGAGTATGCGGCGCGCGCCGACAAATACGACGGCCGGGTGCACCACGTGCCGCATCGGATGGTGACCCTTGCCATGAATGAGCCGATCGGGGTGATGGGCGTGGCCTGCCCGGAGTCGCCCTCGCTCCTGGGCTTCCTGTCCACCGTCCTGCCGCCGGTCGCCATGGGCAACGCCGTGATCGCGATCCCGAGTGAGCGGTGGCCGCTGCTGGCCACCGACCTCTACCAGGTCTTCGATACCTCGGACCTGCCGGGTGGCGTCATCAATATCGTCACCGGCGGCCGCGATGAACTGGCCCAGGTGCTCGCAGCCCACGACGACGTGGACGGCATTTGGTACTGGGGCTCCGCCGAAGGGGTGGCCGCCGTGGAGAAGCTCTCCGCCGGGAACATGAAGCGGGTGTGGGTGGGTCACGACCGGAATTGGCACGACGCGGCGGACGGGGCCGGCGAGGAGTTCCTGCGGGAGGCCACCCAGGTGAAGAACATCTGGGTGCCCTACGGCGCCTAGATCGTGCTGGGCGCCACCGTCACTTCACGGTCCAGCAGCTCGGCCAGCACGTCGGCCTTGCGCTGGGCACCCCAGCATTCGAGCGAGACATCCGCGTTGGTCAGGCGTGGCTGCACCCGGATTGAGAGCCGGTGGTCCATCAGGCGGGTGCGGACCCGCTCCACAATGCTGGTATGGCCGCGGTCCAGGCCGTCTGCCACGCGGAGCAGCGCGCTGAGCCGCATGACCACCTGCCGGTCGGGCTCGTTCAGCGCCATGAACTCGGCGTGCTTGCGCCGCGGGCCATTCTTCCGGTGATAGCGGCTGACCAGGGCCACCAGGGTACGGTCCCGGGCTGACAGGTTGAGCCGTTCGGCGTGCATGATGAGCTGGTAGCTGTGCTTGTGGTGCTGGCGGTAGCTCACCATCTGCCCGACATCATGGAGCAGGGCCGCCGCTTCGAGAATCCAGCGCTCGCTCTCGTCGCATCCCAGCACCCCGCCGAGCTGGTCGAAGAGCGAGAGCGCCAGGACCCGTACCTGCTCCACG
>JBHEPH010000058.1:0-15595 GCA_046260395.1 Gemmatimonadales bacterium
CCCCCGAACAGGCGGCCAGCCCTGCCAGGAACAGGAGAAGCGGCAGGAGCCGCACGGCACCAGACAGACGGCGGGAATACCCATCGGGGCGGGAAGGCATGTGGCCGACCTCACAAGGAGTGGACAGCGGTAAGGACTGGCACCCGGGGAGCGGTAATCTGCGCTCCCGGCTGACCCGGTGCAACAGTCTAGCTGTGGGGTGGGGAAGTCCCGGTGATTTCTTGGTGATCTGGGCGCAATCGGGGATTTTTCGACCGGGTTCCCGCGTCATCCCTCCGGACGATTGCCAGCCCGATCGGGCCGCGTACCTTTCGGGTGTGCCAGCCTGGCGAGGCCCCCTGGCGGCGGCGCGCGCTTACCGGAGCATTTTCCGGGAGGAAGTACCACACACGGGAGTGATGGATGAGCAAGCTTCTCCGCGGCCTCGCCGCCGGCTATGGCGCCAAGAAACTGGGTGGCGGCTGCATCTCCACCGTCCTGATCTTCCTGCTCCTGTGGTGGCTGCTGGGTAGCTTCGACATCTTCCGGTAGGGGCCAGGGTCAGAGGGCCGACCATCCCTCGCTTCGCTCGGGACAGGCTTGTCGGCCCCTACAGGTGACCGCCCTGTCCGCCTATCCGCCTGTCCGCCTGTCGCCTGTCCGCCTGCCCGCCCTGACCGGCCCCAGGGTCGACCACGGTCGACCCCTACACGCCACCCCATTACGTTTGCGGGATGTCCAGCCCCGCCGCCACCTCCCTCCGGTCCCACCGGGCCGGCTCCCTCTCTCGCGACCAGCTCGGCACCACGGTCCGACTCGGTGGATGGATCCACCGGAAAAGGGACCTCGGCGGCATCGTCTTCATTGACCTCCGCGACCGTGACGGCCTGGTTCAGCTCTCCTGTGACCCCAAATGGACCCCCGCCGACGTCATCCAGCGGGCCGCCGGGGCAGGGGTGGAGTCGGTGATCCTGGTGGAAGGGGTCGTGGCCCTGCGCCCCAACCCCGCCCGCGACGAGGAGATGACCTCCCGCGATGTCGAGGTGCAGGTCACGGGGCTCACGGTGGTCGGGCCGGCCACCACTCCGGCCATCCCGGTCTCGCTCCGTGACGGCGCCGAGCTCCCCGCCGAGGAACTGCGGCTCCGGCATCGGGTGCTGGATTTGCGCCGGCCGGAGCTGCAACAGAACCTGATCATGCGGCACCGGATCGCCCAGGCCACCCGCCGCTACTTTGACGGCCTCGGCTTCCTCGAAATCGAGACGCCGATCCTGACCAAGCCGACGCCGGAAGGCGCCCGGGACTATCTCGTGCCGAGCCGGGTGCATCGCGGCGAGTTCTACGCGCTGCCGCAGTCGCCCCAGCTCTACAAGCAGCTGTTGATGATGGCCGGCTATGACCGCTACTATCAGATTGCCCGTTGCTTCCGCGATGAGGATCTCCGCGCTGACCGTCAGCCGGAGTTCACGCAGATTGATATTGAGGCGTCCTTCATCGATGTCGAGGACATCCTCCGCTTCGGCGAGGGGATGGTCCAGGCCATCTGGGCCGAGGCGGGGCAGACGATCGAGACTCCGATTCCGCGCCTTACATATAAGGAGGCGATGGAGCGGTTCGGGTCGGACAAGCCCGACCTGCGCTTCGACCTCGAGATCTTCGACGCCACCGAGGTGTTCCGCGGCGCTGACTTCGGCATCACCCGCTCGGCCATTGAGGCAGGTGGCCGGATCCGCGGGATCCGTGTGCCCGGCGGTGCCTCGCTCAGCCGGAAGCAGGTGGACGAGGTCGAAGTCGCCGCCAAGACGCTCGGCGCCGCCGGGCTGCTCCGACTCAAGTGCGCCGCCGGCGCGCTCGAAGGCGGCCCCGCCAAGTACCTTCCCGCGGATGCCGCCCCCCGGCTTGGCTTGGCCGATGGTGACCTCGGCCTCCTGGTGGCCGGGCCGGATCACATCTCCAGCCCGTCCTTGGACCGGGTGCGGCACGAGGTGGCGGAGCTGCTGAACCTGATCCCGGCGGGCGTCAACCGCTTCGTCTGGATCGTGGACTTCCCGCTCTTCATCCGCGATTCTGGCACCGGGACCCTCTTGTCGGTGAACCACCCGTTCACCGCCCCGCACCCCGACGACCTGCACCTGCTTGAGAGTGTGCCCGAACAGGCGCGCGCACTGGCCTACGACATGGTGCTCAACGGCACCGAGCTGGGCGGTGGCAGTGTGCGCATCGCCGACCCGGCGCTGCAGCAGCAGGCGCTCGACCTCCTGGGCATCGGGGCTGAGGAGGCGGAGCAGCGCTTTGGCTTCCTGCTGGAGGCGCTGCGCTCCGGGGCGCCCCCGCACGGTGGTTTTGCCTTCGGGCTGGATCGGATCGCCATGCTGCTCTCCGGCGCGGGCTCCCTGCGGGATGTCATCGCCTTCCCGAAAACCACGGCCGCCCGGGCCCTCTTCGAAGGGGCACCGGTGACGATTGATTCCGCCGATCTCTCGGAGTTGGGCCTTTCAGTGAGAAGCGAGAAGGGAGAAGTGGGACGTGCAGAATAGGCAGCGACACGCAGAGTTGAACGAGGGCTTCTTGCTTCCCACTCCTCGCTTCTCGCTCATCACCCAGTGGGGGCCCGCGTGACGACGGACGACCTGAGCCACCGCCTTTCCGTGGAAGGCGCCGACCCGCTGCTGTTGTCCGGCGTCAATGATGTCAACCTGATCGAGTTGCAGCGTGCCCTCGGTATCCGCGCCTCGCTGCGTGGGGACATCCTGACCCTTCACGGCAGCGTCGCCCAGCTCGAGAAGGCCACGCCGGTGGTCCAGGGGCTGATTGAGCTGGCCCGGATCGGCGAGGCGGTGGCCCCCGAGGATGTGGCGCGCCTGGCCTCCGAGGGCCCGCCCACCGATCTGGTCTCCACCAACGGCAGCGACGGCCGGATCGTCCTGCCGGGGCTCCGCAAGGCGATTGTTCCCAAGACACAGGGGCAACGCGACTACCTCGCTGCCATTGCCGAGCATGATATCGTCATCGGCATCGGTCCCGCCGGCACCGGCAAGACCTACCTCGCGGTGGCCAAGGCGGTCGAGGCGCTGGCCCGCAAGCGGGTGCGCCGGATCATCCTGGCACGGCCAGCGGTCGAGGCCGGCGAGTCGCTCGGCTTCCTGCCCGGTGACATCCAGGCCAAGGTGGATCCGTATCTCCGCCCGCTGTACGATGCGCTGGAAGTGATGATGCCGCCGGACAAAGTCCAGCGCTCCATCGAAACCCGCACCATCGAGCTCGCACCGCTGGCCTACATGCGCGGGCGCACGCTCTCCGACGCCTTCATCATCCTCGATGAGGCGCAGAATGCCACCGGCGCCCAGATGAAGATGTTCCTGACCCGGCTCGGCGTGAACAGCCAGGTCGTGGTGACCGGTGACAAGACCCAGGTGGACCTGCCACGCCGGGAGGATTCCGGGCTGATCCAGATCGAGCGGATCCTGCCCGGGATCGAGGGGCTCGCCTTCCACTATCTCACCGAGGTGGACGTCGTGCGTCACCGGCTCGTCAAGGACATCATCAAGGCGTACGCCGAGGACCAGACGGGGTGATGGCGCGTGGGGCGACCGAGGCGGGGTCGGTGGTGGTCGGCGGGCGGGTGCGCCCCGTGCCGGACCGCGTCGTGAGCCACGTGGTGCAGGAGGTGCTGCGCCGTGAACGCCGACAGGCGGCGGTGTCGGTGACCTTCCTCGGTCGCGAGTCGATGCGTCGCCTGCACGCCGACCACAAGGGCATGGACCGCCCCACCGATGTGCTGGCCTTCGCCCTGCCCGCGCCGGACGGCGCACTCATCGGCGATGTCTACATCTGTCCCTGGGTGGCCGCGCGCGAAGCGCGGCGGCATCGGGTGCCCGTGCGACAGGAACTGATCCGGCTCCTGGTGCATGGCACCTTGCATGTGCTCGGCTGGGATCATCCCGAGGGAGAGGGGCGCACCGCCTCACCGATGTGGCGCCGGCAGGAGCGCTACGTGGCGGCCCTGGCATGATCGGCTTCCTGCAGGTCTGGGGACCACCGGCGGCCGCAGCGGTCTTTGCCCTCTGGGCGGGGGTGGTGGCCCTGGCGGCGGAGGGCGATCCGCACTTGCCCCGAGTGCTGGCCGAGGAGCTGTCCGACCGGAGGCCACCGCTGTCAACGGCGCGCACCCTGCACGTGGTCCATCTGGCGTTGCTGGTCCTCGCCGGTGCGATGGGCGCCTTTGCCCTGGAGTGGTGGCCCTGGTCACCGCCCGCGGCACTCGTCCGGCTGACCTTGCTGGCCTTCCTCCTCTGGACCGTCGGTGACCTGCTGCCGCGCCTGCTCAGCGCCATTGCGCCCGAGATCGTCCCACTCTCCCGGCGGGTGGCACTCCCCACGCTGGTCCTCTTCCGCCCGCTGCTCGGCCTGGTGTCCTTTGCCGATCGCGGCCTGCAGCCCGTGGCGCAGTCGGCCGCCTCGGCCCCCGAGCGCGAGATGCTGCACGGCGTGTTCGCCCTGGGTGACCTGACGGTGGCGGAGGTCATGACGCCGCGGCTGGACATTGTCAGCGTGGATGTGGCCGACCCCAAGCCGGAGGTGGTGGAGACCTTTCGCCGGGCCAGGCACTCACGGCTGCTCGTCATTGATGATGACCCCGACAACGTGGTCGGCGTGCTCTACGCCAAGGAACTGCTCGGCGGGGTGGCCGGGGACGCCAGCAGCGCCGATTGGCGTGACATCGTGCGGCCCGCCACCTTTGTGCCGGAAGCCAAGACGCTGGACCGCCAGCTGCGTGATTTCCAGCGTGGGCCCAGCCACCTGACCGTGGTGGTGGACGAGTTCGGCGGGACCGCCGGACTCATCACCCTCGAGGATATCCTGGAGCAGATCGTCGGCGAGATCCAGGATGAGTATGACATTGACGAGGCCACGCCCATTGAGCCCACGGGTGACGGGGGATGGCTGGTGCAGGGCGGGGTGGCGCTCTCCGAGCTCGAGACGGCACTCGATTGCGAATTCGGGCGCGAGGATGTGAATACCGTGGGTGGGCTGATCCTGGCGGTGCTCGGAAGGGTGCCGCGCAGCGGCGAGTCCATCGAGGTGGCCGGCCATCGCCTGCAGGTGGAGCAGGTGGTGCGCCGCCGCGTGCGCCGGGTGAGCGTTCGTGCCCTGGTGCCGCTGGTCGAGGTGGAGCCCTCATGAGCTGGATCGTGATGCTCCTTGGCCTCTCGATGGCGGCCTTCGGCGCCAGCGCCTCGGCGGCGGTGCTGCTCACCAGCCGCTCCGCGCTGGCGGATGCCGTCTCCCGCCGCCTGCGCGGTGGCAGGGAATCGCTGGCCTGGCTGCGCGAGGTGGATCGCGACCTGGCCGCGGCCTCCGTCACCACCTCCCTGGCGATGGTCCTGATGGGCGCGGCGGTGCCGGCCCTCATGTCGGGCGCCTCGCTCCTGGAGCTGGTGCTGCTCCTGACCCTGGCGGTGGTGCCGCTGGTGCTGTTCAGCGGCTTCGTCCTGCCCCGATGGCTCACCCAGAGCCGTGCCGAGCGGGCGGCGGCCCTGCTGGGCCCCCCACTCAGGGTCTGGCGGCGCATCGTCGGCCTCCTGCTGCCGTCCGATCCGCATGATCGGGCCCCCGACCTCCGCGCGCTCTGGCATGAGGGGGCCCAGGCGGGGCTCGCGGCGGACAATGAGCTGGTCATGGTCGGTGGCGTCATGGCGTTCGCCCGCAAACCGGTGCGCGAGGTCATGACGCCGCGCACCGAGATGATTGCCGTGGCGGAATCAGCCACCCTCGGGGACATCCGGCAGGTGTTCCTCGACAGCGGCTATACCCGCCTCCCGGTCTTCCGGGAGACACTCGACGACATCCTTGGCATGATCCACGCCTTCGACTTGTTCAAGCTCCAGCCCGGGGACCCGCTGCCGATCCGCCCGGTGGCGCAGGTGCCGGAAGGGCGCTCGTGCGCCGACCTGCTCGTGGACATGCAGCGGGAGCGGCGCCACCTGGCCATCGTGCTCGATGAGTTCGGGGGCACGCTCGGCCTGGTGACCCTCGAGGACCTGCTCGAGGCGATGGTGGGTGAAATCTTCGATGAGGAGTATCCCTCGGAAACCGGTGCGGGCGATCTCGGCCCCGATCTCCTCGAAATTGACGGCACCACCACCGTCAGTGATATCGAAGACCGCTACGAGGTCGCCATCCCCGCCGGGCATGCCGCCACCCTGGCCGGCCGGTTGGTGGAACTTGCCGGTCGCATCCCCACGGCGGGCGAGCGCTTCATCCTCGGCGGGCTGGAGGTGGATGTCTTGATGGCGACGCCGCTCCGCGCCGAGAAGTTGCTGGTGCGCCGCCGGCCGCCAGCCACCGTCCGGCTGGGCGGGGAGGTTTGATGGCGCCGGAAAGCCCAACCCTCGAGCAGATGCTCTCCCTGGTGCAGGAGCGGCGGTTCACCGACTTCATTGCCCTGGCGCACGACCTCGAGCCGGCCGATCTTGCCGACGTGCTCTCCGCCCTCGAGGGCGAGGAGCGCATGGCCGTGCTGCGTCTCCTCCCGCCAGCACTCCTGGGCGAGGCGCTCATCGAGATGCCCGAGGACGCCCACGCCGAGGACATGCTGGCGGCGCTGGACCCGGAGTTTGCGGCCGACATCGTCGAGGAGATGGAGGACGACGACGCGGCCGACCTCCTGGGCGACCTCGAGCCGGAGGAGCAGGAGCGGATCCTGTCCGCCGTCGAGGATCGGGAGGATGTCGACCACCTCCTCCGCTACGATGAGGAGACCGCCGGTGGCCTGATGACCACCCAGTTGGTTTCGGTGCACCAGGACAGCACCGGGGCGGAGGCGCTGGAGGCGGTGCGCGCCCAGGCCGACGAGGTCAGCGACTTTCACCAGATCTTCGTGGTGGACCACGACGACCACCTGGCCGGCGTGGTCAGCTTCAAGTCGCTGGTGCTCGCCCACCCGGACGAGCCGATCCGCGCGGTGATGGAGGAACCCGAAGTCACCGTGCTTCCCACCGAGGACCAGGAGGAAGTGGCCCGGCTGATGGCGCGCTACAACGTGCCGAGCATCGGCGTGGTGGACGCGGAGGGACGCCTGATCGGCCGGATCACCTTCGACGACGTGACCGACGTGGTCGAGGAGGAGAACACCGAGGATATCCTGCGCTTCGGCGGTGTCTCGGGTGACGAGGACCTCGCTGCCGGTTGGCACGATGCGGTCCGCAGCCGTCTCCCGTGGCTCGCCGTCAATCTGGTCACCGCCTTCCTCGCCGCGAGCGTGGTGACCTATTTCATCGACACCCTGGACCAGCTCGTGGCACTGGCGGTGTTCATGCCGATCGTGGCGGGCATGGGTGGCAACACCGGCACCCAGGCGCTGGCGGTCACGATCCGCCGCCTGGCCCTCGGCCAGTTGCCCCCGAGGCAGCAGACCACGGTGGTCTTCAAGGAGATGCTGGTCGGCGTGACCAATGGACTGGTCGTGGCCACCGTGATTGCGCTGGTGGCGATGTTGGTCCCCGGCATGCCACCACGTTTCCCCCTGGTGGTCTTCCTGGCCATGACCGGCAACCTGGCCATCGCCGGGTTTGCGGGAGCCTTCATCCCCATCCTCCTGGACCGCCTTGGCGCCGATCCAGCGGTGGCCAGCTCCGTGTTTGTGACGCCATTCACCGACATGTGTGGTTTTGCCCTCCTCCTGGGCCTGGCGGGTTGGTTCATCCTCTAGCCCTCGGCGCTGTATTTCCTTCCCACGCCACAACTTGCACTACTTCGACGGTCCAGCGAGTTTTCGGGAATGGATCCCGCCGCGCTGATCGCCGACCTGACCGCCGGACGGACCGCGGCCATTGCCCGGGCGGTGTCCGTGGTCGAGAACGAGCGATCTGGCTTCGAGGCGCTCCTCTCTGGCCTCCACCCGAAGCTCGGCGGGGCCCACCGGATCGGGATCACCGGCCCGCCCGGAGCGGGCAAGAGCACCGTCACCGAGCGGCTGGTCCAGGCGTTTCGTGCGGCGGGTGATCGGGTCGCGGTGGTGGCGGTGGACCCTTCCAGCCCGTTCTCCGGGGGGGCGCTCCTCGGGGACCGGATCCGGATGGAATCGGTGGCGCTGGACCCGGGCGTCTACATCCGCTCGATGGCCAGCCGCGGGTCGCTGGGTGGCCTGGCCACGAGTACCAGTGAAGTCTGCGATGTATTGGATGCCGGTGGGTTCGAGCGGATCCTGATCGAGACGGTCGGGGTAGGCCAATCGGAACTCGATGTGGCCACGATGGCGGATACGACGGTCCTCGTGCTGGTGCCTGAGTCGGGCGACGGCATCCAGGCCCTCAAGTCCGGCGTGATGGAGATTGCCGACCTGTTTGTCGTGAACAAGGCGGACCGGCCCGGCGCCGACCGGCTGGCCCGGGAGATCGAGATCACCCTGGGGATTCGCCGAGGCAATGCGTTTACGCGGATCCCGGCCCACCACGGGGTGCAGCTCACGCCGGCCAAGCCCCGCCCGGTGGCGAAGGATGCTGCCGCGGCCTGGCAGCAGCCGGTGCTCTCCACCGCCGCGACGACGGGCGAGGGGATGCAGGCATTGGTGGACGGGCTGAACCGCCACCGGGATTGGATGGCCGCCCAGGGTGAGTTGGCGGTTCGCCGCCGCCGCCGCATGGCGCGCCGGACGCGCGCGGTCGTGGACCGTGCGGTGCGGCGCTGGGTATGGGAAGAAGCCCGCGCCGACGCACAGATCGCCGCCCGCATTGACGAGGTGGCCGACGGCCGGATGAGCCCCTATGACCTGGCCGCCGATGTGGTCCAGAGTCTCAAGGAGGGAGCCAGGGCATGAGCAACACCGATCAGCAGGAGCTCCAGCGGCTGCGGGCCGAGGTGGCCGCCTGGCGCGCGGTCTATGGCCGCCTGCCGCTCCGCGACGACAGCGACTTCACCTCCATCTCGGGCCGCGAGGTGGCACCCCTCTATACGCCCCTCGATCTCCCCGAGGGGCAATTGGCCCAGCTCGGCTTGCCCGGCACCTTTCCGTACACGCGCGGCATCCACCCCACGATGTACCGTGGCAAGCTGTGGACAATGCGCCAGTTCGCCGGCTTCGGCACGGCGGAGGACACCAACCGCCGGTACAAGTTCCTGCTGGCGCGCGGCCAGACCGGGCTCTCCGTCGCCTTCGATTTCCCCACGCTGATGGGCTACGACTCCGACCACCCGCGCTCGGAGGGTGAGGTCGGCAAGTGCGGCGTGGCGATCTCCAGCCTGCAGGACATGGAAGACCTCTTTGCGGGGATCCCGCTGGACCAGGTCTCCACCTCGATGACGATCAACGGCCCCGCAGCCATCCTCTTCTGCTTCTATGTGGCCGCCGCCGAGAAACAGGGAGTGCCGATTGCGGCCCTGCAGGGTACCGTCCAGAACGACATCCTCAAGGAGTATCAGTCCCAGCATGCCTGGGTCTATCCGCCGGAGCCGGCGCTCAAGATCATCGTGGACATGTTCGAGTGGGGCTCGCAGCACACCCCGAAGTGGAACACCATTTCCATCTCGGGCTACCACATTCGCGAGGCCGGGGCCACCGCGGCACAGGAGCTCGCCTTTACCCTGGCCAACGGGTTCTGCTATGTCGAGCACGGCCTGGCGCGTGGCATGCCGGTGGACCAATTCGCGCCGCGGCTGTCGTTCTTCTGGGACGTCCACAACGACTTCTTCGAGGAGATCGCCAAGCTGCGCGCCGCCCGGCGGATCTGGGCCCGGCACCTCCGCGAGCGCTACGGCGCCGCCGACGAGCGGAGCTGGAAGATGCGCTTCCATTGCCAGACCGCCGGGGTGTCGCTGACCGCCCAGCAGCCACAGAACAACATCGTGCGGGTGGCCTACCAGGCCATGGCGGCGGTGCTGGGCGGTACCCAGTCGCTGCACACCAACGCCTTTGACGAGACCCTGGCGTTGCCCACCGAGGAGTCGGTCCGGATCGCCCTGCGCACCCAGCAGGTGCTGGCTTACGAGACCGGCGTGGCCAACGTGGCCGACCCGCTCGGCGGCTCCTACTACGTCGAGGGGCTGACCGACCGGCTCGAGGCCGAGGCCGAGGCGATCTTCGCGGAGATCGAGGCGCAGGGCGGCGTGGTGGCCGCCATCGAGGCGGGCTGGTTCCAGCGCCAGATCGCCACGGCGGCCGCCCGGTTCCAGGAGGAGGTGGAGGGCGAGCGGCGCAGCATCGTCGGCGTCAATCGCTTCGCAGAGGCCGACGAGTCTCCCGTCGAAATCCTCCGGATCGGCGACTCGGCCGACCGGATCCAGCGCGAGCGGCTCGCCCGGCTTCGCGCCACGCGCGACGCCACGCTGGTGGAGGAGCGGCTTGCCGCCCTGGCGGATGCCGCCCGTGAGGAGCGTAACCTGATGCCGGCGATGCTCGACTGCGCCCGGGCCTATTGCACGCTGTTCGAGATTCGTGATGTGCTCGAGCGGGTGTATGGCGCCTATCGCGAGCCGGTCTTTTTCTGATTTATCTGAAAGGAAGTCCTGGTCGTGAAGGGTCTATCGCCGTTCCAGAAACAGCTCGACAAGCTTACCAGCATCCCGGGTGGCACGCACCCGATCGTCAGTTGTTACCTCAAGCTTGAGCCACGGGATCGCTCCGGCGGCAAGTACAAGATCAAGGTCAAGAACCGGATCCGGGCCGCCGAGCAGGCGCTCCCGCGGCTTGGGCTGGAGAAGGCGGAGCACGAGGCGGTGCTCAGTGACCTGGCCCGGATCCAGGCGCACCTGGAGCGGGTCTCAAACCTGCCGGGCGCCCAGGGCATCGCGATCTTCGCGTCGAAGGGACATCGCCTGTTCGAGGCGATCCCCCTGCCGCGCGTGCATCGCTCCAGGCTGTCGGTGGACCGCACCCCACTGGTCGGGGAACTCGCGGCCCTGGAGGACGAGCTCGGTACGTTCCTCACGGTCGTCCTGGACCGGACCGCCGCGCGTATCTGGGAAGTCTCGGCCTTCGGCGCCAAGGCGGTGGCGGATCTGTCCGGCAACACCGTGCGCGGGGGCCGCTTCCACAGCAGTCGGGGCGATGCGCCAGGCGCCGGCGAGCACGGGTTCCACGGTCGGATTCGCGAGGAGAAACAGCGCCACTTCGCGGCGATCGCCGACAAGCTCTTCGAGCTCGACCGCGCCCGACCGGTACGGGGCATCGTCCTCGCCGCGGTCGGCATGGACGCCAATGCGGTTGCACCATTCCTGCATCCGTACCTGGCCAGCCGGCTGGTGGGTGCCGTCAAGCTGGCCCCGAAGAGCTCCGCGGCCCCCGACATCCTGGCGGCCACCCTCGCGGCCCGCGAGACGCAGGAACGGGAGGAAGAACAGGCCTGGCTGACTGAGATGCAGGAAAAGCTGGGGACCGGGTGGGCGGTCAATGGTGTCGCGGCCACGCTCAAGGCGCTGGGGCAGGGCAAGGTGCGGACGCTGCTGGTGCGCCCCGATGCCACCGTGGCGGGGTTCCGCGCCCGGGACACCGGCCGCCTGGTGCTTACCGAGCGCGAATGCCGCCTCGAGGGCGGCGGGGTGCCGGTCCTCGACGTCATTGACGACGCCATCGAGGAGGCCCTGCGCCAGCGGGTGACGGTGGATGTGGTGTACGATCCGGAATCGGCCGAGCAGGTGGACGGGCTCGCCGCGCTGCTGCGCTTTCGCTGAGGAGAGACATGATGACCGAGACGCCCACCGCGCCGGCCCGGCCGATCCGGGTGCTGGTGGCCAAGCCCGGCCTCGACGGGCACGACCGCGGCGCCAAGGTGGTGGCCGCCGCCCTGCGTGATGCCGGCATGGAGGTGATCTACACCGGGCTGCACCAGACCCCCGAGATGATCGCCACGGCCGCCGTGCAGGAGGACGTGGACGTGGTCGGGCTCTCGATCCTCTCTGGGGCGCACATGACGTTGTTCCCCCGCGTCCGGGCCCTGCTGACCGAGATGGGTCGGCCGGAGATCCTCATCACCGGTGGCGGGATCATTCCCCCCGAGGACATGGCCGCCCTGCAGGAGCTCGGCGTCGGCAAGCTCTTCGGCCCGGGCACCGCCACTGGGGACCTGGTGGCCTACATTCGTGAGTGGGCCACAGCCCACCTGTCCGATTGACCGCGTGAACAAGCCGACCACCACGGCGGACCGTCCCGCACGGCTCCGCGCGCTGACCGACGAGTACCGGGAGCTGGCCGTCAGGCTGCGCGAGGGCGGTGGCGCCAAGCGTGTCGCCAAAATGCATGCCCAGGGGAAGCTCTCCCCGCGCGAACGCGTGGCAGGCCTGCTCGACCCCGAGGCCCCGTGGCTGGAGCTGGGCCTGCTCGTGGCGCACGATCGCTACGACGGCCAGGCGCCGGCGGCCGGGGTCATCACCGGCGTCGGGGTGGTGGAGGGCCGTGAGGTGGTGGTCATCGCCAATGACGCCACCGTCAAGGCCGGATCGTGGTGGCCGGAGACGATCACCAAGATGCTGCGGGCGCAGGAAGTGGCCATGCGCCAGCGCATCCCGATCATCTACCTGGTGGACAGCGCTGGCGTCAACCTCCCCTATCAGGACGGGGTGTTCCCCGGCCAGTACGGCGCGGCCCGGCTCTTCTACTACAACTCGATCATGCGGCGCTACCTGCATGTGCCCCAGATCGCCGCCGTGATGGGCAGCTGTGTGGCGGGTGGCGCGTACCTGCCGGCCCTCTCCGACGTGATCTTCATGGTGGAGGGCACCAGCTTCATGGGGCTGGGCGGACCCAACCTCGTCAAGGGCGCCACCGGGCAAGTCGTGGACGGGGAGCTCCTCGGCGGCGCGGCGACGCACACCGGGGTGAGCGGCGTGGCGCATTACAAGGCCTCCAATGATGCGGACTGCCTGCGGCGGATCCGCGAGTATGTGGCCCGACTGCCGCGACCCGCCGCACTGGATCATCGGTTGGTGGAGCCGGTGGCCCCCGCCAAGGCGCCGGAGACGCTCTATGACGTGTTGCCTCAGGATCACCGGCTCTCCTACGACATGCGCGACGTGCTGGCGTGCATCCTGGACGGCGGGGTTCTCGATGAATTCCAACCCGACCGCGCCGCCGAGATGCTCTGTGGTCATGCCCGCATCGGCGGCCGGCCGGTGGCGGTCATCGCCAACCAGCGCGGCCTGATCAAGGGGCGCAAGGGTGAGCGCCCGCGCTTCGGCGGCATCATCTACACCGAGAGCGCGGAGAAGGTCGCCTACTTCATCGAGAACGCGGGCCGCGAGCGGATCCCGCTCCTCTTCGTGCAGGACGTCAGTGGATTCATGGTGGGGCCCGACGCCGAGCACTCGGGCATCATCCGGGCCGGCGCCCGCTGGGTCGAGGCGATGGCCACGGCCCCGGTCCCGAAGATCGTCCTGACGGTGAACCACGCCTCCGGCGCCGGCTACTATGCGATGGCGGGGCAAGGGTTCGAGCCGGACTTCATCCTGAGCTGGCCCACCGGTCGCATGGGGGTGATGGAGGGCGAGGCCGCAGTGATGGCTGTGCACGGGTCCGCCTTTGACAAGGCCAAGGCCGAGAAACGGGACCCTGCGCCCGAGGTGCTCGCCTCGGCGGATGCCATGCGCGAGGATTACGAGCACCAGCTCGATGCCCGTTACGCGGCCGCCCGCGGCTTCGTGGATGCCATCATTCCGCCGGAAGAGACACCGGCGATGCTGGCGTTCCTCCTGCAGGTCACCAGCAACTATCCCGGGCCCCATCTCGGCCCGTTCGTGCTTCCTCCCCTCGACGCCCACGGCGGAGCGTGATGCCTCACTCCCTTTCTCCCGCCTGGCTCCTGGTGGCGGTCCTCGGTTGCGCTCCAGCGGTATCGGCACCTCGCCCGAGCGTTGACCCGATCCAGGGCGAGGGCCAGGTGGCCGTCGTCCCGCCCGCGCCGGCGCGGGTGGAGCCGCAGCGGATTGCTCCCCCGGAGTTCGCCAGGGAGAACGGCCTCATGCCGCTCGAGGCCACCCGGGTCACCGACCATGCCCGGATGTTCCCCGATGCCGACGGCCGCGGGGTCATCATCGCGATCCTCGACAGTGGGATCGACCTGAGCACCCCCGGCCTGCAGATGACCAGCACCGGGGACACCAAGGTCCTGGATCTGCGCGATTTCTCCGGCGAGGGTCGAGTCACCCTTGAGGCCGTGCGTCCGGACGGCGACCTGGTGTCGGTGGGCGGCGTGCGCCTGGCCGGCTTCGGGCGGGTGCGCGCCCTCAACGCGAATGGCCCCTGGTACGGTGGCACGCTCCACGAACTGGTGCTCGGCGCCGCCCCCGGTGCGGACCTGGATGGGAGTGGACGCAACACCGACACGCTCGCCGTGATCGTGACGCGTGCCAGTGACGGCTGGGTGCTCTTCGCCGACACCGATCGCGATGGATCATTGGCGGGTGAACGCCCTCTCCGCGACTACCTCGTGGCGCGGGAGACTTTCGCCTGGCGTACGGCCGGCCGCCCAGCACAGATCACCATCGCCGTCAATTTCTCCCCGTCGGCGGGTGATGGTGCTCCGCACCTGGACCTCTTCATGGACCAGAGCAGCCACGGCACCCACGTGGCCGCCATCGCCGCCGGTCGTGACATGTTCGGTGTGCGCGGATTTGACGGCGTGGCACCGGGCGCGATGCTCCTGGGGCTCAAGATCTCCAACAATGCGCATGGTGGATTGAGCGTGACCGGCAGCAAGCTCGCAGCCATGGACTACGCCGTTCGCTTCGCCCGCGAGCGCAACCTGCCCCTGGTCATGAACCTGAGCTTTGGAGTCGGCAACGAGGCCGAGGGAACGGCCCGGATTGATGCGATCGTGGACTCGGTGCTCGCCGCCAATCCTGATGTGGTGATGGTCACCAGTGCCGGCAATGACGGCCCCGGCCTCAGCACACTCGGCTTTCCTGCCACGGCGCGGCTGCCCATCTCGGTGGGCGCCACCTGGCCGGCGGCGTTCAGCGGGGATGCGGCGCCTGGCAGCGACATCATTGCCTTTTTCAGCGCGCGCGGCGGCGAGATGGCCAAGCCCGAGGTGCTGGCACCGGGGTTTGCGTATGCCACGGTGCCCGGCTTCGATGCGGGCGAGGAAGTGAAGAATGGCACCAGCATGTCTTCGCCGCATGTGGCGGGCATCGTGGCACGGCTCGTGTCGGGCAGGCGCCAGGCCGGCCTGCCGATCGTGGCGCACCAGATGAAGCAGGCCCTGATGGTGACGGCGCGCCCGTTCAGTGACGCCGCGTTCGTAGATCAGGGCGCTGGCACCGTCGATGCCGTCGCGGCGCACCAGTGGTTGGCCGCCAACCGGCCGGTCGAGGACGTCATCGTTACCGTGAGCGGCTCCCGCCATACCGCGGTGTGGCGGGGCGAGGGGCTGCGCTCGGCCGCCGATACCATGGCCCGGTTCAGCGTGCGCCGCCCCGGCGCCACGAGTCCGGTCACCTACCGCTTGCGCAGTAGCGCCCCGTGGCTTCGGACCGCTGCCACCGCCTCGGTTGGTGCCACTGGAGAGGTCGCCGTACGCTGGGATGCCTCAGCGCTTGCGCAACCCGGCGTCTACGGCGGCGTCGTGAGCGGCTGGGCGGCCGACACGACCGCGGGTCCGGCGTTCCGCCTGGTGACCACGATCGT
>JBHEPH010000059.1:0-14815 GCA_046260395.1 Gemmatimonadales bacterium
GCCTTCGGCCTCCCAATTCGGACCTGGCGCGAACACGGGGTCATCTCCCCGCGCGCCAAGACCATCTCCGTCTTCATGATGGCCATCTCCTTCGCCGTCGCCATGTCCTTCCCGACGATCACCTGGTGGGGCCGGATCGGCTCCGGCCTCGGCATCCTGGCCGGCGCCACATTCGTGCTGACCCGGCCGTCCTATCCACGGGTGGTGACCGCTCGGGAACAGCCGGCTCCGCTCGCTGAGGAACTCCGCGGGCGGTGAGCGAGAACCACACCCTCCGCTCGCCGTGAGATTTGGCATATCGTGAGAGGGAACCACCCCCCAGGCTGTTCCCTCTCACCACGCGAGGAGCGCCACCGATCACAGAGCCAAACAGTTCCCGCTCACCATGCGCTGCACTCCACCGCCCACCATGCCCCGGCAGTTCCCGCGCGAAGCGCTACCAGTTCACCTGCACCCCCGTCGTCAACACCCGATCACTTTTCACGAACCCCAGCTCCGGTACGTTGTCGAACCGGATCACGTACGCCGCCTTGAGCCCGATGGCCGCCGAGAGCGGCGCCACCAGGCTGGTCTCGCTGAAGATCTGGTAGTCGTCTGACGCGTCGACATTCGACAAAAGCTCCAGGCGCTGCTGCACGTAGGCCTTCGCCGCCACGAACTGCTTGAACCGCCCTGCCCCGCGGCCGCTCAGGAAGCTGCTCCTCTCGTCGGCCGTGTTCACCTGCTGCGTGGCACTGACACCGGCCTCGAATGCCAGCTCGGTCCGCTCCTCCGCGATGGCCTGCAGCGCGACGCCCAGACCCTCCTCAAAGCGGCGGGAGATCCCGGCAAACTCGTTCCGGTCCCAGCCCACCAGTCCATACAGTCCCCCTCGCTCCGACAACGCGTAGTCCCCGCGCAGCCCCGCGCGGAACTGCTCCGCCGACTTCTCCCCATCCGTCCGGCCGTACAACGCGGCAAAGGTCTGCTGCAGCTTCCACGCACCGCTGGTGTGGGTCAGCACCTCGCCGAGGTTGAAGCTCGTCACGGAGGTATTCCCGGCCGCATTCACAAAGCCGAGATCGGTGGTGAAGGTGGTGGGGCGGTTTTGGGAAGTGAGCAGGGAGAAGTGAGCAGTGAGCAGTGAGCAGGTGAGGCAGAGGACGCGGACCGGGGTGCGCATACGGGCTCCTTGGCAGGCATCTGAACAGCGCGGACAGGTCAGAATACCCACAACCGACGCGACAGATCCAGTCGCGTTGACCAGCATTCCCGGGGGGATGACACAAGGCTAGATTGCGCGATCACCCCAAACGGTTCTCCCTATCGGAGCAACTCATGGCTTCCCCGCGCCCCCTCGCGGCCCTGGCCCTGCTGGCCACCATTGCCTGGCCCGGGCTGCATGCGCAGCCCCAGGACTACGCCACCGTGGTCCCCGCCAGCGCGCGGTCCGACGATGGCCTCTTCACGGTGCACCGCGTCGGTGAAACCCTGCTCTACGAGATCCCCGACTCGCTGCTCGGCCGTGACATGATCATCATGAGCCGCTACGCCAAGGCCCAGGACGGCCTGGCCGACGGCGGCGCCAACATGGCGCCGAACATCGTGGTGCGCTGGGAGCGGCGCGAGCACCGGATTCTGCTGCGTGGCATCAATCACGGGCGCTACGCCGAGGAGGGCACCGCGCTCGCACTGGCCGTAGAGAACTCGAACTTTTCGCCGGTGCTGCACGCCATGCCGATCCGGGCGCGCGGCAGCAACAGCTCGGTGGTGGACGTGACCGACCTGTATCTCGGTGATCACCCCACGTTTTCGATGCCGCGCCAACGGCGGACCCAGCTCCAGGTGCGCAGCCACGACCGCACCCGCACCTGGCTGGAGTGGGCCCGCACCTTCCCGATCAACGTCGAGATCCGCGTGGTGCGCACCTACGCTGCCGACCAGGCGCCCTCCACCGGGCGCGGCGGGGCGGTGTCGTTCGAGGTGAGTCACAGCATGATCCTCCTGCCGGCCGAGCCGATGATGCCGCGGCTGGCCGACGAGCGGGTCACCTACATCAGCACCACCCGCACCAACTACTCGAGCGATTTCCAGGGTGTGCGCCCCGAGCGATACATCCGGCGCTATCGGATGGAACCATCCGATCCCGCCGCCTGGGCGCGTGGCGAGCTGGTCGAGCCGAAGAATCCGTGGATCTGGTACATCGACCCCGCCACCCCGCCCGAGTGGGTGCCGTACTTCATTGCCGGCGTGGAAGAGTGGCAGTCGGCTTTCGAGCTGGCGGGCTTCAAGAACGCCATCCAGGCCCGGCTGGCGCCCACCGAGGAGGAGGACCCGGAGTTCTCGCTGCTGGATGCGCGTTACTCGGTGATTCGCTACGTCGTTTCCCCTGTCCGCTCCGCCAACTCCGGTGGTGACGTGGTGGACCCCCGCTCGGGCGAGGTGCTCCGTGCCCACACCAACCAGTATCACGGGCTGATGGAGCGGTTGCGCTGGTGGATCCTGGCGCAGCTCGCGGCCGCCAACCCGAACATGCAGACCAACCAGCTGAGCATGGAGGACTTGGGCGAAGCGCTGCGCTACGTCGTCTCCCACGAGACGGCCCACTCCGTGGGGCTGCCGCACAACCAGCGCGCCAACTTCGTCTATCCGGTGGACTCGATCCGCGACCCCGACTTCGTGCAGCGCATGGGACACTCGGCCTCGTCGGTGGGCCGCACGCGCTACAACTATGCCGCCCAGCCCGGCGATGGCGTGGCCCCCGAGCGCCGCATCGGGCTCTGGGACAAGTTCGCCGTCATGTGGGGCTACCGGCCGATCCCAGGTGCCACCACACCCGAGGAGGAGCTCCCGGTCCTTGACCAATGGATTACCGAACGGGCCCACCTGCCCTGGTTCCGCTCGGCGGAGGCGCTGTTCGGGACCGACGTGGAGTGGGACCCCTACCGGATGACCGAGGGGATCTCCGACGACCCTGTTGAAGCCGCGTCGCTCGGGATGAACAACCTGCGCACGACAGCGGGCAACCTGCTCAACTGGGTCGTGAAGCCGCACAACGACTACTACGAACTGGAGACCCACCACCTCCAGCTCCTGACGCAATGGAATCGGTACGCCCAGCACGCCTCGGCCGCCGTGGGCGGATTCTGGACCCATCACAAGCGGGTGAACGAGGAGGGACCGGTCTACACCGCCATCGATGCGGAGTATCAGCGCAAGGCGATGCGCTTCCTGGACCAGCACGTCCTGAGCACGCCCACCTGGGCGCTGGACGCGAACGTCCTCCGCCGGATCGAGCATGCCGGCGTGGTGGAGCGGATCCGCGCCTACCAGGTCATGGCGGTGGAACGGTTGATGAACCACGCCCGCCTGGCGCGCCTGATCGAGCAGGAAGCCTTCCTGGGCAACACCGCCTACCGGCCCGCCCAGATGCTGGATGACACCCGCGAGATGGTCTGGCGCGAGGTACGGCAGAACCAGCCGGTGGACACCTATCGCCGCAACCTGCAGCGCGGCTACCTCGACCACGCCCACCACCTGCTCCACAACACCGAGTTCCAGTCGTGGGCACCGCCCGCCTCTGGGGACCTGCGCGTAGGCAACAACAACGACCCGCCACTCAACGCGGCCCTCCATCTCGGCCAGTCGGATATCCGGCCGCTGATCCGCGACCAGCTCACCCAGCTGCAGCGCGAGGTGCAGGCGGCGCTGAATCGTGGCGTCTCCGACCGGATGACCCGGATTCACCTGGAGGAGGCGCTGGTGCGGATTGGGAGGGCGCTGGAGTAGGGAGCAGGGAGAAGGGAGAAGCGAGAAGTAACAGCCCGACGGCGGCGATTGTCGACCATGTCGCCAGGAGGGCCGCTACTTCTCGCTTCTCCCTTCTCGCTTCTCGCTTGGGAGGCTCCTCCGCCAATCCAGATACCCCTTGCTCGCCAGCCCCGTGAGGACCACGTAGAGCACGGTGGTGAAGTAGAGCTTTTGCGACACGAACAGGCCGACGTAGGCCACGTCCGCGGCCACCCAGATCAGCCAATTCTCGAGAATCTTGCGGCTCAGCAGCCACTGGGCAATCAGCGAGGCCACAGAGAGGCCGGCATCGAGGCCCGGCATCGCCGGGTTCTCCGTGAAAGAGACGAGCACCCACCACAGCAGCACTGTACCGGCCACCCAGGCCACGGCGGAGAGGGCGGCCAGCGCGGCGGTGATCCGTGACACCCGGAGCTCGGTACGCCCCACCCCGCCATGGAGCCAGTAGTACCACCCGTACACCGAGATGCTGAAGAAGAAGACCTGCAGCCCCACCTGCGCAAAAAGTCGTGCCTGCCAGAACACCAGCGCATAGAGGGTGACGGCCAGGATCGCCGTCGGCCAGGCCCAGATCTTTTCCTGGGTGCTGAGATAGACACTGACGAGCACCAGGATCGCGGCGACCAGCTCGATGGTGTTCATGCAGGCTCCGAAACGGCGCCGGGACACTCCGGCGCGCCGGAAACATAGCGCCGGGCCGCCACCAGCCTATAATACCGACATGTCCACCCACCGCCTCTACTTCGATGACCCGTACCTGGTGCGCTTCGCGGCCCATGTCGTGGCCACCCGCGGCCACCAGGTGGCCCTCGACCGCAGCGCCTTCTACCCCGAGGGTGGCGGCCAGCCCGCCGACCATGGCATGCTCGGCGGGGTGCCGGTTACCGATGTCCAGGTGGATGACGACAACGTGGTGTGGCACACCCTCAGCGGCCCGCTCGACACCGATGAGGTGATCGGAACGATTGACTGGCCCCGCCGCCACGATCACATGCAGCAGCACCACGGGCAGCATCTGCTCTCTGCGGCGTTCGAGGAGCTGTTCCAGCTCCCCACCGTTTCGTTCCACCTCGGCGCCGAGAGCAGCACGATCGACCTGCTGGCCGCCACCGTCGGTGCCGGAGAGGTGGAGGCCGTCGAGGCGCGCGTCAACCAGGTGATCTGGGAGGACCGGCCGGTCACCGCGATGTTCGTGAGCCGCGAGGAGCTGGGCCAGATCCCATTGCGGAAGCCACCCACGGTCGAGGGGCCCATTCGGATTGTCTCCGTACCCGGCTTCGATCACTCGGCGTGCGGCGGCACCCACCCGAGCGCTACCGGCGCCGTCGGGCTGCTGCACATTCGCCGGCTGGAGAAGCGCGGCGGCGAGATGCGCGTGGAGTTCGTCTGCGGCGCCCGCACCCTGCGTGACCTCCGCCAGAAGCACGATCTCCTGGACCGGCTGGCCCGCGCCTCCAGCATCGGGACGGACGAACTTGAGCAGAAGGTGATGAAGCTGCAGGCCGAGCACAGCGCACTGCGAAAGGAGCTGGCGGAAACCAAGCGGACCCTGTGGGGCTGGCTGGCGCAGGACATGATCGACAACGAGGGTGACGTGATCGGGGGTGTCGCCGTGCTGACCCAGGTCTTCACCGACCGCTCCGATGACGACGTGCGCGGCCTGGCAATGGAGCTGGCGATGCGAGGCGGGATCGGTCTCTTCGCCTCGATCTGGGAGGGAAAGGCCCGATTGATCTTTACTGCCCCGTCGCTCTCGCCGATCGAAGCGGGCATGCTCCTTCGCGAGACCCTCGCCGAGTTTGGTGGCAAGGGCGGCGGTCACGAGCATCTGGCGCAGGGAACGCTGGATGATCCGGAAAAGGCACGGGCGGCGGTGCAGTGGGCGGCGGGCCGGGTCGGCAGGGAGAAGGGAGAAGCAAGAAGCGAGAAGTGAGCAGTGAGAAACTGCGTCCGCCCTTCTGCCGATACCACAGGAAAGTCTACTTCTCCCTTCTCACTTCTCGCTTCTCGCTTTCTAGTGCCTCCCAACCCGCCACACCCGCAAATGCGGCACATCATCCGGATCCCGCCACATCCCAACCAGGTAGTCCGGCCCCACCTGCAGCGGCCGTACCCGCTCGGGGAACTCGGCGCGGGCCATGGCGCGGCCAGCGGTGTCATAAACGACGAACCGGCGCCCCTCGTCCTCATAACGGCGGACCATTTCGACCCAGAGGGATCCGTCATCGCCGATCATCAGGCGGTCGTGGAAGGGAAAGACCGCGGCGAACCGGGTGTTGCGTTCCAGGTTGGCGCGCCAGATATCCCGCACCTGCTCGGAGACATTGTTGCGCTGGAAGGACGCCTCTCTCTCGCGCAGATACTGTGCCTGATGTTCCGTCGTCACCGGCTCGGCTGGGGTGGCGTCACGCATCACGCGGCGCAATGCTCCACCCTCGTACAAACGGATCTCGTTGGTGGCATTGGTGCCGATGAACAGGCGCCGCCCGTCGTGTCCCAGGCGCGTGTCCTTCCCAAAGGTGACATCGCCGTAGCTCAGGAACGACGGCCCGCCCTCCGAAAACTCCCCGGGGAACCATTCATATGCCGGTACGATCGCCAGCGTGTCCACCCGGCTGGCGCCCGCCGCCATCCATCCGATTGCAAAGCTGTCGCGTGAGATCGGTCCGGTGGCGGAGCTGGGCGCGGGGACCCTCCGCCGATGCTCCATCAGCAGGCGCCCATCGTGCCAGGGCCTGATCAAGTTGACGTAGCCGGCCGGGTCGGGAGGTTGTGGGTGCTGGAACTGGCCGAGGAAGCTCCCATCCGGACCGAATCGAGCCGTGCGCCTGGCGGAGAGATCCATCACGAACACGGTGTCGCCGTCATGCAGCATGGGGCTCGACACCGAACTGAACTCCCCCGGCCCCTGTCCCCGACGCGCCCAGGTGGCCAGGTAGGCGCCGTCGGGCCCGAACAGCCGCAGCTCGTTCGACCCACCCTCCGCAATCAACACCCGCCCATCGGCAAAGCGGATCGCCCCGCGGATGCTGGTGAACTCCTCGGCCGGGTGATCACCACCGCCGAGCTCCAGCACCGGCTCGCCGTCCACGCCCCACACCGGCAGCGCCGCGATGAACTCGGCCGAGTGTTCCACAATTTGGATACCGCCGCTGTCGCGAACCACCAGCCCCTCACCCCTGGACGCCGATCCACCACCACATGCACCCAACCCCAAGCCAATTCCGAGTGTCGCCACGATCGCTGCGGTGGGGCCGTTCCCGCTCACCATGCTCGCTCCCTCCCTGGCTGTGGTGGGTGGCAGTTCCCGCTTACCAGACGACGATCTTATCGGATCACGGAGTGTGGCAGTTCCCGCTCACCACGTGATGATCTCGCCAGCTCACGGAACGCGACAGTTCCCTCTCACCGCCATCGAAGCGTCACAGTTCACGGAGCCGGCTGTACTCTTTCCACCACGACCTTTCCCGGCCGAAGCGTCACCCTCCCGTCCGGCGGAATCTGGAGGTAGAGATCCCGCCCGGTTTCAGTGAGGGCCGGGTACTGTCTTCCCACGGAGTACAGGATCTGCGACAGCAGGAACTCGGGAATCGGGACCCGGTTCACCAGCACCCGCATCAAGCGGAAGCGCGCCAGCGCCACCCCGGCCGGCGCCATCCGCACCTCGACGTCCAGGGTGCTGGTGGAGTCCATGAACATCAGGAGGTTGCCGAAGAGCGCCCGCGACTCCTCCGGGATGTCCTTGAACCGGCCCCGGATGAAGATGATATCCTGTTCCGCCTGGACCCGCCACGCCAGGTCTTCGGGGAATGGCTCCACGCCGAGCCGTACCAGCAGATAGGCCCCGAAGTCGCCAGGCGCTATCTCCCCATAGCGGGAGAGCCCGTCCACGAAGACCGAGTCCACCACCGCGGCGGCACGGTAGACGCCCTCGATTGAGACGCTGTCAATCGGCGCGTTGACGGCCGCCGCTGACTGTGCCTGGACTGGCCCGCCGATGAGCAGCGCGGCGCCCCAGGCCAGGCAGGTGATCCGATTCATCGTGTGCAGAGTGTCACTCCCGAGTAAATGTGTCGCCACCGCCAATGCCGTGGAGACGTCCCACCCCGGGAAAGCCGCACCTGCCCTGGGAATCGCCCGGTGCGCAGCCCCGCGACGCCAGCCGGGGCGCCACCCGCATGGATGGCGCCCCGGCATGCAGGGCAATCACGCTACGGCGTCGGTGCCGCCTGGTGCTACAGCGGACCAGCGTTCCGGAGGAAGTAGCTGGTCGTCTGGTCCGAGAACAGACCCTCGTAGATGAAGTCTGCCTGGATCGGATAGCCGAGCGTGGCGTCGTACTGCGCGCGAATATCAATGACGTTTCGATCGGGATGCGGGCCCCTCAACCGGAGGAACAGGTCCTCGACCGTGAGCCAGAGCGGATGGAGCTCGCTGTCCACGGGCGTCGTCCCCCCCACCGGTGTCACCTTGGTGATGACTCCCCCCACGACCTCCACCCGGTTCCAGCCCAGGACGACTTCCTCGCACTGGCAGTCAAGGCGAAGCTCGAACGCGTAGCTGGTGAATGGGCGGGCCGCCCACTTGGCTGCCGCCTCGAGGCGGGCATCTTCCTCGCTGGGCGAAAACACGTCAGTGCCACAGGCAGAAACCACCGTGGCGAGCAGCAGCAGGCCGGTCAGGCGGGCGAACGGGAGGCGCACGGTGGGGTTCCTCAGTCCTGAAGCGTGAAGGCATTGGAGTACTGGCGGCCGTCAGTGACCCGGAATCCGACCCCGGTCTGCAGATTGACGCGCTCGAACAGCCCGAACCGCAGCCGGTAGGTGCCAGCCACGGGACGCTCGGAAATCCGCGGGGTTGGGCTGCCTGGCTCCCCATCCCGAATCGTGGCCGTGGCCGTGTACTGGCCCCCGGCGGCCACCGGGAACCCGGAATCAGGATTGGGCTCGCACAGCGCGGGATACGCCTCCTTCCAGCTCCCGCCCACCTGCTTTTCCAGCCACCACGCCACCCCCGCGTTGCCCGAGCACCCCTGCAGCGCCGCCAGCTCCGTTCCTTCGTTCATGAACGTGTAGGAGATTACGACCTGGGGCACCCCGTTGACGACCTGTAGCGTATAACTCGAGGCGGAGGTGGTGAACGCCGGGGGCTCAGAGGGACCGGTGCCGTCGCCGCAACCCAGCGCCAGCAGCGCGGCGGCGGCCACCATCACGGGTCGTGCCGGGGAGAAGGGCAGGTGCATTCAGTTCGCCAGCGTGAAAGGGTTGGACAGCGCCCGACCATCAACGACCGGGACCGTGGCGTCTCCCGTCTCCTCCAGCAGCCCGAACACCAGCCGGTAGGTGCCCGGTTGCATGCGCTGTTCGAGATGCACGGTCGCCCGGAACTCCTCTCCGGGGTGAATCGGCGATGGCACCCAGGTCACGAGCTGGCAGGCCGAGGTCGCCGCCGCCGCCCAGCGCTCCCCACTCAAACGCTCCAGCGCCCACTCCGGGGCATCCGCTGTACAGGGTACTGGGATCAACGTCCGGCCGAACCGATTCTCAAGAGAGACGCGGATGGTGGCCACCGGTGACACACCCACCGCCGCTTGGACATAAGCAGCAGCGTCCGTGCGGAACCCCGCCTCCACCAGCAGCGGGTCCCGGGACGACACCGAATCGGTGGCACCACACCCGGCCACACCCACCAGGGCGAGCGCCGCAACCAGCCGTCGAAGCCTTCCCCTCTGGAACAGCACGTCCCCTCCACAGCCACAGGATTACCTGCCGAACTCCGGGTAACCCTGCACAACTTGAGCCACTGTTTGTCAACCGCTAACAGTCAGTAAAACAACACGTTAGCTCCGTTTCACGAAGCCGGCTTTCGTGTCGGATTGCGACACTCTGCGCGTCAGACCGACACACCCGGAATATCCCTTCCCCTCAGATGTCCCCACGCTCGGAGAGTCGGATGAAATAGAACAATAACGTCACCCCCATTCCCGTGTACCCGATGAACGGGCCGAGGGCGAAGAGTCCCATGGCCCGCTCCGGGTTTGAGTCGGCCATCCCGAGCCCCATGATTACCATCCCCACCAGATTCCAGCCGAGGCACAACAGCAGCACCACCAGCTTGCCCCGCCGATGCGCTCGCTCCCATGCCTCATTCTCCGCCGCGCGACGGATCTCGGCTTCACGCTGGCGGGGGGAGATGGTGACGAGGGGCATGGGCGTGAAGGTGAGAGGTGAGAGGTGAGAGGTAAGAGGTGAGAGGGAACTACTGGAGCTCCGTTCCCGGAGATGCTCCTGGCAGGGTGAGCGGGAACTGTCCAGCTCCTCGAATGGCTCCGATCGCGAAATCGTGAGAGGGAACCGCCCGGCAGGGTAGTTCCCGCTTACCACATCCGAAGCCAACCCGCGCACGGGGCCGGACAGTTCCCTCCTACCACACATGGTGCCCCACCGTAGGGGAGCGTGCTTTTCCCTCTCACACTCCCTGCAGAAACCACTCCGGCCGTTTCAGGCCCGGCGGAAAGTCCATGGTCAGCCCCGCCCCGAACCGGCAGGCGGGCTGTGCCTCGCCCGGCAGGCGGGCGCAGAACTCCTGGCGCACCGTGCTGTTGCGCTCCAGCACGGCCAGCTGCTCGCCCACGGCAACGTAGCAGGCCACGCGGTTGGCCTCGATACCGATGCGCTGACAGAAGTCGAGGCCGTCGACCGGCCGTGCCGTGACATCAATGAAGTTCTTGACCACGCCAATGAAGCACCAGGGCTGGTATTCGGGATTGCCCCGGTTGCAGTGGTTGATGGAGGCCACCGGGTCGAGCGTGGTGGCGCCACTCACGTAGGTGCCGATCCCCTGGTAGCAGGAGGGGATCCACTTGGCGGGCGCCCCGTCGCAGCCGGCGGCCACCTTGGCGAAGTCCATCCCCACCTGCTCCACCATCACCCCCGCCTGCATTCCGTAACAGGCGCGCTGATACGCTTCGCCCACGGCGTTGCACGGGTAGAGGAGGTCGCCGGGGCGGCGGATGTCGAACGGCTCCCCGGGCATTTCATGGCCCGCGTGCTCATCCGCGACCGGGGGGTCGGCGCCATGGTGGCTGTGGTCGTCACCCGTGGTGTCGGTGGCGGTCAGTTCGGCGGCGATGTGCGCCGCATGGTCACCGTGCGACTGGCCACGGCCCGCCAGGATGAACTCCATGAACGCGCCACCGTAACAGCTGTCGCGGTCCCAGGCGCCCCGCAGCATGTCACACCCCTCGAGGGCGCGCGGCAGGTGGCTGGCGTTCAGCATCACCATCCCGTGCCCGATGCCATGCACGCACTGGAAGCGGAGGAAGAGATCGGTCCGGGCCGCGGGGATGGTGTCGCAGAGGTCCGCCACGGTGGCGGAATCCGCCCCCTTGGCGCTCAGGTACACCTGCACCACCCCGTGGTAGCAGCCCGACTGGAACAGCTCTGTGCACTGTTCATAGGCGTCGCCGAGGTCCTGGCCGGGTCGCCAGGCGTTGATGCCGACCACGTGCGAGTAGTCGTGACCGATCCGCCGCACGTCCTGATCGAGCTCACCGATCCGGGACAGGGTGGCCATCGCCAGCCGGATCCTGCGCGCCTCCACCAGGTGCAGCAGCGCCTCCTCATAGCAGGCGCTCTTCTCCGTGCCGCGGAGCCGGCGACAGCGTGCGTAGGCCTGGTTGGCGAGCTCCACCGTGTCGCCCACCGCGGCGGCCTCCAGGTACGTCCGGGAAAGTCCCGGCGTGCCCAGCCCGGGCAGCGCCGTCCCGGACAGGCGCAACACCGTGGCCGCGGCCACTGGCACCACAATCAGGGCCCCGAGGACCCAAAGCAGCTTGCGTGTCATGCGTCCCTCACCTTCATCCTGACAAGTCCCAGATCCGGAGCCGCCCATCGGCGCCGGCGTTGGCGAGCCAGCGCCCATCAGGGCTGAAGGCCACGCCATAGAGTCCCTTGATGCCCACCTCGATCCGTCGGCCCGGTGCGGACTCCCGCACCGGCACCACCTGCACCACATGATCACCCGACACCGCCACCCGCTGGCCGTCCGGATCCCAGGTCACGGCCAGGATCCCGCCGGTGTGCAGCGGCACCTCGCGCAGCACCTGCCAGCTGGAGGTGTCCCAGAACTTCAGGGTGCCTTCCGCCCCGGTCGACGCCAACAGCGAGCGATCCGGCGAGAGGGCCATGCTGAGCACCGCCACCCCGTGCCCCGTCAGCGTCCCGACCTTGGCCCCGTCGTGGAGCCGCACCCGGTGGATCGTGCCGGTTCCACCCACCAGAAGCTGGGCGTCCTGGGGGGGATACTCAAAGCAGATGACCCGTCGGTCCAGGCTCGGCAGCTCGCTCAACTGCTCGTACGAGGTGGCGTCCCAGTGGGTGATGCGTCCCGTGCTGGAGATGGTCGTCAGCAGCCGCCCATCCGGAGACCATCGGGGCAGTCGCTGCCCCTTGAACCCGTGCAGGAGCCGGCCCTCGGGAAACGCCCAGATGGCCACGGTGCCGTCACTCGAGCAGGTGGCCAGCCGCGCCCCGTCCCGGGAGAACGATGCGGAGTTGACGCACTTCTCGTGACCGGTGATCACCCCGGCCGGTTGGAACTCCGGTACCCGGAACAGCCGGATGGCCGCGTCCATGCCGGTGGACACCAGCCACTGCCCGTCGCGGGAGAAGACCACCGCCTGGGCGTGGCGCTCATGGGCGTCCAGCACCAGCGAGTCTCGAATCATCGTCGTTCACCCCACCCGATATGTGGTGTCATTGAAAAAGCCTGGGCAATTCCACCACGAGGCTGCGCGCCCCCATCGCCGTCATCGCCACCACGACCACCACTCCGGCACCGATCAGCCACCGTGGGTGCCGATACTCCCCGATGATCGACCGACGCCCGCTGACCAGCAGCATGGCGCCGAGGGAGACCGGGAGAATCAAGCCGTTCAGGGCCCCGGCCGCCACCAGCAGCCCGACGGGCCGCCCCACGCCCAGGAAGACGAGGGTGGAAACCGCAATGAACCCCACCGTCCAGCGGGTCCGGTGCCGGGCCGCCGAGGGGACCAGCCCCTGCAGGAACGAGACTGAAGTATACGCGGAGCCGACGACAGAGGTGACGGCCGCCGCCCACATCACCATCCCGAAGAGCCGGTAGCCGGCCTCCCCGGTCGCCAGCCGGAACACCGAGGCCGCCGGGTTGGCCGGGTCCAGCACGCCACCTCGGCTGACCACCCCCAGCGCGGCCAGAAACAGCAGCAATCGCATGAGCGAGGCCACCCCGATCGCCGTAGCCGCCGAGCGGTCCACGCTGGGCAGCGACTCCACCCCCGAGACCCCGGCATCGAGCAGCCGATGGGCGCCGGCAAAGGTGATGTAGCCGCCGACGGTGCCCCCGACGATGGTCACGATGGCCAGCACGCTGATCTCGGAGGGCCAGATCGTCCGCAGGGCGGCCTCGGGGAGTGGCGGCCCGGAGGAGACGGCCACGAAGGCGGTGAGGGCGATCATCACAAACCCCATCACCAGCGTGAAGCGGTCCATGGCGCGCCCTGCCTCGCGCACCAGGAACACCCCGATGGCCAGCGCGGCGCTGATGGCCGCGCCCAGCTTGACCGGCACACCGGCCAGGGCATCGAGACCGAGCCCGGCGCCCGCCACGTTGCCGATGTTGAAGGCGAAACCGCCCAGGCAGATCAGGCCGGCCAGGAGGTACCCAAGCCCGGGCACGACCTCGTTGGCCACCTCCTGGGCCCGGCGCCCGCTGACCGCCACGACACGCCAGATGGACAACTGGGCCACCAGGTCCACGATGATCGAAATGAGGATCGCGAACCCGAAACTGGCGGCGAGCTGGGCGGTGAAGACGGCGGTCTGGGTCAGGAACCCCGGCCCAACCGCCGAGGTGGCCATCAGGAAGGCGGCGCCGGCCAGCGCCGAGCGCCGGCCTGCCACCGTCGGGGCGGTCACGCCTTGGGCACCTGGAGCATCAGGACCCCGATGATGATCAACAGCACGGCGGCCACCCGCATCGGCGTGATTGGCAGGACGGGAAAGCCCAGCAACCCGAAGTGATCCAGGACCAGCGACGCCAGCATCTGCCCCGCCACGATGGCGGCCAGCAGTGCCGCCGCGCCGAGCTTGGGGGCCAGGATGATCGTCGAGGCGATGTACAAGGCGCCAAGCAGCCCGCCGGTCCAGGTCCACCACGGCATCCGCAATGCGGCACCGGCCGCCGGCAGCCCGGGGCGGAGCAGCGCCGTCACCGCCAGCAGCCCCAGGGTGCCCACGGCGAACGACAGCGTGGCCGCGATCATCGGGTGGCCGACTCCCACCCGAAGCTGGGCGTTGACGCCCACCTGAATGGGCAGCGCAATGCCAAGGAGGACGGCCAGGAGCAGCAGGATCCAGATCATTCGCGATGCTCGCCGGGGGTCGGAAGGCGGCCGGCACGGATGCTCAGCGGCCAGGAGACGGTCCGCAGGGTCTGCGGGTCGCCCCAGACCGGGGCAAGCTCCGCCTCGAGCAGTTCCACCGGGTCGGTCTGGTGCTCCCGGCGGTACTGCGCCACCGCCGACCAGGTGCGCACATAGCCGAGGAGGGCTGGCAGCGGCCAGCGCACGGTCATCTGGAACGGGGGTACCGGCACTTCGGCCAGGGGGAAGGGGATCGAGCGGTAGCCGTTCTCGACATGCCGCCGCTCCGCCGGCCAGAATGGCGCGATGGTGAGCCGGTAGAACGATTGCATCACCCGGTTCACGTCGGGGCCCTGCAGGTGCAGGACGCCGTATGACCAGGCGGCGAAGAGCCCATCAGGGGCCAGCACGCGGTGCACCTCGCTGAAGAATCGCTCGAAGTCGAACCAATGCAGCGCCTGGGCCACCGCCACCAGGTCCACTGAGTGATCGGGCAGGCCGCTCGCCTCGGCCAGGCCGACCACATACGCGATCCGGGGATGGGAGGGCGCCCGTTCGATCAGCTCACTACTGAGGTCGGTAGCCACGACGTGCGTGAAATGCCCGGCCAGGCCGAGCGTGGCC
>JBHEPH010000006.1:0-80794 GCA_046260395.1 Gemmatimonadales bacterium
ACCTCATCGTCATTCTCAGGCTCCGGGGTGGATGAACAGGTCAGAAGAGCATCTCGCCCTGCAGAGCGGAATATTCGAGTGGTTTATGCCCTTGGATGGAACTGCCGGTGGACACTGCGCAGGTAGTCCCGATCCACGTGGGTATAAATCTGGGTCGTGGAGAGGTCCGCATGGCCGAGCATCTCCTGCACGGCGCGCAGGTCGGCGCCGCCTTCGAGCAAGTGGGTGGCGAAGGAGTGCCTCAGGGTGTGGGGGGTAACCTTCCGGGTGATCCCGGCTGCCTTGGCCTGCTTCTTCACGACCCCCCAGGCGCCGACTCGGCTCAGCGGTTTCCCCCGGGCGTTGAGCAGGACGCGGCCCTCACTGGCACCCCGGTCGAGGTCGGCTCGGAGGCCGTTGAGATAGACGCCGAGCGTGCCGATCACCTTGCGCCCGAGCGGCACCAGCCGCTCCTTGCCGCCCTTGCCGAGCACCCGGACCAGGCCATCGGTCAGCAGCAGGTCACGCAGGGTCAGGGTACAGAGCTCGGTCACTCGCAGCCCCGCCCCGTAGCCAAGTTCCAGCAGGGTCCGATCGCGCCATGCCAGCGGCTCCGACAGCTGCGGCGCCACGAGCATCGCCTCGATTTCCGGCACCGTGAGCACCTCTGGCAGGGTTCGCCCCCGCTGGGGAGCCTCGAGCCGGTCGCTGGGGTCGCGCTCCAGGAGCCCCTCCCCCACCAGGAACGAGAAGTAGGTCCGGATGGCCGAGATCTGTCGCCGGATCGTGCTGCCGGCCAGGCCGAGGTCCTTGAGGGAGTACACGAAGTCACGCAGAAACTTCGGGGTGACGGCCGCCGGGCCGCTGAGGCCTTTCAGCTCCGCAAACTCCGTCAGGCGGCGCAGATCTCGGCGGTAGCTCTCGACCGTGTTTGCCGCATGCCCCGCCTCGAGGGAGAGGTAGTCCGCGAACGGCTCCAGACGAAAGGCCCGTTCGAGCGCGTCGCGCATCACGTTCCCCCTGGGGGGGCGTTCCCCACGTCCTCCGGATCAAGCCCGAGGAGTTCGCTCGCCCGTGCCATGAGCTTGGCCTCGTGCTGCTGGAGGCGGCGGTCGGCCCAGTCGATCTCGCGCAGGCGCCTGAGTAGTCGCAGGCGGAGGGGCCGGTCCCATTCCGCCGTCACCCGAGCCTGGTACTCGGCAGTCGCGCCACCGGGGCGTCTGCCCATGTCGGCTGGTGGAAGATCCCATTTAGTCCGGAGTGCCTCCTCGATCTGGGCGCGCTCCGCCTCGTCCAGTGACCGGTCGGTCCGCGCAATCTCCACCAGCAGGCCCGCGACGGCGGCGAGCTGCGGGTCCCGCCGAGCCCGGTCGGTCGCTTCCGGGTCTCCACCGAGCGCCGTCTCGATGGCCGACCACATTCGATCGTCACGCCGGCGGGCGCGCCGCCGGAGCACACTGATGACGATGAGCGCCACGACGACGGCCGCGACGATCAACAGCGTGGTGTTGATCCGGCTGAGAATGGTGGCAATGGCCTCCCACTCGCCACCCACCCGATACCCGACCCAAGTGAGTCCTGCGTACCAGAGACCGGACGCAACGATCATGGTCAGGAGGGTGGGGACTGCCGGCAAGCGAACCAACCCGGCGAACGGCGCCACGACGGATCGGAAGCCGGGAAGCAGGCGGGTCAGGAAGATGCCCCAGATGCCGAACCGCAGGTACCCCTGCTCGAGCGACGCGATGGCGCTGCTGGGCAGCAGGCGCCGGCCCAGCCGGGATTCGGTGAAGGCGGGACCCCACCGCCGGGTGACCACATAGAACAGCACCGCGCCCACGGCATTCAGCGACCACACCGCCAGCCAGACCCTGGTCGGCGTGAGCGGGGACCGGTGCGCAAGGAACGCGGCAAAGGCGACCAGGAAGTCAGACGGGACCGGCGGGAAAACATTCTCGAAAAAGCCACCGAGCGCCAGGATGGCATACACCAGGCCCGGGGGCCACCCGGCCGCCCGTTCCAGCAGCGACTCGATCAGCTGGCCTCCACCGTCGCGACGGCGATCACGGCCACTCCTTCCCCGCGCCCGATCCAGCCCATTCCCTCGTTGGTCTTGGCCTTCACCGAGACAGCCCCTGCCCCCACACCAAGCGCCGCCGCGAGATTGGCGGCCATCCCCGCGGCGTGAACCGCCAGCTTGGGCTGCTCGGTGATCACCGTGACATCCACCTGCCGGGGGTGCCCGCCCTGCCGCGTGACCAGACGGCACGCCTCCCGCAACAGCGCCATCGAATCGGCACCCTGCCATCGTGGGTCGGTGTCGGGGAAGTGACGGCCGATGTCCCCGAGGGCCAGGGCGCCAAGCACGGCGTCCGTCACGGCGTGGGCCACCGCATCGGCATCGGAGTGACCGGCCAGGCCGGCGGTGTGGGCGATGGTGACGCCCCCCAGGATCAGCGGCCGGCCCTCGGCAAAACGGTGGGAATCGTAGCCGATCCCGACCCGGATCATGCCGCCGCCGTTTCCATGGTCTCGAGGAGCGTGTAGTCCTGGCGGCGGCGGCGCGGCGTGAAGCCGGCATCGCAGATCGCGCGCTCCATCTCGGCGATCGTGGCGCGGTGGGTGGTACCAGCGGCGGAGACGACGTTCTCCTCCATCATGAGGCTCCCGAAGTCGTTCGCACCAAACCGCAGGGCCACCTGCCCCACCTTGAGCCCCATCGTCACCCACGAGGACTGGAGGTTGGGGATATTCTGGCAGATGATCCGCCCCATCGCGAGGGTCCGGAGGTAGGACACGGCGTCTGTCTTGGGCTGATCCGCCATCTCGGTACCCTCCGGTTGGAGCGGCCAGCAGATGAAGGCCGTGAACCCGCCGGTCCGGGCCTGGAGGTCCCGGATCCGGATCAGGTGTTCGATGCGGTCGGCGTTGGATTCACCGAGCCCGTACATCATCGTCACCGAGGTCTTCATCCCCTGCCGGTGCGCCTCTTCCTGGACTCCCAGCCACTCCTCCGTCTGGGCCTTCTTCTTCGCCACCCGCTGGCGAATCGCATCGACCAGGATCTCGCCGCCGCCGCCGGGGATGCTGTCGAGGCCCGCCTCGTGGAGCGCCCGGACCACCTCGGGCATCGGGATCCCGAACCGGTCGCTGAAGAACACCACTTCGGACGGCGAGAAGCCGTGGATATGGATCGGGTGATGTCGCTTGATGTAGCGCATCAGTTCCAGGTACCACTCGAAGGGGATGTACGGGTTGTGCCCGCCCTGCAGGAGGATCTGGACGCCGCCCAGCGCCTTGCATTCGTCAATCTTGGCGCCGATCTCCTCGTAACTGAGGACATAACCTTCCATGTGCTTCGGACGGCGATAGAACGCGCAGAACTTGCAGTCGGCGACGCACACGTTGGTGTAGTTGATGTTCCGGTCAATGATGTAGCTCACCACCGGGTCGGGGTGCTGGCGCCAGCGCTCGGCGTCGGCCAACTCGCCCAGTTCCAGCAGGCTCGCGCGCTCATACAGCTCGAGGTACTCGCGGAAGCCGGCCGCGGAGCGGTCCACAGGATCGTGCATGGTCACGCGGCACTCAGGAAGGAGAGGGAGCCGTCCGGCACCAACCCGTCAGCCGCGAGGCGGCGGAAAAAATCGGTGAGCCCCGCGAGGTGCCGGTAGGAGAGGGCGTAATCGAGCCCACCGAGGTACGCGCGGCAGGTGGTGAGGGCGATGCCGGTCGTGGCGGCCGCCGATGCGGCGAGCTCTTCAAGGTGTGCCAGTCCCCACTCCCGCGAACGCAGGAGCGCCCGGTGGATCTGGTCGGCGGCCCGCTGGTCCGCATCCCGGCGGGCCGCCCAGACCGCAAACACGAAGGGCAACCCCGTCCATTGCTGCCACGCCTCACCCAGGTCCACCATGTGGGGATAGCGGCCTGCCGCGGCCAGGTGAAGCGCCGCGTCGCCGATGACCAGGACGGCATCGTGGGGCAGTTGCTCCAGGGCCGGCAGGTCAATGGCCTCGGCACGTGCGGTGGCGAAGCGCGGTCGCACGCCCCAACGGTGCCGGCACAGCAACTCCAGCAGGAGCACCGAGGTCCGGCTGGAGGAGGTCAACAGGACGGCGGCCCCGTCCAGCTCACCAACGGGGCGGCGACTGAACAACTGGACCGAGTGCACCGGTCCGTCACAACTGATGGCCAGGTCGGGCAGGAGGTGGTAGGCACGGGCATTCCGCGCGTACTCCACCGCCGACACCACACTGACCTGCAGTTCCCCCGCCGCCAGCAGGTCGTTCAGCTCGGCGGCCGTGCCGGTGACGATGTCCGCCGCCACCGTCTCGATGCCCCGGTCAATGGCGCCGTACACCGGCAGGCAGTTGACGTAGGGAATCCGGCCGAGTCTCATGCCGCGTGCACCGCGGGAGCCGCCGATCCGACACCGGGGGCCGAGGGGTCCAGGTCGTCGAAGACCTCTCGCACCGGCTGGTACAGACTGTCCCGCTCCACGGGTCGCTTCCCCGCGCCCCGGATCAACTCGACCAGGCCGAGGTACGGCATGTGCATGGCCGTGGTGGCGCCGGCCTCGTGATAGATGCGCTCATAGACCACCGTGCCCTCGATGTCGTCACACCCGAAGCTCAGCGCCACCTGCGACATGAAGGGCGTGACCATCGGCCAGTGGGTCTTGACGTGGGGAATGTTGTCGAGGAAGAGTCGGCCGATCGCAATGTTCTTGAGGTCCTCGTACCCGGTGGTGGCGGAGCCCACGCGGCCCAGCTCCTGCCCGAGCTCGTTGTTCTCGGTGTGGTAGGCCAGCGGGATGTAGGTGAGAAATCCCCCCGTTTCGTCCTGGAGCGATCGCAGCGCCAGGAGGTGCTCGACACGGTCCCCCGCCGTCTCCACGTGACCGTAGAGCATGGTACAGTTGGTCGGGATCCCGAGCCCGTGGGCCTCGCGGTGCACCGCGAGCCACTCCTCACCGGTCAGCTTTCGCTCGGCGATGGTCGCTCGCACCGCGGTGCTGAAGACCTCCGCCCCCCCGCCCGGCAGGCTGGTAAGTCCCGCCTCCTGCATGGCCAGCAGGACCTCGCGCACCGAGCATTTCTCGATCCGCGCCAGGTGGGCGATCTCCACCGCCGTGAGCGCCTTGATGTGGACCTCAGGGTGCCGTTCCTTGAGGCCGCGGATCATGTCGGTGTAGTAACTCAGTCGCAGCTTCGGGTGGAGCCCGCCGACGATGTGGAACTCGCGGGTTGGCATCTCCCGCGCCTGCTCCGCCTCGGCGTAGACCTCATCGAGCGAACGAGTGTAGGCCCCATCCTCCTTCGGCATCTTGGCAAAGGAGCAGAAGACACAGGTGTTGCGGAGAATGCAGACGTTGGTGGGGTTGATATGCTGGTTGGCGGAGAAGAACACACGGTCGCCGTTGCGGCGCTGATTGGCGAGATCCGCCAGGCGACCGATCGCCAACAGGTCGTGACTGCCGTAGAGCACCACGGCATCCTCGGGGCTCAGCCGATCCCCGTCCAGCACCCGCCGGGCTATCGGCCGGAGCGCGGGATCAGTGACCCGGCCGGGATCCTCCACACCAGACATCGTATCTCCATGACGGGACGACACTTGCCGCATCGCCGGAATCTATCCGGGGTGGCGTCGGGGTGCCAGTCAGGTCAGCGGATTCTCGGGCGGATCCAGGAGCTCACGGACCCGGTCGGTGAGTTCCGCAGGGGTGAAGGGTTTCGGCAGGAAGGCCAGGCCAGCCGCCGCAAGCCCTTGTCGGGCCACTTCGTCCTCCGTGTACCCGGAGATGTAGAGGACCCTGGCGCCAGGCCGTTCAGCCAGGAAGGCCGTGGCGAGCTCCGGCCCGCCCATTCCGGGCATCACGACGTCGGTCACGAGCAGGTGAATCTGCCCCTGACTCTCCCGGGAAAGCGCCAACGCCTGCGCTCCGTCCGGTGCCGAGAGCACCTGGTATCCGGCTGCCCGGAGTGCCCGCTCGGCCAGCCGCCGCACCTGGGGTTCATCCTCGGCCACGAGGACGGTCTCCGATCCCGTGGCGACCGTGTGCTCCGGGTGCCCGTCCTGGACCGGACTGACGTCGCCTGCTGCCAACGGCAGGACAATGGTGAAGCGGGTACCCGTGCCCACCTCGCTGGCCACGCTGATGGTGCCGCCGGCCTGCTGGACGATCCCGTATACCGTCGAGAGCCCCAGCCCCGTCCCCTTCCCCTGGTCCTTGGTCGTAAAGAAGGGCTCGAATGCCTGGGCAATGACGTCGGCGCTCATGCCCTGCCCCGTGTCACTGACGACCAGCACCGCGCTGGCACCGTCGGTACGCACGCCGACGGTGAGCTGCCCGCCGGACGGCATGGCATCGTGGGCGTTGACGGCGAGGTTGACCAAAAGCTGCTCGAACTGTCCCGGATCGATGACCACGGGCACTGGGTGATCCGCCGTCGCGACATCGAGAACAATATTGGCACCCAGGAGTCTCCGCAGGAGACTCGCCACGTTTGCGACGACGTGGTTGAGGTCCACGATCCTGGGCTGCACCATCTGTCGTCGCGCGAACGCCAGCAGCTGTTGGGTCAGTCGCGCGGCGCGCCCGGACGCGCGGAGGATCTCATCCACGTCGGCGCGGCGCCCATCGTCGGCCTCGAGCCCGGTCCGCAGCAGCTCGGCGTAGCCCGCGATCGCCGTGATCAGGTTGTTGAAGTCGTGGGCAACGCCGCCGGCGAGCCGGCCGACCGCCTCGAGCTTCTGGGAATGCGCCAGTTGCATCTCGAGTTCCCGCTGGTCCGTGACATCACGGAAAACGGACAGCCAGCACGACTCCCCGTCAACCTCGATCGCCCGCCCGGAAAAAAGTCCGTCACGAATCCGGCCGGTCCCGTCCTTGAACTTGGCCGGAAGGTTCTGGGCGAGCCCTTCCGATCGGATCAGGCGCCTGGCGCGCGCCCGGTCCTCGGGGTCCACCCAGAAATCGAGTTCCAGGCTGGTCCGCCCAATCACTTCCTCGCGAGCCCGTCCCATCAGCGCCTCGGCCGCGGGGTTGACCTCGATGATTCGGTTGTCGTTCATCCGCGAGATGACGGCCCCGTCAGGCATCAGGGCAAAGAGACGGCTGAATCGCTCCTGCCCAATCCGGCGCGCCTCCATCTCGGTTGCCCGAAGTCGGGCCTGGTGCCGGCCCACCAGCAGCCAGGCCACCAGGATGGCCAGCGCTGTCACGAGGACCAGGACGCTACGGACCATCGCCAGCCGAGCCGAACCGGCAGCCCCCCAGCCTCCGGCGGGCAGGGCGGCAAGCTCCCACGCACCTTCGGGAAGCGGGACGGTCACGCGCACAGGGTCACGCGCCAGAATGGCCGAGTCCCCGGCGAATGCGCCCCGGCTCGACGAAGTGATCACCACTGACAGCGAGGGATCGGCCGCCAATCCCGCCTCGGCAAGGATGGGCTCGACATCCAGTACGATCGCGGCAAGCCCGATCCGGTCACCGGACGCGTTGGTCACGGACCGCCGGCCAATCACTCCGAGGCCGCCTTGGACCAGTTCGGTGGGGCCGGAGAGCACGACAGCAGCGGACGCCTCCGCCCTGGCAATGTCCGCACGGATGAAACTGCGGGGATCGTTCCGGACGTCGTACCCGAGCACCGCCTCGTTGCCAGCCAGCGGGTAGGTCTGCCGGATCACCCCCTCCTGCACCCATTGCATGGTCCGGACGCCGGGGGTGTTGCCTTGCAGCCGACGGGCGAACTCCTCGAAGTCGCGGGAGAGCTCCGCCCGGTCCCAGTTCACCTCCAGGAAAGCATGCAGCCCGGCGAGCAGGGCCAGTCGCCTGTTCACCGCAACGGCGACGGCGTTGGCCGTGCCCGTGGCGGTAGCGGTGACGGCGAGCCGTTCGTCGCGCAGGGCCGTCTGGCGATAGAATCGCTCAACCCCGACACCAAGCGCGGTGGTGACGAGGAGCGTCAGCAGGCTCGCGCGCCACACCCCGATACGAGAAGCCCCTCCCGAACTGCCTGCGGGAGGGGGTGCGCGATCATCCACCGGGAGGGGACCCATGGAAATCAGGCGGTGAACCGGCTCACGGCGAGGGTGGCATTATGACCGCCAAACCCGAAGGCATTCGAGAGCGCCACATCGACCTCCCGCTCCACCATCCGATTCGGGGCGCAATCGAGGTCGCAATCAGGATCGGGGGTCTGGTGGTTGATCGTGGGCGGGATCTGGTTCCGCGTGGCGGCCAGCAGCGCCACGGCAAACTCCAGCGCCCCCGCACCACCGAGCAGGTGGCCGGTCATGGACTTGGTGGAGCCGAACACGAGGTTCCGCGCGTGGTCTCCGAATACCCCCTTGACCGCCTGGGTTTCCGCGATATCGCCGAGCGGGGTGGAGGTGCCGTGCGCGTTGACGTAGGTGACTCGCGAAGCCGCGATGCCGCCATCCGCAAGGCACATCCGCATCGCCCGCTGGGCGCCCTCGCCATCGGGGGCCGGGGCGCTCATGTGGTAGGCATCACCCGAGAGGCCGTAGCCCAGGACTTCGCCCAGGATGGTGGCGCCCCGCCGCTGGGCATGCTCGAGACTCTCCAGCACCACCACGGCCCCGCCGTCGCCCAGGACGAAACCGTCCCGGTCCTTGTCAAAGGGGCGGCTCGCGCCTGCCGGATTATCATTCCGGGTGGACATCGCCTTCATGTTGGCAAACGCGGCTACCGACAGGCCGGTGATCGCCGCCTCGGAGCCGCCCGTCACCACGGCGTCCGCCACCCCGTCCCGGATCATCCGGAAGCTCTCCCCGATGGCATGGGCGGACGAGGCGCAGGCGGAGACGGTGGCAAAGTTGGGCCCCCGGAACCCGAATCGGATCGAGACGAGCCCGGCCGCCATGTTGGGAATGAACATGGGAACGAAAAAGGGTGACACCCGATCCGGGCCCTTCTCGAGGAACACCCGGCAGTTGTCCTCGAAGGTCTGCATGCCGCCGATGCCACTACCAATGACCACACCGACCCGGTCCCGGTCCGGGACCGCCGATTCCAGACCAGCCTGGGACACCGCCTGGTGGGCGGCCGCAATGGCATACTGGGCAAACAGATCGTACCGCCGGGCTTCCTTGCGGTCGATGTACTGCTGCGGGTCAAATCCGGTGACCTCACAGGCAAAACGGACCTGCTGCCGCGAGGCATCGAACTTGGTGATCGGCCCGGCACCGGAGGTCCCGGCCAGCAGGGCCGCCCAGGTGTCCTCAGTGGTGAGGCCAACGGGCGTCACCATACCGACGCCCGTGACCACCACGCGCTGCACCGCGTTACTTCCCGAGCTTCTCATTCAGGTACTTGAGGGCATCCCCGACCGTGCGGAGTTTTTCCGCCTCCTCGTCCGGAATGTCAATGTCGAACTCCTTCTCGAAAGCCATGACGAGCTCGACGGTGTCGAGGCTGTCGGCCCCGAGGTCCTCCATGAAGCTGGCGGTGTCGGTCAGCTTCTCGCGCTCGACCCCGAGCTCCTCGACAATGATGTCCTTGACCTTTTCAACGATATCGCTCATGTGATCCTCTGCTGAAGTGGATGCCGCGGTCAGCCCACCATGCCGCCGTCAACGACGAGCACCTGCCCGGTGATGTAACGCGCCCAGTCGGACGCCAGAAAAAGGACCGCCCGGGCAATGTCGTCGGGAACCCCGAACCGCCCGAGGGGAATCTGCTCAAATAACGCGGCGCTGGCCTCGGCGGGCAAGGCGGCGGTCATGTCCGTCTCGATGAAACCCGGGGCAACGCAGTTGGCCAGGATGCCCCGGCTGGCATATTCCTTGGCCACCGACTTGGTAAAACCGATCAGGCCGGCCTTGCTGGCTGCATAGTTGGCCTGCCCCTTGTTGCCGGTCAACCCCACGATGCTGGTGATATTGATGATCCGCCCCCCGCGGCGCTTCATCATCCCCTTGAGCACCAGCCGCGTGGTCAGGAAGGCCGCGGTCAGGTTGGCCTGCAGTACGGCATCCCACTCGTCGTCGGTCAGGCGCAGGAGCAGGTTGTCCCGGGTGATTCCGGCATTGTTCACCAGGATCGAGATCGGTCCGAGCGCGGCTTCCGCCCGACGGAGACCGTCTTCGAGGCGGGCGCGGTCGGTGACGTCCAGGCCAATCCCGACGGCGCGCTCACCAAACGACGCCGCCACTTCGACGGCTTGACTCTCGTTCCGGCCCACCACGGCCACCGAGGCCCCGGCTTCGTGCAGCGTCCGCGCAATGGCGAGGCCGATGCCCCGCGTGCTCCCCGTGACCAGGGCCACCTCGCCGGTCAGGCTGACGCCGATCACTGGAGGAATGCCTCCACCTCGGCAGCCGTACCAAGTGAGAGGTAGCGCGGGCCGGGGAGAATCCGCTTCAGCAGTCCGCCCAGCACGGTCCCAGGCCCGATCTCGAGCCAGGTGGCCTCCGGGGCCAGATTGTCGGCCGCCAGCACACACTCCACCCAGCGCACCGGCGCCGTGAGCTGGCGCTCCAGGAGCCGAACCGCGTCGCCCGGCCGGGTCACGACCGAGGCATCGGCATTGGCGATGACCGGAAACGCCGGGTGGTGGAACGGGGTCCGGCCAAGCTCCAGATGCAGGCCCGGCACCGCCGGCTCCATGAGGGGCGAGTGGAAGGCGCCGCTCACCTTCAGTGGCAGGACACGCTTGGCGCCTGCCGCCTTGCACAGCGCCCCGGCCCGCTCCACTGCCGCGGGATCTCCCGAGATGACTGTCTGGTCGGGGGCGTTGATGTTCGCGGCCACGGCGATTCCCCTCCTCGCCGGCGCTGGCCGCGGCGCAGGCCGCCTCTACTTCGGCGGTGCCCAGGCCGAGCACCGCGGCCATTGCTCCTGGCCGCCGGGTACCCGCCTCGTGCATCAGCTCGCCCCGGCGGCGGACCAGCCGGGCCGCCTCCGTGGCGGCGAGGGCTCCGCTCGCCACCCAGGCACTGTACTCGCCCAAGCTGTGGCCTGCGGCCGCCGCCACCTCGGTCAGGCGTCGCCCGATCACGGCAAGCACCGCCGTCGAGTGGGCCAGGATGGCAGGCTGTGTATTGTGCGTCTGGTTCAGCTCCTCCTCGGGGCCCTCGAACATCAGCCGGGAGAGCGGTGTGCCCAGCGCCTCATCGATGGCGAGGAACGTGTCGCGCGCTTCCGGATACTGTTCTGCCAGGTCGCGACCCATCCCAACCCGCTGGGCGCCCTGCCCCGGAAACAGGAGAACCATCACCACCGGATCACCGTGGCGCCCCAGGTAAAGCCTGCCCCGAACGTGACCAGCAACACGAGCATGCCAAGCTTCAGGCGGCCCTGCGACACGGCCTCGGCCAGGGCAATCGGGATCGAGGCGGCCGAGGTGTTGCCGTACCGCTCCACGTTGACCATCACCTTGCTCATCGGCAGTCCGGCATGCTTGGCCGTCGCCTCGATGATCCGCATGTTGGCCTGGTGGGGAACCAGCAGGTCAATCTCCTCGGCGGTCACGCCGGCCCGAGCCAAGGCCTCATCGCACGCCCTGGACATGGCCAGTACCGCCGCTTTGAACACTTCGCGGCCGGCCATCCGGATGAAGTGCGACCGCTCATCCACCACCTTCTGGCTGACCGGGTCGTTGGAACCGCCACCCTCCATGTACAGGAGGTGGGCGAGCGTTCCATCGGACCCCAGCACGCTGGAGAGGATACCGCGCCCGGATCCATCGGCCGCCGTGACCACGGCCGCGCCGGCCCCGTCGCCAAACAGGATGGCGGTGCCCCGGTCGGTGTAATCGGTGATGGTCGAGAGCTTTTCGGCGCCGAGCGCCAGGATGGTGCGAGCCTGCCCGCTGGCGATCAGCGACTCGGCCACCGTCAGCGCGAAGACAAAGCCGGGGCACGCGGCCACCACGTCAAAGGCGATCGCCCGCGTGGCACCGAGGCGGGCCTGCAGATCGCAGGCCGCCGACGGCAGCCGGCGGTCGGGGCTGACCGTGCCGAGGACGATGGCGTCCACGTCGGTGACGGCCAGGCCTGCCTGAGCCAGTGCCTCCCGGCTGGCCTGCTCGCAGAGCTGCGTGAGGGCGGTTTCCGGCCCCGCAATCCGTCGCTCCCGGATGCCAGTCCGCTCCAGGATCCATTGATCCGAGGTGTCGAGGATCTTCTCGAAATCGGCATTGGTCATCACCCGGTCGGGGACGGCCATGCCGATCCCCCGGATCATGGCGATCGGGGGGCGGCTCACGCGCGCTCCACCGTGGGCTCGGTGGCGAACTCCGCCGCGATATGGTGGGTCAGGCCGGACTCCACCGACTGCACGGCGACGCGAATGGCGTTCTTGATGGCGTTGGTATTGGAAGCGCCATGGCAGATGATGCTGATCCCCTTGACGCCCAGGAGCGGGGAGCCCCCGTACTGCGAATAGTCCAGCATCCGGAACGCCCCGCGGATCTCCTTGCGCTCCCACATGTCCGGGGCACCTTCCTGCGCCAAGTGCATGACCAGGTGCAGGACGGACTCGTAGAACTTGAGTACCACATTGCCGACAAAGCCGTCGCAGACGATGACATCCACCCGGCCGTGCCTGGCGTGTCCGGCCAGGATGTCGCGGCCCTCGATGTTGCCGATGAAGTTCAGGCGGTGCGCGTTCGCGCGAAGGAGGCCGTGGGCCGCCCGGATGACCTCGCCGCCCTTCTCATCCTCTTCGCCGACATTGAGGAGGCCGACGGTCGGGTTGGCTCGCTGCTGCACGTCGCGCATGTAGACGGTGCCGAGGGCGGCGAAACACTCAAGCTCCCGCGGGGAGCAGTCGAGATTGGCACCGGCATCGAGGAGGAGAACCGGCCCGGCGGCGGTGGGAAGCATGGCCCCAACCGTGGCGCGGTCAACCCCGTGGTGAAGGCCGAGCATCACGGTCGAGCCGGCCAGCATCGCGCCCGTGTTGCCGGCCGAGACGAAGGCGTCAGAGCCGCCCTTCGCGACCAGGCCCAGCCCCACGGCAATGCTGCTGTCGCGCTTCTGGCGGATCGCGGCCAGCGGCTTCTCGCCAGGCCCGATGACCTGCGAGGCCGGGACGATTGTCAGGCGGTCGCGATCAGCCCCCGGGTGCCTGGCCAGCTCCGCCTCGATGACCGCCGGTTGGCCGACCAGCTGGATGGTGAACCCGGGCGGCAGGTCACGAATGGCGGCCAGGGCCCCTTCAACCTCCGTGGCCGGGGCGTGGTCGCCACCCATCGCGTCGAGGCCGACGCGAATCACCGTCAGGTGTCCTCGACCTCGAGACGCTTCTTGCCGCCGTAATACCCGCAGCCGTCACAGACGCGGTGCGAGAGACGGGGCGCGCCACAGCGCGGGCACCCCTGGGGGGCCATGCCGGCGCCGGAGTGGTGACCCCGGCGGAGACGCTTGCGGGATTTCGAGGTACGTCGCTTGGGAACTGCCATGGTGCCCTCAGGCTGGTTCGGCGGGACGTGCACAATCGCACGGTCCGCTGTTCAGGTCAGCGCCGCAGCGCTGGCACAGGCCCGCGCAGTCCTCGCGACAGAGCACGAAGGGCGACGCGGTAAGCAACAACTCCTCCCGGACAGCGGGAGTCAGGTCAATCTCGGCCAGCGGCTCCCGGATCGGGTAGACCCCGGGGTCGTCGGCGGCATCGGGATCCGGCGAAAACACCACCATGACCTCGGTATCCACCGGCACCTTCACCGCGGCCAGGCAGCGGCGGCACTCACCGAGCACCCAGCCGGCAACCCGCCCGGTCCACCGAAAGGTCCGGCGCTCGGGCGCGCCACTCAGCACGCCGGCCACCGTCACGGGCCCCTCGAACGTCAACCCGAGATCGGCCAGCACCGGATCGGCCGGATCCAGCACGGCGGCTGTTTCCACCGGCCCCTTCCGGAGCTCCCGGATATCCACTTGCAGCATAGCCCCTAAATCTAGACTGGGCCACCACTTCCAGCAACCCGCCTAGCAACCGAGCTGGGCGCGCTCCGCTTCCGGAAAAAAGAACCCGATTTCCCGGGCTGCATTCTCGTCGCTGTCGGAACCGTGCACGGCATTCCGGCCCTTCGATTCCGCGAACAACTGTCGGATGGTCCCCTCGGCCGCCTCAGCGGGGTCAGTGGCCCCGATCAATTCCCGAAAACCAGCCACGGCGCCCGCCTTCTCCAGCGCCATCGGCAGGCAGGGGCCACTGGTCATGAACTCCACCAGCTCGCCATAGAACGGCCGATCCCGATGGACCGCGTAGAAGGCCTCGGCCTGCGTCCGGGTCAGGCGCACCAGGCGCGCGGCCCGCACCGTGAAGCCCGCGTGCTCGATATGGGCCATGATCCGGCCCAGGTTCCCCGCCGCAACGCCGTCGGGCTTGACGATGCCGAGGGTGTAAGTGCCTGCCATATCTTCGGTCTCCAGTAAGGTGTGCTGCCGGTCAGCCGAGGGCCGCTCGGACCAGTTCCACGACATCCACGGGTCGGGCCATGACCGCAATGCCCGCCTTACGAAACGCCCCGATCTTCTCCTCGGCGGTGCCGCTCGAGCCGGAGATGATCGCGCCCGCATGCCCCATGCGCCGCCCGGGCGGCGCCGTCTGGCCGGCAATGAAGCCGACGACGGGCTTGGTGACGTGGGCCTTCACGAACTCCGCCGCCTGCTGCTCATCCGTGCCACCAATCTCGCCCATCATCACGATGGCATCGGTGTCCGGGTCGTCCTGGAAGGCGCGGAGGCAGTCGATGAAGTTGGTCCCGATGATCGGGTCGCCACCGATGCCGACACAGGTGGACTGACCAATCCCCTGCCTGGTCAGGTGATTGACCACCTCGTAGGTGAGCGTCCCACTGCGCGACACCAGCCCGACACGTCCCGGCGCGCAGATCACACCGGGGATGATGCCGACCTTCGCCGCCCCGGGCGTGATGGCCCCCGGGCAGTTGGGCCCGATCAGCCGGGCGCCCCGCTCGCGCACGAAGGGCATCACCTTGGTCATGTCCATGACCGGCACGCCCTCGGTGATGCAGACCACCAGCGTGATGCCGGCGTCGACCGCCTCATAGATGGCGCCCGCCGCGCCGGCAGGCGGCACGTAGATGACCGACGTGTTGGCCCCGGTGGCCGCCACGGACTCCGCCACCGTGTTGAAGACCGGCACCGTGTCGTCAAAGGTCTGGCCGCCCTTGCCGGGCGTCACGCCCGCCACAAGGGACGTGCCGTAGGCCTTCATCTGCTTGGCGTGAAACGACCCGTCTCGCCCGGTGATCCCCTGCACCACCAGGCGCGTGTCCTTGCCGATGAAGATGCTCACGCGGCCTCCTTGGCCAGCGCCACGACTCTCGACACCGCGTCATCCATGTCGCTCAGCGCCTCCATGCCGATCCCCTTGAGGATCTTGATCGCCTCGACCTCATTGGTGCCCGTCAGCCGGACCACAATCGGAACCGTGACCGGGAATTCCGCCAGCGCCGTCTTGATCCCGTTGGCGACGTCATCGGTGCGGGTGATGCCGCCGAAGATGTTGAAGAGGATCGCCTTCACGTTCTCGGGTCCCCGGTGATGATCCGAAGGGCGTTGACCACCTTGTCCGGATTGGAGCTGCCACCGATATCCAGGAAGTTGGCCGGATCACCCCCGTAGTACTTCACCAGGTCCATCGTGGCCATCGCCAGGCCGGCACCATTGACGACGCAGCCAACGTTGCCGTCGAGCTTGATGAACGTCAGGTCGGCCTGGCGCGCGGCCACCTCGGTCGGCTCCTCGGCCGAGTCGTCACGCATCTCGGCCAGGTCCGGGTGGCGATACAGTGCGTTGTCGTCGAGCGATACCTTGGCGTCGAGCGCCAACACCCGGCCCTCCTGGGTGGTGACGAGCGGGTTGATCTCGGCCAGGGACGCATCGTTGTCCACGAACACCTGATAGAGGCGCTGCATGATATCGGCGGCGGCGCGCACCTGGGCGATGTCTTCATAGAGGAAGAAGGCCAGCGCCATGGCCTCGTGGGGCAGCAGACCGTATCGCGGGTCCACCGCGAGGCGCTTGATCTTCTCCGGCGTCTTCGCGGCCACTTCCTCGATGTCAATGCCGCCAGCCGGACTCGCCATGAATACCGGCCGCTGGCTCTCACGATCCATAATGATCCCGACGTACGCCTCGGTGGCAATCTGGGCCGCCGGCACGACCAGAACCTTGTGGACGGTCAGCCCCTTGATCTGCATGCCGAGGATCCGCGTGGCCGCCTCCCGCGCCTCGGCCGGTCCACTGACGACCTTCACGCCGCCTGCCTTGCCGCGACCACCGGTATGGACCTGGGCCTTCACCACGACGGACCCACCCAGGCGGCGGGCGATCGTCTCGGCCTCCTCTGGAGTGGTGGCGACGTCCCCGTCGAACTGGGGCACGCCGGCTGCCTTCAGGAGGCTGCGGGCTTGATACTCATGCAGGTTCACGCGGGTCCTCGCTCAGGGTCAACGATTGGGGGCGCGGGCAAAAAAAAGGTTGGCCAGCCCGCAAATATAGTCAGGGAGCTAACCACCGACAATTCCATTAGTTAGCGATTTACGGGCGGTCGAGGATAGCCCGGAGCGCCTCGAACGCCCGGCCGAAGCCAGCCAGATCACCGCGTCGCATGGCGGAGTCGGCCCGGAGCAGCCACTCCCGGGCCTGGCGGAGACGGATCTGCTCGCCGAGGCTGACCGGGAATGCCGCGCGTACACCGCGCAGGTTCTCCCAGGCGCCGTCACGATCCGGTCCGGTACCCAACCGGCCGGCGAGGGCAAGGTTGAGGGCGACCAACGTGCCCTGTCCTGCGCTGTCGATCACAAAGGCGGCCTGCCAGCCGAGTGGACCGGCCTCCGTCATCTTGAACTGGAGTGGCCCCCCCTGATAACGCCAGCCCGTGGCGAGCGCCGAATCGCGCATCTGCTGGACAAACGGCAGGCGCTCCCAGCGCGCCGGGAGGAGGACGGGTGACTCGATCGCCGGGAACGAGTCGAGGCGGATGATCCGAAGCTGCTCGGCGGCACCGATCCGCTCCCCCTCCAGCACGGCGAGCAGCCGTCGGCCCTCCGAGCTTTGAAACCCGGCCCGATGCACTGGCCCGGGAATCGTGTCAAAGCCCACGCCCACCGGAGCGGACACCAGCCCGCCGAGCTGCCAGTGGCGCCGGCGGAGCACGGCGGCGTGGGTGCCGAACCACTCCACCGGGTACTCCATCGCTGAGGCCCAGGAGACGGGTATCGCCGATTCCGGTTCGACAAGCTCCCTCGCGATGGCGGTCCAGGCCAGGGAGAGCGGATCGGTGCTGCCGCGCTCGAAGACTCGCACTGCCCCGTCGTCGGCGGTTACAACGCCGAGGAACGCCGCGCGAAGATAGGAGGCCGGCCGGCCGCGCCACGGCACCGGCGCGACGCCGGGGAAGGCGGAGGAGTGCAGATAGCCGTCGCTGACCCAGACCAGAATCCCGTCGTCCAGCACTGGCCGGGGTGTTCCCCACTCGGCGAACGGGGCGATCGCGCTGAGCCGTTCCCGCGGGTCCAGGCGCCAGAGCGCCCGCGAACCGGGATCGACCCTGAGCAGGTTGTGCTGCAGCGCCCAGGTGAGCAGCAATCGGCGGATCGGACCACCTGTCTGGACTCCACTCTCCCCCGCGACCACCCGAACCCCCGTGGCGCCCGGGCGCGCCACGCTGCCCGGCAGTTCGAGCAGCGGCGCGATGCCGGGATACGCGACCCGGTCATCACGAACACTCAGGGGATGCCCTTCGGGACCGCTGAGGTCATCGCGAACTACGACGAGAGAAACCACGTCCCTCTCGTCGGCATCGGTCACCAGGAGCAGTGCCGGGTGCGCACTTCCATTCACTGGCCACGACGTGCGGGCGGCCCCGATCCAGCGTCCCTCACCCGGGGGCAGGAGCGCACGCAGATCCCAGAGACCCTCGAGCGCAATGCTGTCCGGCAAGCTCGCAGGGTCGCCTGGCCGGGACTCGATCACCTCGGGAATCCCGAAGGCCTCCCGCTCCAGCTCCCTGAGTTCGGCCGGATCCCGGTCACCATCCCCGACCGACCCCGCCGCGGGTGCCAAAAGCCTGACGACCAGGGCGAACAGGCCGAACGTCGCCCAGACACCCACCGGCAGGACGATGCGACCGCGAAGCCCCCAGAACAGGGTCATGGCGCTGGTCGCGAGCGCCAGGCCGACGAGCAGCCGCGACATCGAGCTCAGCAGGACGACATGGGCGGCCCCGCTGGCTGGCCGGAGCCCCGAGGCAAACTCGTAGGGTTCGAGCAGGTAGCCGATGCCGAGGGTGGCGGCCAGTGCGGCGCCCAGTAAACCGACATGCAGGCGAATACCGGGATCGAGGACAAACCGCCGCGACGCGACCCGAAGTGATCCCCCGACTGCGTAGAGGATGACCACTGCGATGAGCCCGAGGAGGGCCAGGGCAAGGCTCAGGAAGTGGATCCGGACCAGGGCGGGTAGGATCCCGATGTAGAACCCGATATCCAGATTGTGGAATTGGTCGGTGATGCCCCATCGAGGCGCCTGCCACGCCAGCGCCAGTGGGGCGGCCCATTCCGCCGTCCCCGCCCCGCAGAGCAGGCCCAGCAGGACAGCGGCGGGCAGGGACCAGAGCCGCAGCTGCGTGGGGGGAAGCGGTGGCACGCCGCGCGTCGGGGCGTCGGCCCCGACGGTGGCGCGCTCAGCGAGACGCGCCGCCATGAGGAAGTTGGCGGCGAACCAGGCCACGGCAAGCGTGGTGGCGCCCGCGTCGAGCCCCAGCCGGAACAGGGCCCACCGCGTGCTGAAGACGGCGCCGCCCGCGCTCACTGACCCGGCCCACCACCGCTCGGCAAGGAATGCGGCGACACCCCGTCCGGCGAAGAGGAACAACGCGAGCACGGCAAGTCCGATCACCGTGCGCCGGCCCATCGGGGTCATGGACTCAGGGCTTCACGCCGTGGCCGGCCAGCCAGGCAAAGACCTCGTCACGGTAGCGGTCGCGCGCCTCCGCGCTGGTGGCCTCGAACCGCAGGACGAGCACCGGCTGGGTGTTGGAGGGCCTGAGGAGTCCCCACCCATCGGGGAAGGCGATGCGCACACCATCAATATCATTGACCGGATACCGAGCCGTGAAATACTCAACGGCCTGCTCGACGATCCCAAACTTCAGGTCGTCGGGACAGTCCACGCGCAGCTCGGGCGTGGCAAACGTCTCGGGCAGGTCGGCCAGGAGCCGGGCAATGCCCGGGGCCCCCGCGGCAACGATTTCGAGCAGGCGGGCGGCCGCGAAGAGCGCGTCATCGAACCCGTACCAATCGCCCCCGAAGAAGATGTGGCCGCTCATCTCCCCGGCGATCGGCGCTCCCTGTTCCTTCATCTTGGCCTTGATGAGGGAGTGGCCGGTCTTCCACATGACCGGCACCGCCCCCGCCGCCTCGAGCGCCTGGGGCAACAGCTCCGAGCACTTCACGTCGAAGATGACGGGGGTCCCCTTCCCGAACCGCCGCACTGCATCTCGGCCAAAGATCACCAGATACTGGTCTCCAAAGAGCACCTCTCCGGTTTCGTCCACCCCGCCGATCCGGTCGCCGTCACCGTCAAAGGCGATGCCGAGTTCGGCGCCATGGACACGGACCGCCAGCTGGAGGTCCACCAGGTTTTCCGGCACGGTCGGATCGGGATGGTGATTGGGGAAGGTGCCGTCGGACTCGCAGAAAATCGGGATGACTTCCGCGCCGAGCGCCTCGAGGGTGGACACGGCGATCAGGCTCGCCACGCCGTTGCCGCAATCGAGGACGACTCGAACGGGCCGCGCAAGGGAGTGTCGGGACACGATGGCGTCCCGATAGGCCGGGAGGATCGAACCGTCGGACCGCTGGGTCCCGTCTCCGCTCCGCCAGGTCTCGGTGGTGATCGCTTCCCACAGCTCCTGGATGGCGTCACCGTGGATCGAGTCGCCCCCAAGGACCATCTTGAAGCCGTTGAACTCGGGGGGATTGTGGGAACCGGTGACCTGCATCCCCCCGTCGGTGTCCAGGTGGTGAATGGCGAAGTACAGCGCGGGGGTGGGGAGTTCGCCGACATCCACGGCGGTGGCGCCGGTATCGGCGATGCCCTGCCGGACGGCAGCGGCGAGTGCCGCGCCGGAGGGCCGATTGTCACGGCCCACCGCGAGCACCGGCGCCCGGCCCATCTGTGCCCAGCCGAGCGAGGCGTAGGCCCTGCCGAGCGCCCGCGCGAAGGCGGGGGTCAACTCCGTGCCAACGACCCCGCGTACGTCATACTGCCGGAAAATGTTCCGTGGAACCTGCATGGCAACCTCACGCGGATGGCGTGGTCAGGGAATCGCGACGCCCACCAGGGAGGCCGCGCTTCCCGACACCGACTGCGCCCCGCGGATGGCGGCCTCGAGGACCGGAGCGGGCCAGACCCCGAGGGCAACGATGACCACGGTGGCCACCGCAATGGCGGCCAGTGCGGTCCGAGAGGCGAATGCGACGGCCGGTACCGCCACCACCGGCTCCGGCTTCATCCAGGCCGCCATGATGACCGGAAGATAGTAGCCCGCCGACACCAGGCTGGTGAGGACCACCACCACAGCCAGCAGTGCCTGGTGCTGGTCGACGATCGCGGCCAGGATCGCCCACTTGCCGATGAAGCCCAAAGTGCCGGGGAAGCCGAGCAGCGAGAGCATGCAGACACTCAGGGCCACCGCCAGCCAGGGCTGGCGCTTGCCGAGCCCGGCCAGGGAGTCCAGCGTGACCTCCCGCTCCCCGTCGCGGCCCACCAGCCCCAGGATCCCGAAGGTGGCGATGGTGGTGAACACATAGGCCGTGAGGTACAGCAGGATCGGGGCGCCGCCGTCCCTCGGACCGGTCCACAGGGCGGCCAGCAGGTAGCCCGCATGCGCCACGGAACTGTAGGCCAGCATCCGCTTGATGGAACGCTGGGCCAGCGCGACGAGGTTGCCAGCCACCATGGTCAGCACGGCCAGCAGGCCGATGGCATCCACCCAAGCGGTGGTGTGCTGGCCGAACGACTCGAAGAGCACGCGGGTCAGCGCCAGGAAGGCGGCGGCTTTCACGCCCGTGGCCATGAATGCGGTGACCGGAGTCGGGGCGCCATCATACGCGTCCGGCGCCCACATATGGAACGGGACCGCGGCGATCTTGAACGCCATACCGACCAGGAACAGGGCCAGGCCGGCGGTCGCCATGAACGACAGCGGGGCGCCGCGCAGCTGCATCCCGATGGTGGCGAGATCGGTGCTGCCCGACGCGCCGTAGAGGAGCGCGATGCCGTACAGGAGGAACGCCGAGGCGAACGCCCCGATCAGGAAATACTTGAGTCCGGCCTCGCTGGAGAAGATGCTCCCGCGGTTGAAGGCGGTCAGGACGTACACCGCGATGGACATCACCTCGAGGCCGACAAACAGGACGATCAGGTCGGCTGCTCCGGCCAGGAACATCATGCCGATGGCGGCGAAGAGCACCAGCGGGTAGTACTCCGGGGCGGTGATCCCCTCGCGCTCGAGGTAGCCGAGCGAAATCATGATCGTCCCGGCAGTGGCCAGCAGGATCAGCGCGAGGCCGGCGAACCGGAATCCATCAAGCGTGATCATGTGGTTGCCACCGAGCGGCGTGGCGCCCATGCCCCAGAGCGCGACGAGCCCCGCAGCGGCCACCGCCACCCCGCTCAGGCTGATGAGGCCGACGAAGCGGCTGTCGGCGGCGGTGCGGTGCCGGTAGGCCGTCGCGATCAGCGCCACCAGGGAGGCGCCGGTCAGCAGCAGCTCCGGCAGCATGGCCAGCAGGATGCCAGTGGTGGACATCAGGTCAATGGTGGTCATCGGGCGCCTCCCGCCACCGCGCGGTAGGACGCGTCACCGGGCGCCGGCACTGGCACCTGCATCATTTCGACGTACCGCCGCGCGGCGGGCTCCATCTTGGCCAGGACCGGCTTGGGATAGACGCCCATCCAGATGATGCCCAGCAGCAGGGGGAGCAGTACCAGGATCTCCCGCAGGTTCAGGTCGGTCAGCGCCTCGTTTTCGGGCTTGTCGAGCTTCTCGAAGATCATCCGCTGGAGGGCCCAGAGCAGGTACGCTGCGGCAAAGATGACACCCGTGGTGGCGATCGCCGTGGCCCAGGGGTAGCGGGCGAAGCTGCCCAACAGCACCAGGAACTCGCCGATGAAGCCGTTGAGCCCCGGCAGGCCGACCGAGGCCAGTGCCACGATCACGAAGGCCACGCTGAAGAGCGGCATGACCCGGGCGATGCCGCCGTACGCGCTGATCTCGCGGGTGTGCCGCCGCTCGTAGAGCATGCCGATCAGGAAGAACAGCGCGCCGGTCGAGAACCCGTGGCCGATCATGACCATCAGGGCGCCCTGCACCCCCTGCACCGTTCCCGCCCAGAGCCCCAGCATGACAAAGCCGAGGTGACTGACGGAGGAATACGCCACCAGCTTCTTGATGTCGGGTTGCACCATGGCCACGAGCGCGCCGTAGATGATGCCGATCACCGCCAGGACCACCACGACATTGGCGACTTCGGGACTCATGGCGGTCATCGGGAAGAACGGGTTGGCAAAGCGGAGAAAACCGTAGGTTCCCATCTTGAGCAGCACCCCGGCCAGCAGCACGGAGCCGGCGGTGGGTGCCTCGACGTGCGCGTCCGGCAACCAGGTGTGGAACGGGAAGACCGGCACCTTGATGGCAAAGGCGAGGGCGAAGGCCAGGAACAGCAGGCCGCCGGCCGGCACCAGGACCGCCGCATGCTGGAGAACATGCTCGTACCCGAAGGACCAGATGCCCGTCTGCACCTTGACCATGTAGGCGGTGTAGATGATGGCCACCAGCATCAGCAGCGAACCAGCCATCGTGTACAGGAAGAATTTGAACGCCGCGTAGTGACGGTTGCCGCCACCCCAGATGCCGATCAGGAAGTACATCGGAATCAGCATCACTTCCCAGAACACGTAGAACACGAACAGGTCCATCGCCAGGAAGACCCCGACGACACCGGTGGTCAGCGCCAGCAGGAGGGCATAGTAGGCTCGCTGCTGCTTGGCCACCTGGGTCCAGCTGCCCAGCACGCACAGGGGCATCAGGAGCGTGGTCAGCAGGACCATGAAAAGCGAGATCCCGTCCACGCCGACCGCGTAGTGGATGCCCCACGCCGCAATCCAGGGCGTGGAGGACATCAGCTGCAGGGTGCCGGGCGCGGTGTCCACCGCCCACCACAGGCCGAGCGAGAGGACGAACAGGCCGGTCGTGACGGCCAGGGCAATCCGCCTGGCCGCCGTCTCGGGCGCCAGGACGATCGGCACGATGCCCAGGAGCGGCAGGAACACGAGGGCGTGGAGGATCCACTGCCCGTACCCGATGGAGTCGAGGAAGGCCGTCATCGCGGGTTACCGGGCCACGACGCGGAGGAGCCAGACCGCGCCGATCAGGAAGGTGAGGACGTAGACACTGACCTGGCCGGTCTGCAGCCGGCTGCCCAGCCAGCCCAGCCCCCGCATCAGCGCGGCGGAGCCGTGGACCATCAGGCCGTCAATGAGGCCCTTGTCGCCGCCCTTCCAGAGCACGACCCGGGACACCCCGACCAGGGGCCGGACGATGAAGGCGTGGTAGATCTCATCCACGTAGTACTTGCGGTTGATCACCTTCCAGAACCCGGTTTCCGCCGGGGCCTGCTCGGCCGGAACGGTGCCCGCCGATGCGGTGACCCGGAAGCCGAACCAGAGGCCGACGACCGCCACGGCGATGGCGGCGCCGATCAGCAGCACCTCGGTCATCCCGTGGGGCAATTCCAGGGTCAGGAACCGTTGGGCCGGCGCCAGGACCGGTTGCAACCAGTCATCCAGCAGGTGGTGCGGACCCGGCACGAAGCCGGGGAGGTTGATCAGGCCACCCACCACGCTGAGGACCCCGAGCACCACCAGCGGCCCGGTCATGATCCATGGCGCCTCATGCAGGTGCGGGCGCTCGGCCTCGCCGGTCCGGTTTTCCCCGAAGAACGTCATCACCATCAAACGCGCCATGTAGAAGGCGGTGAGCAGGGCGGCCAGCAGGCCGAGCGCCCAGTAGAGATACCAGATCGGCGACTCGGACCCGCGCGAAAAGGTGAAGGCCAGGATCTCGTCCTTCGAGAAAAAGCCCGAGAGTCCGGGCACCCCGGCGATCGCCAGGGTCGCAATCCCCATCAGGGCAAAGGTCCAGGGCATCGCCCGGCGCAGGCCACCCATGTTGCGCATGTCCTGCGCATCGGCATGGGAATGCGTGGCATGATAGGCGTGATGCATGGCGTGGATGACGCTGCCGGCGCCGAGGAACAACAGCGCCTTGAAGAAGGCGTGGGTCACCAGGTGGAAGACCCCCGCGGCGTACGCGCCGGTCCCCACGGCCAGGAACATCAGGCCCAGTTGCGAGACGGTGGAGTAGGCCAGGACCTTCTTGATGTCGTACTGCCTGAGGCCGATCGTGGCGGCGAAGAGCGCCGTGGCCACACCGACCCCTGCCACGATCATGCTGGTGGTTGGGGCCAGGGCAAAGAGCACGCTGGTCCGGGCGATCAGGTAGACGCCGGCGGTGACCATCGTGGCGGCATGGATCAGCGCGGAGACCGGCGTGGGACCCGCCATGGCGTCCGGGAGCCAGGTGTAGAGCGGAATCTGGGCCGACTTGCCGGTACAGCCGAGGAACAGGAGCAGGGTGATGACCGTCACGGTGGTGCCGCCCAGCAGGAGGGCATCCGGGGCGCGCTGGGCAATCTCCTGGAACTCGAGGGTGCCGAGTGCCCACCAGATCATGAACATCGCCACCAGGACGCCGAAGTCACCGATCCGGTTGACGATGAACGCCTTTTTCCCGGCGTCCGCGTTGGCCTTCTCCTGGTACCAGAAGCCGATCAACAGATAGGAACAGAGCCCGACCCCTTCCCATCCGATGAACAGCACGGGGAGACTGGAGCCCAGCACCAGCACCAGCATGAAGGCGACGAACAGGTTCAGGTAGGCGAAGTACCGGGCATAGCCCGGGGTCGGCACTCATGTAGCCGACCGAGAACAGGTGGATCAAGCTGCCGACCCCCGTGATCACCAGCATCATGAGGATCGAGAGCTGGTCCACCTGGAGGGTGACGCTCAGCATCAGGTCGCCGACCGGCATCCATTCCCAGAAGGTCACCCGCCAGGGGTCGGTGACCCCCGACTGGAGCAGGTGCAGGAAGATGGCCACCGAGACGGCGAAGCTGCCGATGAGCACGGCGGGGCCGATGATGGACACCGCCCGGCGGGCCTCCGGACGCCAGAGCGCCAGGACACCGTTGGCCAGGAAGCCCAGGAACGGCAGCAGGATGGCGAGCCCGACCAGGCGAACCGGTCCGGCGCCCGTCAGGTCGGCGGCACCGGCGACCTGGGCCAGCAGCGGGGCGAATCCCACAGCGAGGTCGGTCATCATCAGCCGTGGAGCAGGTTGATGTTGCGCAGGTCAACCGACTGGTGGTGCCGGAAGATCGCGAGGATGATGGCGAGGCCGACCGCGGCTTCGGCGGCCGCCACGGTCATCACGAAGAACACCATGACCTGGCCGGTGTACCCGTGGACCTGGCTGAGGGCCACGAACGACAGGTTGACGGCGTTGAGCATCAGCTCGACGCACATGAACAGGATGATCGCGTTGCGCCGCACCAGCACGCCGACCACCCCGATCGTGAAGAGCACCGCCGAGAGCAGCAGGGACGGACCCAGAGGCATCAGATCTTCCGTTTCGCGAGGACGACCGCACCGACGGTGGCAGCGAGCAGCAGGACCGACGTGAGCTCAAACGGGACGAGATAGGTGGTGAACAGCGGCTCCGCCAGGCCCCCGACGATGCCCCGCTCCGCATCCCCGGCCAGCGCGGCCGCGGCCCCCGGGAAGAACCCGGAGGGATCGCTGGCCGGGACCGCCCGGAGGGGGTCGGCCTCCACGGCCACCCGCCCCGCCGAGTAGCGGGCCAGGGCGCCAAGCTGCAGCAGCAGCACTGCGCCGACGGCGGTGGCCACCAGGCGCATCGGCGGGGGACGGAGGTCGGAGGGGCCATGGCCCACGTTCAGCAGCATGATCACGAAGAGGAACAGCACCATGATGGCGCCGGCATACACGATCACCTGCACGGCGGCGATGAACTGGGCCCCGTGCATCAGGTAGATGGCGGCCAGGCCGAACATCGTCGCCACAAGCCACATGGCGCTGACGATCGGGTTCCGGGCACTGATGCAGAGGACCGCCGACAGCACGGTACTCGCCGCAATGATGTAGAAGACCGTCTGGGTCATCACTCGCCCTTGGGGTCGGTGGGGTCCCACAGGGTGCTGACCGCGTGCGTCTGCGCGGTCAGCCGTTCCAGGTCGTACACGAACCGGTCGCGGCTGTACTCGGAGTTTTCGTAGTGCACCCCGACGTGGATCGCCTCCTCGGGGCAGACCTCCTGGCAGTACCCGCAGAACACGCAGCGGAACTCGTCGATTTCATAGATCAGGGGGTACCGGTTCCCCTGCTCATCCTCGCCCGGCACCAGCTTGATGCAGTTGGCGGGACAGATCTGCGGGCAGAGACCGCAGGCCACGCATTTCGAGCGGCCCTGCTCATCGGCCATCATCCGGTGCGTGCCGCGCCAGCGCGGGGCGATGGTCCAGTCGTCGGTGCTCCGCTGCTCCGGGTACTGCATGGTCACCTTCGGTTCGAACATGTGCTTGAAGGTGAGCGCCATCCCGGTCAGGGTGGCCCGCACGTAGCTGACCCGTTCCGTCGGGCGCTTCATGATCTTGACGCCGATTGCCATCAGGTCTCCCCCACCGTCTGGACACCGGCCAGACGCGCCGGTCGCTGGTGGGCACCCACCAGGATCCTGCCACTGTCAATCACCCGGAAAATCACCACGGCGAGCACGGCGTTCAGGGCGAAGAGCACCAGCATCTTCACCCGCGGACTGGCGTCGCCCATCCCCTGCTGCAGCGCCCAGATGGTGAGGGTCATCAGTTTCACGTAGACCAGGGCCAGCGGAATCATGAACCGCCAGCCCAGGGTCATGAGCTGGTCGTAGCGGAAGCGCGGCAGCGTCCAGCGCACCCACATGATCACGAAGATGAAGAACATCGTCTTGAGGAAGAAGAACAGTCCCGTCGCCAGCGTCTGGGCCAGGCCGGGCGTCTGGTCCCACGACGTGAACGGGATGTCCCAGCCGCCAAAGAACAGCGTGGCCGTCATGGCGCACACCGTGACGATGTTGGCGTATTCGGCGATGAAGAACATCGAGAACTTCATCGCGCTGTACTCGGTGTGATACCCCGCCGTGAGCTCCGCCTCCGCCTCCGCCATATCGAAGGGGAGGCGGTTGAGTTCCGCAAAGCCCGAGACGAGGAAGAGGAAGAAGGTGACGAACAGCGGCAGGACGAACCAGAGCCCCTCCTGCTGGGTGCGAATGATCTCCGAGAAGCCGACATTGCCGGAGAGCAGCAACAGCGGGATCAGGCTCAGCCCCAGCGCCACCTCATAGGACACCATCTGGGCACTGGCCCGCAGGCCCCCCAGGAGCGAATACTTGCTGTTCGAAGACCACCCGGCCAGCGCGATGCCGTAGACGCCCAGCGAGGCCATGGCCAGGACGAACAGGAAGCCGATCGGCACATCGGCCACGACCATTGGCATCAGCCCCGCGTGGCGAAACTGGCCCAGGAGCGGCAGGGTGAAGTCAAATTGCACCGGCAGTGGCGCCGCGAACGGGATGACCGCCGAAAGCATCAGCGCGGGGACGAAGGCGATCATCGGCGCCAGGAGGAACAGCCCGATATTGGCCTTGGCCGGGAAGGTCTCCTCCTTGAGGATGTTCTTGAGTCCGTCCGCCGCCGGCTGCAGCAGGCCCGCCCACCCGACCCGGTTGGGGCCCCGCCGGTTCTGCATCCAGGCGGAGACCTTCCGCTCCATGAGGGTCAGCAGCGCGACGCCCACCAGAATGACCGTGAACACCACCAGCATCTTGATGACACTCAGGAGCAGGAACCCCTTCAGATCGGGCGACATCAGCGGGCCCCCGCCGCGGCCGCGCCCAGCACGCGCCCGGTCAGCCCGAGTTCGGCGTAGGTCAGCCCCGCCAGCGCCGGCACCATGGCACCGAGCGCGGCGAAGGCCGCGGCGCTGGTCTCCGGCCACCGGTCGCCGGGTTCAAGGACCGCCAATGCCTCCACCGCGATCCACCAGGCCGGCTTCGCCATTCCCGCGCTGGTGCGGGCCTGGCTGTAGCGCTGCACCCGCTGGTCGCGGTTGACCCAGGTTCCGTTTTCTTCGGCCATGAGGGTCACCGGCAGGGCCAGGCCGGCCCGGGCCTCGACCCAGTCGTGCTGGATGGAACCCAGGACCACCACGGTGCCCGCGCCGGACAACGCGGCCGCTTCGGTCTCATCGAGATCGGCATCAAGGACGATGGCCAGCCCGGCACCCTTCAGCGCGCTGACCGCCGCCTGCCAGTCACCGGCGCAGCCGGTGAGGCGCGCGCCGTCGAGGTTCGGCACCCGTTCCCGGCGCAGGGCCAGGTTGGGCACCGCGGCCAGCGGCGCCTCCTCACCCAGCGGCACCTTCACGGCCGCCGTGACGGGGCCGGCGGACTCGGCCAGCCGGCGGACGAACGCCAGCGACTCGGTCGAGGCACGGCCCGATGCGAGGAGCACCACGGGGCCGTCGTTGCCCCGCACGGCGGCGGCGAGCGCGTCGAGGGCCGGCACCCAGTCGGTCGCCTGGAGGCGGCCGTCACGGCGAACCAGGGGCGCCTCAAGGCGGTCGCCGCGGTTCATCCAGCGGTAATCCATCCGGCCGGTGTCGCAGATGAAGTGCCGGTTGACGTCCATGTTTGGCCGGGGCCGGAGCCGGACCACCACGTCATCCCGGGTATCCAGCATGATGTTGCAGCCCTGGGTACACCCGGGGCAGATGCTGGCCGTCTTGTCGAGGTCCCAGGCCCTGGCCTTGTGCAGGAAATCCTTGCTGACCAGCGAACCCACCGGGCAGAGGTCCACGACATTGCCGGCCCAGGGATGGTCCAGCCTGTGCGCCGGGTCGATGCCGATGTAGGCGCGGTCGCCGCGTTCCGAGACGTTCAGGACCGGCGTCTCGGCCACATCATCCATGAAGCGGACGCAGCGGGTGCAGAGGATGCAGCGATTGGCCACGTACAGGATGTCAGGACCGAAGTCCTCCACCGGGTTGTAGCGCTTGGCATAGTCGCTGTAGCGCGTGGCGGCGCGTCCCTCCTGGAAGGTGTAGTCCTGCAACTCGCACTCGCCGGCCTGGTCGCAGATCGGGCAATCCAGCGGGTGGTTGATCAGCAGGAACTCCAGCACGCTTTCGCGGGCCTTTTTGGCCTCGGTGCTGCCGGTGTGCACCACCTGGCCCTCCGCCACGGCGGTGACGCAGGCCGGCAGCAGCTTGGGCGCCTTCTCCACCTCCACCAGGCACATCCGGCAGACGGCCGGCGAGGGGAGGGAGGGGTGGTAGCAATAGTGGGGCACCAGCACCCCGGCCTGCTTCGCAGCCTCGATCAGCGACGTGCCCTTCGGCACGCTGACCGGCATGCCGTCGATCGTGAGGCTCACCAGTTCGGTGGTCATCCGCTCAGGCTCCCGCCAGCGCCGGCTGCCGGCCACCGCTCAGGTAGGCGTCGAATTCCCCGCGGAACTTGCGGATCCCGCTTACCACCGGGGCCGCACAGGAATCGCTGAGGACGCAGATCGTCTTGCCGGTCATGTTGTCGGCCAGATCCATCAGCAGGTCGAGGTCGGCCGGCTTCCCTTCTCCGCGCAGGATCCGCTCGAGGATCTTGGTGGTCCAGGCGGTGCCCTCCCGGCACTGGGTGCACTGGGCGCAGCTCTCATGGGCGTAGAACTTGGCCAGCCGGTACACCTCGTAGACCACGTCGGCGGAGTCGTCCAGCACGATGAAGCCCGCCGAGCCGAGCATCGACCCCTTCTCGAGGATGCCCTCATAGTCGCAGAGGGCACTTTCGGCTTCCTCGCGCGTCATGATCGGCACCGAGGAGCCACCCGGGATCACCGCCTTGAGCGTCCGGCCTGGTCGCATGCCGCCCGCCAGCTCGTAGATGAGGTCCTTCATCGGGAACCCCATCGTCACCTCATAATTGCCCGGCCTGGCCACGTGCCCGCACACCGAGAAGAGCTTGGTGCCGGTGCTCTTCGGGTTGCTGAGGCAGAGCCCCTTGTACCACTCGCAGCCCCGGTTCAGGATGTGCGGCACGGCCGCCAGTGTCTCGACATTGTTGATCGTGGTCGGCAAGCCGAACAATCCGGCCTGGGCCGGAAACGGGGGCTTGATCCGGGGGTTGCCGCGCTTGCCCTCGATCGAGTTCATCAGGGCGGTCTCTTCCCCGCAGATGTAGGCGCCCGCACCCCGGTGGAGGAAGATGTCCACCCGCTTCCCGGAGCCGAAGGCATTGGCGCCCAGCGCGCCCGCGGCGTACGCCTCCTCCACCGCCGCGGTCATGATGCGCCACGGTTCGGTGAACTCGCCGCGAATGTAGATGTAGCAGATCTCCGCACCGATGGCATGGGCCCCGATGGCGCAGCCCTCAATGAGGGCGTGGGGCGTCCACCGCATGATCTCGCGGTCCTTGAACGTGCCGGGTTCGGACTCGTCGGCGTTGCACACCAGGTAGTGCGGCTTGCCGTCGCCCTTCGGCATGAAGCTCCACTTGAGTCCGGTCGGGAAACCCGCTCCGCCCCGCCCGCGCAGCCCCGACGCCTTGACCTCCTCGATGATCGCCTCGGGCGTCATCCCCAGTGCCTTCCTGAGCGCCGCGTACCCGCCACGCTCCTCCCACCCCGTGAAGGTGCGCGCCCCGGCGTCGCCGAAGTATTGCGACAGGACCACAGTTTCCTTCGGGTGACTCGGATGCGGATAGCCCATCAGGAATACCTCTCCAGCAGGCCGGCCACCTGGTCGGGGCTGACGCCGTCGTGGAAGTCCTCGTCGATCAGGACCGGTGTGGCGAATCCGCACGCGCCCAGGCACTCGACCTCGATGACCGTAAACCGGCCATCCGCGCTGGTGGTGCCGAGTTCCCCGCAGCCGGTGGCCTTCAGCATGGTGTCCAGCACGTCGGCGGCGCCACAGAGGTGGCAGGGCGACGTGGTACAGACCTGGATGACGTGGCGGCCCATCGGGTGCTGGTAGTACATGGTGTAGAACGACACCACGCCGCGGACATACGCCGGGGTGAGGCCCAGCACCTCGGCTACCTCGGCCATGGCGGCCGGCGAGATCCAGCCGCGTGCCTCCTGGATCATCCACAGCGCCGGAAGCAGGCAGGCCTGCCTGGTGGGGTACTTCGGGAAGAGCGCCTCGAGCCGCTCGCGCACGGCCCCCACGAACACCGGCTCGTGGGGGGTGTCGGTGGCGTGGGCGCCGGCGTGGCCGGTCGCGCTCATCGGTCAATCTCTCCCATGACAATGTCCACGCTGGCGTTGATGGCGATTACGTCGGAGAGCAGCGAGCCAAGGGCCATCTTCGGCAGGGCCGCCAGGTTGATGAACGAGGGCGGCCGGATCCGCCAGCGCACTGGTTTGGCGGTGCCATCGGAGACGAAGTAGTAGCCCAGCTCGCCCTTGGGATTTTCGACCCCCATGTACGCTTCGCCCGCGGGCACGTCCACCCCCTCCATCACCTGCTTGAAGTGATAGATCATGGCCTCCATGTCGCTCATGGCCCGCGACTTGGGCGGCAGGATCACGCGCGGGTCGTCCACGTTGACCGGCCCCGGCTCCAGGCGGTCCAGTGCCTGCTCGAGGATGCGGACGCTCTGCTTCATTTCCTCGAACCGGACCAGGTAGCGGTCGTAGATGTCGCCGTGTTCCCCCACCGGGACGTCAAAGTCGTACGTTTCATAGCCCAGGTACGGCTTGTCCTTGCGCAGGTCCCATGGCACACCGCTGGCCCGCAGCATGGGGCCCGAGAGGCTGTAGTTGATCGCCTCCTCGGCGGTCATGATCCCGACCCCCTGCGTGCGCCCGATCCAGATCGCGTTGCGGGTGAACATGGTGTCCACCTCGCGCAGGGTGTCGGGAAAGGTCCGGCAGAACTCGCGGAGCCCGGCCTCGAACCCGTCGGGGATGTCGGCCATCATCCCGCCGATCCGCGACACGCTGGTGGTCAGCCGGGCGCCGGTCCACATCTCCTGGAGGTTGTAGATCCGCTCCCGCTCCTGGAACGACCAGAGGAACGGGGTAAAGGCGCCCAGGTCGATGCCGGTGGTGCCGAGCCAGACCAGGTGCGAGATGATCCGGCTCATTTCGCAGGCGATGACCCGCAGCACCTGACAGCGCGGGGTGATCTCCAGTCCCATCAACTTCTCGGCCGCCAGCGCCAGGCCGACGTTGTTGGCCATCGGCGACAGGTAGTCGGTGCGGTCGGTGAGCGGGATGATCTGGTTGTAGTGGCGGTACTCCCCCAGTTTCTCGAAGCCCGAGTGCAGGTAGCCGATGTGGGGAATGCAGCGGAGCACCGTCTCGCCGTCCAGCTCGAGGACCAGCCGCAGCACGCCGTGGGTGGCCGGGTGCTGGGGACCGATGTTGACCAGCATCGACTCGGAATGGACGTCGAGCCCCTCACTGGTCCGCTGCACCGGCCGGGGCGGGGTGGATGGGGCGCTCAGTTCCAGCTCGATCGTCCGCGGGGCGTGGGCGGTGGCGGTGGCGCCACCGTTGCCAAGCCGCTCGCGCATGTCGGCGGGGAGATCCTGCCATGCCTGCGCGACGCTGAGTTCCTCGAGGGAGTAATGACTCTCGGGGCTGGCCGTGAGGACCTGGCGGGTCTGCTCGGCGCGAGAGTAGTGCCCTCGCAGCGGAAAATCCTTCCGAAGAGGATGGCCTTCGGTATAGGTCTCCCACATCAGGATCCGGCGCAGGTCCGGATGGCCGTGAAAGCGCACCCCGAACATGTCGTAGACCTCGCGCTCCAGCCAGTTGGCTCCCTGCCAGAGGTCCACGACCGAGGGGACGACCATCGGGCCGGACTTGTCGAGGGTCACCTTGACCCGCAGGTCCTCCGCCCGGTCCAGGGCGCGCAACTGGTAGACCACTTCCAGGGGCAGTTCCGGGTCGCGGTAGTCCACCGCCGTCACGTCCACGAGGTAGTTGTACTGCTGGCCCGGGGTGTCGCGGAGCCAGGCGAGCACATCCCGGACGCGCTCGAGCGCGACCCAGACGATCGTGTCCCCGCAGGTCACGGCGTCGCGAACGATGGCACTCCCGAAGGCGGCGCGGAGCGCCGCGATTGACGGAGAGGCTGCGCTCATGCCGACCGGGTCTGGTGCACGGAGTTGCCGAACGGCTCGGAGATCTCATCGATGGTGCGCGGCGGCAGGAACAGGCCGTCCTTGCCCACCAGGTGCTCCTGGCGCAGGGTCGGGTCGCGGAACGTTTCGCCCTGGATCTTCTTCTGGAGGAGCATGATCCCGTAGATCAACCCCTCCGGACGCGGCGGGCACCCGGGAACGTACACATCCACCGGGATGATCGTGTCGATGCCCTGCACCATGGCATAGGTGTCGAAGATGCCGCCGGTGGAGGCGCAGGCCCCCATGCTGATGGCCCACTTGGGCTGGGGCATCTGGTCCCAGACCCGGCGGATGACGGGCGCGAGCTTGAACGGCAGCCGCCCCGCGCAGATCAGCACGTCGGCCTGCCGCGGCGAGAAGCTCATCCGCTCCATGCCGAAGCGCGAGAGGTCAAAGCGCCCGGCGGCGGTGGCCATGAACTCGATGGCACAGCAGGCGGTGCCGAAGGGCATCGGCCACAGGGAGTTTGAACGTGCCCAGTTCTGGAGGAAATCCAGGCGGGTGGTGATGAAGTTGGGCGAGGCGGCGGCGAGGCCACCGCCCTCCGCCCCGTCCGCCGTCGCCGGAGGCGTCAATCCCATTGCAATGCCCCGCGCTTCCAGATGTAGAAGAAGCCGATGTCGAGGATGATGATGAACACGAACATGGCCAGCATCAGCGTCCCGCCGATCCCGGGCAGGTGATGGAACGCCACCGCCCAGGGGATCATGAAGACCACCTCGATGTCGAAGATGATGAACATCATCGCCACCAGATAGAACTTGACCGAAAACCGCTCCCGCGCATCCGTCAGCGCCGGCATCCCCGACTCGTACGCCGCCACCTTGACCGGCGTGCGGCGGTAGCTGCTGAACAGGTGCGAGACCCCCAGCATCAGGATCGCATTGGCGACCACGAAGAGGGTCAGGATGGCAATCGGAACGTAGGGCTCGAGCATGTCGGTCTGGGCCCCTCGTGAAAACATTCACAATGGCTGCAAGTGCCGGAATCTAACGCGGCGATTCACCTACTTCAAGCCGACCAGCGTGCCCGCAAAGGGCTGGCAGGACTATATTTGCCTGCACTCCCCTGACACCGATCCCCCTCCCCCACGCTGAGGTCCGATGTCCATCAAGTCCGATCGCTGGATCCGCCGCATGGCCACCGAGCACGGGATGATCGAGCCCTTCACCACCGGCCAGGTCCGCGAAGTGGACCGCCAGGGGCGGAAGGTGATTTCCTATGGCGTCTCGTCCTACGGCTATGACATGCGGGTGGCGCCGGAATTCCAGATCTTCACCAACGTCCTCTCCGCCGTCGTGGACCCGAAGGCCTTCGACCCCAACAGCCTGGTGGAGTTCAACGGGGACGTCTGCATCGTCCCACCCAACAGCTTTGCCCTGGCCCGCTCGGTGGAGTACTTCCGGATCCCGCGGAACGTCCTGACGATCTGCGTCGGCAAGAGCACCTACGCCCGGTGCGGCATCATCACCAACGTCACGCCCTTCGAGCCCGAGTGGGAGGGCCATGTGACCCTGGAAATCAGCAATACCACCCCCCTGCCGGCCAGGATCTATGCCAATGAGGGGATCTGCCAGGTGCTGTTCTTCGAGGCGGATGACGACGACGTGTGCGAAACGAGTTACAAGGACAAGGCCGGGAAGTATCAGGGCCAGCGTGGGGTGACGCTGCCCCGGCTCTAGCCCCGCCTCAGCGGGCCGCGAGCGTGGCCCTCCGGAAATCGGCGTTGAGCTGCGCGATCGTCTCGACGCTGATCTCCTTCGGGCAGGCCGCCTCGCATTCACCAAAGTTGGTGCACCCGCCAAACCCCTCGGCATCCATCCGGTCCACCATGGCCACGGCCCGGCGCAGGCGCTCGGGCTGGCCCTGCGGGAGCAGGCCGAGGTGGGTGACCTTGGCGGCCGTGAACAGCATCGCCGAGGCGTTCGGACAGGCGGCCACACAGGCGCCACACCCGATGCAGGCGGCCGCGTCCATGGCGCGGTCTGCCGCCGCCTTGGGCACCAGCACCGCATTGGCATCCGGGGCGCTCCCCGTGGCCACGCTGACGAACCCGCCGGCCTGGATGATCCGGTCGAACGCCGTCCGGTCCACCACCAGGTCCCGCAGCACGGGAAAGGCGCCGGCCCGCCACGGCTCCACCGTAATCGTGTCGCCATCACGAAAGCTGCGCAGGTGGAGCTGGCAGGTGGTCGTCGCGGGGTTCGGACCGTGTGGCCGCCCGTTGATGACCATGCTGCACATGCCGCAGATTCCCTCCCGGCAGTCATGGTCGAAGGCGATCGGCTCCTCGCCACGGGTGGTCAGCGCCTCATTCAGGACATCCAGCATTTCCAGGAACGACATGTCCGGCGAGACATCGGGCATCTCGTAGGTGACGAAGCCGCCACGCGCGCTGGTGCGCGGCTGGCGCCAGACCTTCAGGGTGATCCGCATCGTGGTGGTGCCTGAACCAGCCATCAATCTCTCCGGGAAAACGGGCGAGGCAGGCCTCGCCCCTGCGATTGTCGCGTAACCGCCCGCGCGGGCGGACCACGGTCCGCCCCTACTTGTAGGACCGGGTCGCCAGCTGGACGTGTTCGAATGTCAACGGTTCCTTGTGCAGCCGCGGCGCGGCCGTGTCGCCGGTGTATTCCCACGCGGCCACGTAGCTGAAGGCGTCATCGTTGCGCCGGGCTTCGCCGTCGTCCTGGTACTCCTCGCGGAAGTGTCCGCCACACGATTCCTCGCGGTGCAGCGCGTCCACGCACATCAACTCCCCGAACTCCAGGAAGTCGGCCACGCGTCCCGCCCTCTCCAAAGCCTGGTTGAGCTCCTCACCGCTGCCGGTGACCCGCACATCCCGCCAGAACTCCTCCCGCAGCGCCGGAATCTTCTCCAGCGCGGTCCGGAGCCCCTCGGCGGTCCGCGCCATCCCGCAGTAGTCCCACATAATCCGCCCGAGCTCGCGGTGGAACGAATCCACCGTCCGCGAGCCATTGATCCCAAGCAGCTTCGTCACCTGGGCGCGGGCCGCTTCCACCGCCCCCCGGAACTCGGGGTGATCGGCCGAGACCGGCTCGAGTTTGGCCGTGGCCAGGTAATCCCCCAGCGTGTTCGGGATCACGAAGTACCCGTCGGCCAATCCCTGCATCAGGGCGCTGGCGCCCAGCCGATTGGCGCCATGGTCGGAGAAATTGGCCTCGCCGAGCACGTGCAGGCCGGGAATGGTGCTCATCAGGTTGTAATCCACCCAGAGCCCACCCATCGTGTAGTGGACCGCCGGGTAGATCCGCATCGGCAGCTGGTAGGGGTCCTCGGCCGTGATTCGTTCATACATCTCGAAGAGGTTGCCATACCGCTCGGCGATCGTTTCGCGTCCCAGGCGCTGGATCGCATCACCGAAGTCAAGGTAGACGCCGAGTCCGCCCGGCCCCACCCCGCGACCCTCGTCGCAGACCTGCTTGGCGGCCCGGCTGGCGATGTCTCGCGGGGCCAGGTTGCCAAAACTCGGATACTTTCGCTCCAGGTAGTAGTCACGCTCCGCCTCGGGAATCTCGCCGGGCGCCCGGCTGTCCCCCGCCACCAGCGGCACCCACACCCGGCCGTCATTGCGAAGCGACTCCGACATCAGGGTCAGCTTGGACTGGTAGTCCCCGCTGACCGGGATGCAGGTCGGGTGGATCTGGGTGAAGCATGGGTTGCCGAAGGCGGCGCCCTTCTTGTGGGCCCGCCAGGTGGCGGTCACGTTGCACCCCTTGGCGTTGGTGGACAGGAAGAACACGTTGCCGTACCCGCCGGTGGCCAGGATCACGGCGTCGGCGGCGTGGGCCTCGATTGCCCCGCTCACGAGGTCGCGCGTCACGATGCCCCGTGCCTTGCCGTCCACCAGCACCACGTCCAGCATCTCGGTGCGCGGGTGCATCGTGACCGTGCCGGCCGCGATCTGCCGCTCCAGCGCGCTGTAGGCGCCGAGCAGGAGCTGCTGCCCGGTCTGGCCGCGGGCGTAGAAGGTGCGGGAGACCTGCGCGCCGCCGAACGAGCGGTTGCTGAGCATCCCGCCGTACTCGCGGGCAAAGGGCACTCCCTGCGCCACGCACTGGTCAATGATGTTGACGCTGACCTGGGCCAGCCGGTAGACGTTGGCCTCGCGGGCACGGAAGTCCCCCCCCTTGACCGTGTCGTAGAACAGCCGCCAGATGCTGTCGCCGTCGTTCTGGTAATTCTTGGCGGCATTGATGCCGCCCTGCGCCGCGATGCTGTGGGCCCGACGCGGGCTGTCCTGGAAGCAGAAGCAGCGCACCCGGTAGCCCAGCTCGCCGAGGCTCGCGGCGGCGGAGGCGCCGGCCAGGCCGCTCCCTACCACGATGACCTCAAACTTCCGCTTGTTGGCCGGATTCACGAGCTTGAGCTCGAACTTGTGGCGGTCCCACTTGTCGGCGAGGGGACCGCTGGGGATCTTGGCGTCGAGATGCATCAGGACCGCGCGCTCCGCTGGAGGACACCCGCACCATGGCGACTCATCGTCCCGCCCATCCGGCCAGCACCCCGATCGGGATTGCCAGCAGGCCCCCGGCAATCAGGATGGTCAGCCCCCAGGCCAGCGCCGTCCGGGCCGCCTGCCAGCGCGGGTGGTTCAGGCCCATGGTCTGGAAGAATGACCAGATGCCGTGGGAGAGGTGCAGCCCGAGTGCCAGCATGGCCACGATGTAGAACGCCGCGACGGCGGGTTGCAGCTGGAACCCGGTGATGAGATTCTGGCCCACGCGCCCTGGGATGAAGTCCGGGTGCACGGTGCCCGTGGTGAAATGGAGGATGTGGAAGATGATGAAGAACAGCAGGATGAAGCCGCCCACCCGCATGGTCCGCGCGCCCAGCGTGCTGGCACGGTGTGCCAGCTGCTCATACCCGACCGGCCGCGCCTTGCGCGCCAGACCCGTGAGCTGGAGGGCCATGGCCACATGCACGAGGGCCAGCGCGAGCAATCCCAACCGCGCCACCCACAGCAGCGGCCCGAAACTCCGCAGCCACTCGGCGTAGGCGTCAAGGGCCGTGGGATTCGTGAAGACCAGGAGGTTCGAGGCCATGTGGCTGAGCAGGAACCCGACCAGCAGGATGCCTGTCACCGCCATCAGGATCTTCTTGCCGATCACCGACCGATAGAACGCGACCATCCAGTTCATCCGGCTCCCTTGTGGCCCCCGTGCGCCCACCATGGCGTGCCTGCCCTCCTCACGCCGCCCCGGCAACCGCCTGCACGCCCCCCTGGTACCCCGCCATTCGCGCCAGGTTCACCCTCCGATCAGAGTGTGTCCACCAGCCGCTGCACCTCCCGGACGCCCTCCGCCGAGGCGTGGAGCGCGTCTCGCTCGGCGTCGGTCAGGGTGACCTCCACAATCTGTTCCAGGCCGCCCGCCCCCAGCTTGCAGGGCACGCCGCAGTAGACATCGGTCAGCCCGTACTCGCCCTGCAACCAGGCCGAGCTCGGCAGGATCCGCTTCTTGTCGAGGACGATCGCTTCGACCATCTGGACGGCCGCGGCGCTGGGCGCGTAGTAGGCCGAGCCGGTCTTGAGGTGGGCCACGATCTCAGCCCCGCCGTTCCGGGTGCGCTGCACGATCGCGTCCAGCTTGTCCTTGGCCAGGAGCTGGGTCACCGGAATGCCGGAAACCGTGGTGTAGCTGACGAGGGGAACCATGGTGTCGCCGTGGCCGCCGAGCACCATGGCCTGGATATCCTCAACGGACACGTCCATCGCCTCCGAGAGAAACATCCGGTAGCGCGCCGTGTCGAGCACACCGGCCATGCCAAGCACCCGCTCGCGCGGGAACCCGGAGCCCTGCATGGCGACATAGCACATCACGTCCAGCGGATTCGAGACGACGATGATGATCGCATCGGGCGCCACCCGGGCGATCTCCTGCGACACCGAGCGGACGATCCCGGCGTTGGTCTTGACGAGATCGTCGCGGCTCATCCCAGGCTTGCGGGCGATGCCCGCGGTCACCACGAAGAGCTCCGAGCCGGCGGCCTCGTCGTAGCCGTTGCTGCCGATGACCCGCGCATCGAACCCTTCGACGGGGCCGGACTGCCATTGATCGAGCCCCTTGCCCTGGGGAACGCCTTCCACGACGTCCACCATGACGATCGTCCGGGCCAGGTGCTTCTCGGCCAGCCGCTGCGCCGCGGTGGCGCCCACGTTGCCTGCCCCGACCACCGTGATCTTGTTCATCATCCTGGGAAACCCGCGCCTGTCTGTCTGAAATGTGGGGCAGCCGCCTGCCATGAATGTGCCGCGAAAGCGCCGAAAACTAACCGCCGATCGGGATCACTCCAACCCCCGGAGCTGTCGCAATCCCTCGTACAGGACGATCCCCGCCGCCGTGGCCAGGTTCAGGCTGCGGACCGCCGGTGTCATCGGAATCCGGAAGCATTCGTCCGGGTGCTTCTCAAGGATCCGCGCCGGCATCCCGTCCGTCTCGTTGCCGAACACCAGGCAGCTGTTCGGCTTGATGGGTGCATCCCAATAGGGCCGGGTGGCCCGCGCACTGAAGTACAGGCATCGCTCCCGCGACATCGCCTCCCGGAACGCCCGCCACCCGGGGTGCACCCAGAGGTCCACGCCGTCCCAGTAGTCCAGCCCGGCCCGACGCATCTCGGCGTCGTCGATCCGAAAGCCGAGCGGTTCGATCAGGTGCAGCGACGAGTCAGTGGCGGCACAGAGCCGCGCGATGTTGCCGGTGTTGGGCGGAATCTTCGGCTCGATGAGGGCGATCTGCAGGCCCATGCCACCTCCGGTGGTTCAAGCAGGGAACCGGGCGGTCACCCGCCCCGCGTGTGCATCTCCTGGCGCGGATCGGCCCGGAGCCCCTCCAGCGGCACCAGCGTCCCCCGCACGGGCTCCTCCAGGCGCCGCTCGGCGCCACGGTCCTCCCGCCCCTGCCAGGTCCGCACGAGGAGATCCGACAACTCGGCATCGGTGGCGCCATCCCGGAGCGGCTGCCGCAGGTCCACACCGCCGCGCGCATACAGGCAGAGGAACCATGTGCCGTCGGCGGTGATCCGGCTCCGGTCGCAGTCGCGGCAGAACGGCCTGGTGGTGGACGCGATCACCCCGAATACCGTCCCGTCCGGCAGGCGAAAGCGCTCGGCCGGGGCGGCCCCGCGCGCCGGGAGCGCCTCCGGCGTCCCGAACCGTGCCGCGACACGCGCCAGGATCTCCTCCTGCGGCACCACATCTCCCGGTGACCACTGTGTCGCGCCGCCGACATCCATGTACTCGATGAAGCGCACCTCCACCCCGCGCTCGCGCCCGAAGGCGAGCAGGTCGGCCACCTCGTCGTCGTTGTACCCGCGGATGACCACGGCATTCAGCTTCACGGCCTCGAACCCTGCCCCGATGGCCGCGTCGATCCCCGTCAGGACGTCAGGGTGTCGGGCCGACTTGGCGAAGGCCAGCATCCGGTCTGGGCGCAGCGTGTCGAGGCTGATGGTCACCCGACGCAGCCCCGCCGTGCGCAGCGCGGCGACGCGCGGCGCCAGGAGCAGTCCGTTCGTCGTCAGCGCCAGGTCCTTGACACCCGGCTGCTCGGCGAGCATCTGCACCAGCACCTCAAGATCATGACGCAGCAACGGTTCGCCACCCGTCAGGCGCACCTTGTTCGCGCCGAGGGACGTGAAGATGCCGGCGAGCCGGTTGAATTCCTCGTAACTCAGGATGGAGCTGCGCGGCAGCCAGACATACTCTGCCTCCGGCATGCAGTAGCCGCAGCGCAGGTTGCACCGATCAGTCACCGACAGCCGGAGGCTGCCAAGCGGGCGATGCAGCTGGTCCGCGATCACGAGGTCGGCTCCACCCAGCCAACCGAACCGTCGGTGTAATACTCACGTTTCCAGATGGGCACTCGTCGCTTCAGCTCCTCGATGACGTAGCGGCAGGCCTCGAACGCCTCCCCTCGATGGGCACCGGCGACCGCAACCGCCACCGCCGCCGCCCCAACCTCCAACATGCCGGTGCGGTGGCGGGCGGCAACCTGGACGGGCCAGCGCCCCGCCACCTCCCCAAGGATGGCCGTCGCCTCCGCCTCCGCCATCTCCGGGTAGGCTGAATACTCCAACCGCACCACGCCACGCCCTTCGTGGTGGTCGCGCACCAGGCCCAGGAAGGTGGCCACCGCGCCACGGTCGGGGCCGACGACCTCGGCGACGAGCGCGCCAAGGTCGAGCGAATCGCCCGTCAGGAGTGCCATGCCTCAGCCCCCGGCCATCGGAGGCAGCAGCGCCAGTTCGTCACCGGCGGTCACCGAGTCGCCCAACTGCGCCTGGCGGGCGTTGAGCGCCACGAGGATTCGGTCGGGGAGTTGGTCGCCGCCCGGGAGTCGGCGGACATCATCGAGCACGCCCTGCACCGTCGGGGGGTTGGGCAGCGCAAGTTCAAGTCGGTCCGCCCCAAGCAGCTCGGCGTACCGGGCAAAGGCCAGGATGCGGATCGGAGGGGGCTCGGACATGCCGAAAGGTAAACGGGACGGTCGCATGACCGTCCCATTCGATTGGCTGAAGCGAGGTTGCCGGCGTGGTGATCTAGAAATGCGGGGCGCCCGTCGGGCTGGTTGGCGCCGGGGCGGGGGGCTGGTCCTCGGTGTCGGCGTCGGCCACCAGGGTGCGCAACTCCTTGCTGGGCTTGAACACCGGCACCGGGCGGGCGGCAACTTCCACCGGCTCACCGGTGCGGGGATTCCGCGCCATGCGGGTCTTGCGCTTGCGGATCTTGAAGGTGCCAAACCCGCGCACCTCAATGTTTTGCTGTTCCTTGAGTGCCAGCTTGATGGCATCGAGGAACGCATCAACCACCCGCGCGCAGTCCTTCTTGGAGATGAGCGGCCCCGCGGTGCGGGCCATCGCGGCGGTCACCTGTTCGACGAGGTCGGCCTTGGTCATGCGTCCCCCAGCATGGGTTACCGGGTCCGGAACCTCCCCCGGGCGCATCAATCACTAGGCCGATACTACGAGCTTACCTGTTGTCTGTCAAGAGGTTGCGGCTCTTGGGGTGGCTCGCTGCCGCATCAGCTCAAGGAATTCCTCGAAATGTGGATAAGCGTCATGCGGTCCCGGAGCCGCCTCGGGGTGGTATTGGACGGCGAACACCGGAAGTTGTTTGTGGCGAATACCTTCCACCGTTCCGTCGTTCAAGTTGAGGTGGGTAACCTCCAGGTCAGGGGCTCCCGGCACCCCATCCACGCCTCCAGCCAGCGCAAACCCGTGGTTCTGAGCGGTAATCAGCACCCTGCCCGTGGTCATGTCCCGGACCGGATGATTGCCACCCCGGTGGCCGTAGGGCAGCTTCACCGTCCGGCCCCCGAAGGCCAGTCCGAGCAACTGGTGTCCCAGGCAGATCCCGAAGGTGGGGGTGCCACTGCCAGTCAGGGTGGCAATGGTCTCGAGGGCATAGCCGATCGCTTCGGGGTCGCCGGGACCGTTCGAGAGGAAGATCCCGTCCGGCTTGAGCGCCAGCACCTCGTCGGCCGTGGTCTCCGCCGGAACAACGGTCACGCGGCATCCGGCTGCCACCAGCATGTCGACGATATTCCGCTTCATCCCGAAGTCGAAGGCCACCACATGCGGGCCGTCCCCGCCCGCCGCGTATGCCTGCTCCACGGAGGCCTTGCTCGCCAGTTCCTGCCCTACCATGGACGGCGAGGCCTCCAGGCTGGCCCGCAGCGCCTCGGTCGGGGCCGCGCCCTCCGCAATCACGCCGCGCATGGCCCCGCGGGAGCGGATGTGGCGGGTGAGCTGCCGGGTGTCCACCCCCTCGAGAATGGGGATGCCAGCGGCAGCCAGCCAATCGGCGAGCGAACCGGTCGCGCGCCAGTTCGATGGGCGCCGGCTCAGTTCCCGCACCACGACGCCGCGTACCTGCGGCTTCCGGGATTCCATGTCCGCCAGGTTGATCCCGTAGTTGCCGATCATTGGGGCCGTCATCACCACGACCTGGCCCATGTAGCTGGGATCGGTGAAGGTCTCCTGGTACCCGGTCAGGTTGGTGGTGAAGACCACCTCGCCGAACGCCGGGTCCACCGGACCGTGAGTCGTTCCGGGGAACCAGGTACCGTCCTCCAGCAAGACAAAAGCGGGGCGGCCGGATGTCCGGTCGCCCCGCTCCGTGGAAGCCTCCGGCATCAGTTGCTGTCCGGCACCGTCGGCGGCGCCACGATGTCGGTCAGTGGCGACGCGCCCGGGGCCGGGGCCTGCTGCTGTTGCTGCTGCAGCTGGAGTTGGCGCTGCACGTCCGTCATGGTGGTGGTGCGATTGGCCGCCACGAAGGACAGAATCAGGGCCAGTCCCATGAAGATGCCGCCCAGCCAGCGCGTGGAGGTTGTCAACAGCGTGACCGCCTGCCGGCCACCCATCACCATGTCCGTCGTGCCGCCACCAAGCGACGCGAGCCCACCGCCCTGGCCGGCCTGGAGGAGCACCACCACCGAGAGCAGCAGGGCATCAATGATCAGCAATGTCACGAGAAAAGCGTACATGTACCCGGTTTCCGGTTAGGGCCTAGCCTTGAAATATAGGGTTTCGCCTCCACAGGGTCAATCACCCAGCGCCACGATCGCGGCCCAGCCCTCAGGGTCGAGACTCGCGCCGCCAACCAGCACGCCGTCGACCTCCTCCTCGGCCAGCAGCGTGGCGGCATTGCCGAGGTTGACGGAGCCGCCGTAGAGGATCCGATTGTTCGTCCCGCCCTGTTTCGCGAGTTCGGCCCGCAGTACGGCATGCACCGCCGCGGCGTCCCCGGGGGTGGCGTTCCGACCCGTCCCGATCGCCCAGACCGGTTCATAGGCCACCACCACCCGGCCAACCACTTCCTCAGCAAGCCCCTCAACCGCCACCATGAGTTGGCGGACTACAACGGCTTCCGTCTCGCCCCGGTCCCGTTCGTCGAGCTTTTCCCCGACACAGAGGACCGGCGTCAACCCCCCGTCCAGGACTGCCCTGAGCTTGCGGGCTGTCTCGGGCTCGGTCTCGCCAAACACATGGCGGCGCTCCGAGTGGCCCACGAGGGCCATGGTGGCGCCAGCCGCGGCAGCGAGGGGCACTGACACGGCTCCTGTGTAGGCGCCCTTCAATTCCCAGTGCACGTCCTGCACCCCCACCTGGAACCGATGGTCGCCCTCGAGTGCAATGGCCACCGCCTCGAGTGAGACGGCGGGCGGAAAGAGCGCCACGTCGGCCGGGAGGTCGGCGGGCAGGAGTTCGCGGCACCGCGTCACGTAGTGCCGCGCCTCGGCCGGACCGAGATGCATCTTCCAGTTGGCGGCGAACAGGCGCCGCCTCACGCGGGGTCCAGGGCGGCGACCCCAGGCAGGGTCTTGCCTTCCATGAACTCCAAGGCGGCGCCCCCACCGGTGGAGAGGTGGGTCACCCGGTCGGCCAGCCCGGCCTTGACCAGCGCCGCGGCCGAATCGCCGCCCCCGACCACCGTGATGGTACCCCTCGAGGTCGCCTCGGCCATCGCATACGCGATCCCCAGCGTCCCCTGGTCGAACCCGCGAACCTCGAACACCCCCATCGGTCCATTCCAGATGACGGTGCCCGCCGACATGATCTCGGCGGCATACGCCTTCACCGTCGCCGGATCTATGTCGTACACCGCCCAGCCGGGGGAGATGCGGTCGCGGGGGACGACCTGGGTGGTGATCCCCTCGCGAAGCTCCGGGCCCAGGACCGCGCCACCCGGAATGCGAAGCTTGCCGGCAGCTTTTTCCATGAGCGATCGGGCCATTTCCAGCCGATCGTCCTCCACCAGGGACTGACCCACTTCGAGGCCCATCGCCTTGAAGAAGGTACAGGCCATGGCGCCACCGACCAGGATCCGATCCACCCGGGGCAGCAGGGCCTCTATCAGGTCAATCTTGCCGGAAATCTTGGCGCCACCCAGGACAGCGACAAACGGTCGCTTCGGGGTATCGAGTGCGTCACCCAGGAACTTGAGCTCTCGCTCCATGAGGAAGCCCGCCACGGCCGGCTTCAGGAGGTGGGCCACGCCCTCCGTACTCGCGTGGGCCCGGTGAGCGGAGCCGAACGCGTCATTGACGTAGAGGTCACCGAGCCGCGCCAGCTGTTGGGCAAACGCCGGGTCGTTCTGCTCCTCGCCGGGGTGGAAGCGCATGTTTTCCAGCATCGCGACCGCACCACGCGGCAGGCGACGCGTCAGCGCCTCGGCGCCCTCCGCCAGGGGCTCCTCCACGAAGGTGACCGGACTGCCGAGGATTGCCTCAAGGCGGGCCACCACGGGCTTCAGGGAGAAGGCGGCATCCGGGCCATCCTTCGGCCGCCCGAAGTGTGAACAGAGGATGACCCGGGCGCCGTTCTCGCGCAGATGGCGGATGGTCGGCAACGCCGCCCGGATCCTGGTGTCGTCGGTGACGACCCCATTCGTGACCGGGCAGTTGAAATCCACCCGGACCAGCGCCCGCTGCCCGTCGAGCCGGTTGGCCTCCAGCGCGCGCAGGGAGCGCTGCCTCACTCGCGGCTCCCCATGTACCGCAGCAGGTCCACGCAGCGCGCCGAGTAGCCCATCTCGTTGTCGTACCAGGAGGAGACATGCACCATGGTGCCCTCGAGCACGTTGGTCGACAGGGCGTCGATCGTGCTGGACATCAGGTTGCCGGTATAATCGACGGAGACCAGCGGTTCGTCGCTCACCGCCAGGACTCCCTTCAGATCGCCCCCGGCGGCGGTGCGGAACGCGGCGTTGACCTCGTCGATACTGGTGCTCTTTTCTACGATGCAGGTCAGGTCCACGAGGGACACATCCGCCGTCGGCACGCGCAGTGCCACGCCGTCGATCTTCCCCTTCACCTCGGGGATCACCAGCGAGGTGGCCTTGGCCGCCCCGGTGCTGGTGGGGATGATGCTCAGCGCCGCGGCACGGGCCCGCCGGAGATCCTTGTGCGGCAGGTCCAGGATCATCTGGTCATTGGTGTACGAGTGAACCGTGGTCATGAATCCGCGGGCAAACCCAAAGGAGTCCATGATGACACGGACCATCGGCACGAGGCAGTTGGTGGTGCAACTGGCGTTGGAGATCACCTGGTGCGCCGCCGGGTCGAACTTCGTGTGGTTCACCCCGAAGACGATGGTGATATCCTCCTGCTTGGCCGGCGCCGAAATCACGACACGCTTGGCCCCCGCGGCCAGGTGCTTGGCCGCGGAATCGCGGTCGGTGAACCGGCCGGTGGACTCAAGGACATAGTCCACGCCCAGGTCTTTCCAGGGCAGCTGGGCCGGGTCTTTCTCCGAGAGAACCTTCACCGTCTTGCCATTGATGACCAGACCGGCGTCGCTGGCCGCGACGTCGCCCTGGAAGCGCCGGTGCACGGAGTCCCAGGTCAACAGGTGGGCCAGGGTTTTCGTGTCGGTGAGGTCATTGACCGCCACCAGTTCCAGGTCATCGACCCCCATCTGGGTCATCGCCCGCACCACGTTGCGCCCGATCCTGCCGAAACCGTTGATGGCAATTCGCTTCGTCATGTCCAGTCCTCGAAAGGGTCCGTCGTAGTAAGGTCATCCAGTGGCCGCCGGGCGCGCGCAAAGGTTACCGCCCCTACGCGGAGCGCCCCGGCCGCCAGGAGGGCGGTGGCCGCCTCCACCAACGTGGCCCCCGTCGTGAACACATCGTCCACGAGGACGAGGCGCCTGCCACGCACCCCTGCCCCCGCCCGGAACGCCCCGGCCAGATTGGCCCGGCGTGCGTCCGGCGTGAGTCGAGTTTGGGTCACCGTCTCCCGAACCCGCGACAGGGCGGCCTCCGTGACGGGCAGGCCCAGCAGGTTCGCGAGCGGCTGCGCCAGCGCGACGCTTTGATTATAACCGCGGCGCCGGCGCCGGGCGCTGCCCAGCGGTACCGGAACCAGCGCATCGGCCCAGTCGAGCGGGTCGAGCCGCCGCATGGCGGGGGCCATTGCCTCGCCGAGCCGCCACCAGCCCTCGTACTTGAGCAGGTGGACGGCCCGCCGCGCCGAGTCGTTCATCCAGCAGGCGCTGCTGACGCCGGTCACCTCCAGCGGCCAGCCGGGACAGATCCGGCATTCCAGTTCGCCATCCTTCGGCTGCCCACATCGGTCACACCAGGGTGGCGCGATCGGGGTCCACCGGGAGCGGCAGACGCTGCATGCCAGTGCATCTCCATCGGAGGCAGGCAGCGGCTCCCTGCAGAGCAGACACGACGGCGGGAGGAGCCAACGCTCCAACCCCGCCAGCGTGCTGGCCAGTTCAGGCCAGGCCAGCACGGAGCGCTGCCCTCATGATTTCTGCGGGGGGTTCAACCTCCGGGAACCAACGGCGGAACGAGGCGATCCCCTGCCCCAGGAGCACCTCACGGCCGTCGGCGGCCGCGAGCCCGATGGCGTGCGCCGCACGAACCAGCGGGGTGCCACCTCGCGCATAGACCAGGTCCAGCACCGCGCGCGCGCCTGGCGCCTCAGGGAAGGCAAGCGGCGGGGGGTCGGAAGCCTTGAGTCCCAGCGGCGTCGCGTTCACAACCAGGTCGCACTCCGTGGCGTCAACAACACCGATGCCCATCTCAGCGGCGCGGTTCGCCAGCGCCACCGCTCGTTCCGGACTGCGCGAGCGGATCGCGACGGATGCACCCCCGCGCCGCGCCGCCTCCAGGCAACCCAGCGCGCTGCCACCAGTCCCGATGATCAGCCAGCCAGACCACTCACCTCCAAGCATGGCGAGCGCATGCTCGACTCCATCAGGATCCGTATTGTCGCCGACCAGCATGCCCGCCTTGCCCCAGAAGGTGTTGCAGGCGCCGGTTCCGACTGCCGGCCCGCTGTCGAGCGCCGCCGCGGCGACCGGCTTGTGCGGGATCGTGATGTTGCCGCCGCCTTCGGCATCGGCCAGCGCATGCATGAGCGGTTCCACACGCGCCGGGGCACAGTCCAGGGCCACGTATACCGCGTCGAGCCCCAGCGCACGGAACGCAGCATTGTGCATCGCCGGGCTCAGGGAGTGCCCGACTGGCCGGCCGAGGACCGCGAACACGCGCGTGTTACCGCTGATCACGGACGACCTCCCTGGACAGGCGGTCTCGCACTCCAGCCATGAGGTGGGCGAGATGGTGGAGCGTCTCGCGGTAGGCGTGGACGTCGCTGCCGAAGGGATCCGGGATCTCTTCACTGCCCGCCTCACCCGCGGCGTACTCGCCGAGGAGCATGACCTTCCCGGATCCGCCGAGTTCCTCGATGCGCCGCACGTGGCTGCGGGACATCGCGAGGATCAGGTTCGCCGAGCGGACCATCTCCGGTCTGAGCAGCGCGGCCCGGTGGGCCGAGAGATCGAGCCCCTCCTCCAGCGCCACCAGGTAGGCGCCCTCCGATGCGGGATCACCGTCGACGGCCCGCGCGCCAGCCGAGGAGACCGTGATACCGCCGGGCCCCTCCTGTACGAGGAGCTGTTCAAGCAGCGCCGCAGCCAGCGGGCTCCGGCAGGTGTTCCCGGTGCAGACCAGCAGCACATGGTACGGCGAGGTCATGGCGCCCACCGCCCGGCCCCACGTCTCAGTTCAGCACGGGGAATGGCCCCCTCACGAATCATCAACGGCAGGTTGGTGGTGCAGTCCACCAGGGTCGACGGCGGCACGTTGCCCAGCACCCCGCCGTCGAGCACAAGAAGCGTGCCGTCTTCGACCGCAGTGCGGAACAGCTCCTGCAACCCGCTGGCCCCAGCGGCTGGCGGTGTGCCGGGCCGGTTGGCGGAGGTGGAGGTGAGCGGGTGACCGAGGCCAGCCACCAGGTGCGCCACGAGACGATGCGACGTATGGCGCACGGCAAAGCCTCCTTCGGGACCTCGCAACATGTCCGGGAGCTTCCCCTCACCGCCGCGCAGCACGAGCGTCAGCGGGCCTGGCCAGAACGCATCCGCCATGACCTTTGCAGCGGCCGTGAAGACCAGGCCCCACTCCTCGGCCATCAGCCGACTGGACACGAGCAGGAGGAACGGCTTGCGTGGCGGCCGCCGCTTGAGCGCCGAGAGGGCCACCAGCCCGGCCGCAACGGGCGCCGATCCGAGTCCATAGACCGTCTCGGTCGGATAGGCCAGGAGGCCATCGCGGGCGAATTGCTCGCGCACCACGGGGATCGCCGCCTCGGCGTGGGCGACGGTCATGAAGGGAAGCATCATGGCGCCGCCCGCAGGATCATGGCCACCAGCGCGAAATCGTCAGGGGTGGTCACCTTGATGTTCCGCGGCGAGTCCGGCACCACGACCACCTCGTGACCGAGGGACTCCACCAGCGTCGCCTCGTCGGTCGCCCCACCGCGGGACGACGCATAGGCGCGCTCCAGCATGCGGCGCGGGAATCCCTGGGGGGTCTGGGCGCGCCACAGGCCGTCACGCGGGACGGTGGCGGTGATCCGCCCCTCCGCGGAAACCGCTTTCAGCGTATCGCTGACGGGGAACGCGGCGATGGCGCCACGACCAGCCCGGGCGTGCGCCAGGATGTGCTCGAGGACCGCCTCGTCCACCACGGGCCGGGCCCCGTCGTGCACGACGATGACCGAGCAGGTGGACGGCAGTACCGCCAGGCCGGCCATCGCGGAATCCTGCCGCGTCGCCCCGCCGGCCACCACGAGCAGTCGGTCACCGACCAGCTCCGCCAGCCAGGCCGGCGGAGCTGCCGCATCCGCTGCGGGCAGCACCAGGACGACGGTGTCCACCGCGGGGTGCCGGAGGAACGGGCGCAGCGTGTGCAGCACGAGTGGCACCCCTGCCACCTCCCGAAACTGTTTCGGGGTGCCCCCGCCGGCCCGAACGCCCTGTCCGGCCGCCACCACGACGACTCCGACGTCACGCAGCAAGGGAGCGTACCAGGCGGTCCACGTGGTCGAGTCCCTCCAGGCGGATCCCGTCGAGCCGAATCTTGCCCTGCCGGTCGGAGCTGAAGGCCCGCTGGAATCCGAGCCGGCTCGCCTCCCCAAGTCGCCGCTCCAAGCCTGCCACCGGGCGGATCTCTCCCCCCAGCCCAATCTCTCCGAGGTAGAGCGCGTCGGCCGGGGTGGCCCGGTTGTGAAGGCTGGAGAGCAGCGCAGCCGCCACGGCGAGGTCGGCCCCGGGCTCACTCAGGCGCACGCCGGCGCTGACCTGCACGAACACGTCGAGCTGCGCGAAGCTGGCGCCGCCCCGGCGTTCAAGCACGGCCAGCAGGACGGCGAGGCGCTTGGGATCCACGCCGGTGGCCACGCGCTGCGGCGTGCCATAACCACTGGGTGCGGCGAGCGCCTGCACTTCCACGAGGACCGGCCGGGTGCCCTCCATGAGCGCGGTGACGGCGCTGCCCGAAGTCCCCGTGGCACGGGCCGCGAGGAATACGGCGGACGGGTTCGCCACGCCGACCAACCCCTGCCCCGTCATGGTGAACACGCCGAGTTCGTCCACGGACCCGTAGCGGTTCTTGGTGGCGCGCAGGAGGCGATAATCGAGGGAGGCTTCCCCTTCGAAATACAGCACCGTGTCCACGATGTGCTCGAGGGTCTTGGGCCCCGCGATGCCGCCGCCCTTGGTGACGTGCCCCACGACGATCACCGCCGTGCCACTGTCCTTGGCAAATCGCATGAGGCGGGCGGCGGACTCCCGCACCTGACCGACGCTGCCCGGGGCGCTCTCCAGCACGTCGGTGTAGGCGGTCTGGATCGAGTCCACGATCAGCACCTGAGCCTGCACCGCCTTCGCCAGGTCCACCACCGATTCCAGCCGCGTCTCACCCGCCACCAGGACCTGCCCGGCATCCTCCTCGAGCCGGTCGGCCCGCATGCGGAGCTGTTCGGCCGACTCCTCGCCGCTGGCGTAGAGGGTGCGTCGGCCGGCCCCCTCGAGCCGCGCCGCCGCCTGCAGCAGCAGCGTGGACTTGCCGATTCCCGGTTCGCCACCGATCAGGGTCATCGAGCCGGGGACCAGCCCGCCGCCCAGCACGAAGTCGAGTTCGGGAATCCCGGTGGTCCACCGCGTCAGGCGGTCGGCCTCGACCTCGCCGAGGCGCTTGGCGGCCACGGTGCCGCGCCCGGCCGCACGCGCCCTGGGCGCGAGGGAGACCACCAGCGGCTCCTCCGCCACGGTGTTCCACTCCCCGCACGCCTCGCAGCGCCCCGACCATTTCGGATGATCGTGGCCGCACTCGGTGCAGCGATACACCGACCGGGCCCGGGCCATCTCAGGCGGGTCCTTCGCGGGCGCTGAAGTTGTCGAACCGGGTGTACTCCTTGTGGAACCAGAGCTCCACATGCCCGGTTGGACCGTTGCGGTTCTTGGAAAGCATCACTTCCGCCACCCCCCGCTTGGATTCATCCTCCCGGTCATAGTACTCGGGCCGGTGGATGAAGATGACCTGATCAGCGTCCTGCTCGATGGCCCCGGAATCCCGGAGGTCCGAGAGGATCGGCTTGCGCTCCCCGCCCCGCTGCTCCGAGGCGCGCGAAAGCTGGGAGAGCGCCACCACCGGCACCATCAGCTCCCGCGCCAGCCCCTTGAGCGAGCGCGAGATATCGGAGATCTCCTGCACCCGATTCTCGGCGTATTCGGGACTCTTCATCAGCTGCAGGTAGTCCACGATGATCAGCTTCACGTCGTTCTCCGCCCGGAGCCGTCTGGCCTTCCCCCGCATCTCCAGCAGGCTCAGCGACGGGGTGTCGTCGATCCAGATCGGGCAGCTCCCCAGGATCCCCGCCGCCCGCGCCAGGTTGGCGAAGTCCGAGTCCCGCAGGGTCCCCTGCCGCACCCGCTGGCCATCCACACGGGCCTCGGCCGTCAGCATGCGCTGCACCAGCGAGTCCTTGGACATTTCCAGGGAGAAGATCGCCACCCCGAAATCGTTCGCCGCCGCATGGGTGGCGATGTTCAGGCAGAAGGCGGTCTTGCCCATCGACGGCCGGGCCGCCACGACGATCAGCTCCGACGGCTGGAACCCGCTGGTCAGCTCATCCAAATCTAGGAAACCGGTCGGCACACCGGTAATCGATTTGCCACTCTTATGGAGCGTTTCTATGCGCTCCATCGTGGGCCAGAGCATTTCCTTGATCCGGGTGAACCCGGCCACCTTGCGGTCGGCCCCGATCCGGAAGATCCGCCCCTCGGCCTGGTCCAGCAGGTCTGCCGGTGGGGTCTTGCCGTCGTAGGCTTCGGTGATGATCTGGGTCGAGGCATCGATCAACTGCCGGAGGGTCGACTTTTCCTTGACGATCTTGGCGTGAAACTCCAGGTTGGCGGCCGTGGGAACCATGTCCACCAGCTCCGCCAGATACTCCACCCCCCCGATGTCATCGAGCTCCGCCCGCCGCACCAGTTCGTTCCGGAGGGTGACGTGGTCGATCACCACCCGCTGCTCGGTCAGCGCGATCATGGCCCGGAACAGCCGGCGATGCCCCTCCTGATAGAAGGCCCCCGGCTCCAGCAGCTCCGCGGCACGCAGCGCCGCGTCCTGGTCAATCAGCATCGCGCCGAGCACCGCCTGCTCCGCCTCCTGGTTCCAGGGCGGGGTGCGGACCGGCGCGGGATCAGCGCTCAAGGAGCTGACGGGCGATACGAACGTCATCCCAGGTGGGCTTCTTCCAGTTCGGGTTGCGGAGGAGGGCCGCCGGGTGGTAGGTCACCACCAGCGGAATGCCGTGGAAGGAATGTACTCTCCCCCGGAGGTTGCCGAGGGACTGTTTCGTGGCCAGGAGGGTCTCCGCCGCCGTCCCCCCGAGCGCCAGCAGCACCTTGGGCCGGATCAGGGCGATCTGACGCTCCAGATAGGAGCGACAGGCGGCCGTTTCGTCCGGCAGCGGCTTGCGGTTGGAGGGTGGGCGGCACTTCACCACATTGGCAATGAAGACGTCCTCACGCGCCAGCTCAATGGATCCGAGAATGGTAGTGAGCAGCTCCCCGGCCCGGCCCACGAACGGCCGCCCGGTTTCATCCTCCGTCGCCCCCGGCCCCTCGCCAATCAGCATCAGGCGGGCGGCCGGATTTCCCTCACCTGGCACGGTATTGGTCCGGCCCTCACAGAGCGGACACTTGTTGCAGTGGTGGACGGCGGCGGCGACGTCGTCCAGCGTGGTCCAGATCGCGCCCGCGTCACCCAACAGGCTTCCGGGGAGTGGTGCGATGGTCAGCCCGGGGCCGGGTATGGCCGGGGCGTCCCTGAGCCAACGGGGGCGTGTGTCGCCGCCCTCCGGTGAAGCCTCGGTTTTGGCTGGTACAGGCGACGGCAGGGAGTCCACAGGAGGGGGAGCCGCACGATCCGGCTCCCGGGGCACAGACAGGTCGGCGGCAGCCGTCTCGGAGACGGCCACCGCCGACAACGGCGCGGTCAAGATGACTTCGGCACCACCCAGCTCCGCCTGAAGCCTGAGGTACCGGGCCCGGGCGGGGTCCACGGCCGGACCCGCCTCAGGCCTCGGCGCGGCGCCGGCGCAACTCGCGGAAATTGAGTTCGCCGTCCACCAGCTTCTGCATCGCCAGGGTGGTCAGCTTCTGGGCCCGTTCGCTCTCGTCCCACTGGACCTGGCGGTCCTTGGGGATCTCGTTGAGCAACCGGGCAAATTTGGCGGCCACCAGGATCGAACGATACTTGGTGCCGGCGTTCTTGGCCGCTTCATGCGGGGTGAAGATTTCCATGTGCACTCCTTGGGTATGCCGGCTCAGGCGCCGACGCGTTCGGTCTGCTCTGCCACTTCGCGGCGCAATCGTTCCACCATCTCAGTCAATCCCGACTGTCGCGACACCCGGCCACCCTCGGCGTCCAGGATCGCGGCCACCCGGTCCACCGCGCGGACCAGGTCGTCATTGATCACCACATAGTCGTACCGGGTCACTTCCCCCAGCTCATCCGACGCGTGTTGCAGGCGACGGCGCACGGCTTCCGTATCCTCGGTGTTTCGGCCGCGCAGCCGCTCCACCAGGACGCCGCCACTCGGCGGGAGGATGAAAATGTGCACCGCGTCGGGGTACTGGGCCCGCAGTTGCCGGGTGCCGTTCACCTCGATGTCCAGCACCACGTTCTGGCCGGCGGCCAGGTGGCGGTCAATCTCGGAACGGAGCGTGCCGTACAGGTTCCCGCCATACTCCGCCCACTCCAAAAACTCGCCGGCGTCCCGCCGCTTCTCAAACTCCCCGCGTGACAGGAAGTGATAGCTCGCCCCGTCGGTCTCGCCCTTCCGCATCGGCCGGGTCGTCGCGGACACCGAATAGGCCAGGTCTTCCCGGGCCATGAGCAGGTGGCGCGCAATCGTGGACTTCCCGGCCCCTGAGGGCGAGGAGAGCACCAGGAGATACGGCGTCACGCGAGGTTTTCGAGCTGTTCCCGGAATCGCTCCAGCTCTCCCTTCATCTCGATGACCGCGTGCTGGATCTCGGCGTCGTTCGCCTTGGATCCGATGGTGTTCACTTCGCGTCCCAGCTCCTGGGCCAGGAACCCCAGCTGCTTGCCCACCGCACGATCACCCGCGAGGGCCGAACGGCTCGCCTCCAGATGCGCCGCCAATCGGACGACTTCCTCGGTGATATCCAGCTTCTCGGCCAGAAAGGCGATCTCCTGGGTCAGCCGGTTCTCGTCCAGCGGCTTGCCGTTCATCAGCTCCTGCACCGCAGCGCGAAGCCGGTCCCGTTCGGCCACCACGCGGTGCGGTGCGCGGTCCCGGATTGCCGCCGCGTGTTGCTCGATCAGGTCCAGGCGATGCCGGAGCTCCGCTCCCATCGCTTCTCCCTCACGCCGGCGCATGGCATGCACCTGTGCAACCGCGGCCGTCACGATCGGGTCCACCTCGCCCCACTCGATCGCCGTGGTGGCCTCGTCGGTGGCCACGAAGACGTCCGGCTGCCGGGCCACCAGGTCGAGGGTAATCTCCCCTGACAATCCAACCGCGGTCTGCAGTTCCCGGAGCCGCGCCATCGCCTCCCGGGCCCGGTCCGCGTCCAGCATCAGCCTGCCGCCCTCGGGCACCGCTCGCTCCAGCCATCGGGCCGACACCGAGACGTGGCCCCGCTCCAGGTCCTTCCGGAGCCGTTCCCGGAGCTCCCCTTCCAGGGGGCCCAGGTCGGCGGGGAGCTTGGCGGAGAGGTTGAAATACCGGTGATTGACCGTCCGGATTTCCACCTGCAGGACGCCACCCGCCACGGGCCCGTCGGCGCTTCCAAACCCGGTCATGCTCAGCGGCACCGCGGCGGCTCCGTCGTGGGAGAGCCGTTAAAGATAACCGAGTGGCTGGCTGGGGGTTAGGGGCGGGGCCCCGGCGCGGGCCACGCCCTGACTGTTCCGGTCGGCTGCGTATATGTTCCGGATATAACGTCCACCCACGGGCTCCCGGGGTGCCGCCGTGCAAGGCCCACCTGTGACGCCGCTGAACGGGAGCCACAAAGACATGTTCTGGGTGATCCTGATTTCCGTCCTGGGCACGCTCGCCCTGTCCGCGCTCGTGATGAATTTTGTCACGCCGGAGAAGAATGTCGAGCGAAAGCTCGAGCATCGGTACGGCATCGCCGATCCACAGTTCCGGCTCGAGATGTCGGTCATGGTCGGCCCATCCATCACCGCCGCGAACCGCGTCGTGGCGCTCCAGAATGGCGACCAGATCTTCCCGGCCATGCTGGCGGCCATCCGCAGCGCCGAGCACTCGATCACCTTTGAAACCTATATCTACTGGTCCGGCCAGATCGGCCAGGAGTTCAGCGACGCACTGTCAGAGCGGGCGCGCGCCGGGGTCGCGGTCAAGGTCACGATCGACTGGGTCGGGAGCTCCCGGATGGACCGCAGCCTGTTGGAGGTGATGGAGCAGGCCGGGGTCGAGGTGAAGCGCTTCCGGCCGCTCCATTGGTACAACCTGGGCCGGATCAACAACCGGACCCACCGCAAGCTACTGGTGGTGGACGGGAAGATCGGCTTTACCGGCGGCGTCGGGATTGCCGACCTGTGGGGAGGCCACGCGCAAGACCCTGAGCATTGGCGGGACATCCATTTCCAGGTCGACGGACCCGCGGTGGCACAGTTCCAGGCGGCCTTCAATGACAACTGGATCAAGATGACCGGCGAGGTGTTGCACACGGCCGTCTACTTCCCGCCCCTGGCACCGACGGGGACGATCGAGGCGCAACTCTTCATCGCCTCCCCCGCTGGTGGCAGCGAGAGCATGCACTTGATGTACCTGCTGGCCATCGCGGCCGCCGAGCACACCATGGACCTCGCGGCCTCGTATTTCGTGCCCGACCGGCTGGTGACTGAGGCGATCGTGGCCGCACAACGCCGCGGCGTCCGCGTCCGCCTCCTCCTGCCCGGTCCCCACACCGACTCGGACACGGTCCGGATCTCCTCCAAGGGCGGGTGGGGGCCCCTGCTCGAGGCAGGGGTGGAAATTCATATCTACCAGCCCACGATGTTGCACACGAAGATGCTGATCATCGACAAGGAACTGGTCTCGGTGGGCTCAACGAATTTCGACATCCGTTCGTTCCGGCTCAACGATGAGGCGAACCTGAATGTCTACGACCGCGGCTTTGCGCAGCAGATGACCGCCGTGTTCGAGGCAGATCTCCTACCATCCCTGCCCTACACCTACCCGATGTGGAAAGCCCGGCCGCTTCGAGAGAAGCTCGCGGAGAAGATTCTGATGCCCATCCGGTCGCAACTCTGAGGTGGACGCCTCCGGCGTATCTCGACGTCCTCCACCCTATTCCCAACGCCCGTCAGGGCCGGTGACCAGCCGACACTCGGCACCCGGACCCTAGTTCCAGAACACCCACCGGATCCCGAACGCGTTGGCCGCCCGAAGGGTGGGGATTCCGGGCACCCACCCAGCGTCACTGTCCAACGTGTTCTGGCGGTCCAGGTAGGCCGTGAACGGCCCGAACTGCAATTGCAACTGCGCCCGGGCAAAGCTGGCGCCACGCAGGGTGATCGGCTCCCCGTCCGTTCCCCGGCCCAGGGTTCCCGTGCCGAAGCTCTCCACCGACATCGCCACTTTCAGTTCGAAGATGCCGCTCGGGAAGACCCGCATGAACTTGGAGCGGATGGCGCCAGTGATCATCGAGTGAGTGGGCGGCTGACCCTCCGCCCCGGCGTCGCCGAGTGGCTCGCTGTACCAGCCGTCGAGGGTAACCCAGTTCCGCGGGGTCACCCGCACCCGTGCGGTGCGCCACTCGGCATCCCCGGCGTGGCCGACGATGCCCAGCTGCGGATACGTCCAATACGGGGCCGGCGTGGGTGCGGAGGTTTTCGCATACCCCACCTCCAGGCCGAGCATCTTCGTTTCCCACCCCAGCGTGGCAGAACGCTCCCGCACTTCCCGCGCGGTGTCCGATTCGACCATCGGGTACTCCACCATCACGCCGTTGCGCACCGTGCCGTTCACGACAAAGCCAAGCGGGAGGCCGAGCCCGGCGCGCGCAGTGACCCACCGACTGGTGCGATCAAAGTCGTGGCGACGGTAGCCGACTTCGAGGCTGCCGCTGGCGATCTCGACCGGCGATGCCGCGCCTGCCACCGTGACATCAAGCGGCGTCCAGTCGGAGCGCCGCCACGCCGACCCGGTGACGCTCGCCACCGGGGTCCGGTAGCCGGCGATCAGCCCAATCTGAGAGATGCGGCGCTCGGCATCGGGAATCGTGTCCACCGGGGAGTCCATCCCCCACGATGTCCGCGAGGCCACCACGTCAATGCCACCGCCCAGGCCATCGGTGCGCTGCCTCAGGTAGAAGCGGGCCTGGAGGTCCCGACGCGACTCATCGTGACCGCGGGCCAGCGTGTCGGGTGTGGTTGCCCCACCCCCGAGGATGGCCAGGCGCCGCGGTCCCGACAGGAAGTACTGCACCGAGAGGCCCCGCTTGGGGTTCGGCACCCAGCTCGCCTGCACCATCGCGTTGGTGTTCTGGTAGTCGTTCTCGTTCGGTCGGGCCAGCGAGGCCACACCGAGGAAGTCGAACGCCGCGGCAAACCCGAGGCCGGATTCGAAGCGACGCTCGAGGCTGCCCTGGTACCGGCTGATGTCCAGATCGCCACTGGTGATGGCCACGCGGGTGCGCGCGGCGAGCCGATCATGGCGCCGGGTGTACAGATGCACGCGCAACAGGCCCGGGAGCCGGTCCACTTCGATGCGGTCGTAGAAGCTGAGCGGCAGCATCGAGGGGTCCACCATGGTGCTGTCGGCCCCGATGGGCAGGTGGGGCACACCATCGATGAAATACTCCACCGATCGCGGCCCCTGCCCGCGGAACACCGGCACCGCGGCCTGCCCGATCCAACCGGCGCGGAGCAGATAGACGCCGGGGATCTGTTGCAGCAGGTCGCCCACTGTGGAGACGTTGCTCGATTCGATCGAGTCCCGGGTGAAGATGACCCGGCTGAGGGGCGGGAGGATCCCATCCGCGCCGGGGCGTGCCAGCGGCGTGATGATGCGCCGTGTCTCCGCGTCCGCTTCCAGGAACCGGGCGGTGAGGGCACTGGTATCGGCGCCGGTGACGGGGGGGAACTGGGCCGCCAGCACCGGTGCCCAGAGCAGGCCCAGGAGCGTCAGGCGCGCCAGCCAACCGCGCACGCGCCTACCCGGCACGGGCCAGCAGGAATTCACTGAAGAGTCTGGCGCCCATCCCGGTCGGGCCCTTGGACTGGGCGGCGTCCTCCCGGTCGGTGTACGCGGTGCCCGCAATGTCCACGTGGGCCCACGGGAAGCCGTCCACGAACTCGCGCAGGAACCAGGCGGCGGTGATGGTACCCGCCGCGCGGCCGCCGCTGTTCTTCACGTCCGCGATGTCCGACTTGATCAGCTCGCGATACTCATCCCACAGGGGAAGCTCCCAGACCCGCTCGTGGGCGCGCTGCCCCGCCGCGGTAAGTTCGGCGATCAGTCCAGCATCGGTGCCCATGACGCCCGCCGTCACGTGGCCGAGTCCGATGACCACCGCGCCGGTCAGGGTGGCCGCGTCCACCACACAGGCCGGCTCGAACCGGCGCGCGTACGACAGCGCGTCCGCCAGCAGGAGCCGCCCCTCGGCGTCGGTGTTGATCACCTCGATCGTCTTGCCGAAGTGACTGCGGACCACATCACCCGGCTTGTAGGCGGTGGACGAAAGCATGTTTTCGGCGGAGGGGATCAGGCCGATGACATGGAGCTTCGGCTTGAGGCGGCCGAGCATTTCGAAGGTACCCAGGACCGCCGCGGCACCCGACATGTCGAACTTCATGTCTTCCATCTGCGGGGCCGGCTTGATGGAGATCCCGCCAGTATCGAAGGTGACGCCCTTGCCGATGAGCACCACCGGCTTGCCCGTGCCACCCTGATATTCGAGCACGATGAAGCGCGCCTCCTGCGCACTCCCCTGCCCGACGGCCAGGAGGGCGTGCATGCCCTCTTCTTCGAGTGCCGGGCGGTCGAGGATCGTGACCTTCATCCCGTGGCGTTCCGCCAGGAGTCGTGCCTGCTCGGCCAGGAGGGCCGGCGTGCAGATATTTCCGGGGAGCACCTGAAGATCGCGGGCCAGCTGGTGGCCTGCCCCGATCGCGGCGCCGGTGGCATGCCCCGCCTGAGCTGACTCGGTGTCCGTGGTGACCAGTATCTCTGCCTCGACGAGGACAGGCTTCGGCTCCTCGGGTGGCCGCTTGAGGGCGGTGTACACCCAAGCGCCCTGCGCGAGTCCTTCGGCCGCGGCCTTGGTTGCATCCTGCGCCAAAAGGGCACCGAACTCCGGGAGCAACCAGCTCATCCGCTCCACGCCAATCGCTCGTGCGCGCTTGGCGGCGACCGCGGCGGCACGACGCACCGACTGGGTAGTGACCTGGTCTGCCTTCCCCATCCCCACCAGCAGGATCCGGGCGGCCGGGCCGTCCGGGTGGATCAGGGCGGTCTCGTCCTTCTTGCCGCGGAAGTCCCCGGAGGCCAGGAGGCGGCTCAGCGCACCCCCCGCCTGGGTGTCGAGGAACTCGAGCGACGTGGGAAGCGCTCCATCACCCTGAGAGAGGGCCACCGCGAGGAGCGGGGTGGCGTGTCCGGCTGCGGCAACGGCCAGCACCCGGGAGGTGAAAGGGGTCGTCGAATCCGTCGGCAAAGTGTTGCTCCTGCACCAGTTGGGTGAGGAGGCAAGCTAACGGGCGGGGGAGGAAAAGGGTACGGGACCCGATGGGTGCCCGCCGCCGTGCGGAAGGTCGCCATCGCGAAGGACACAGTTAAGACTCAATCGGGGCCCCATCGGGCGGGCCGGAATCGCGTAAACCGTTATGCCCGAGGCGAGAGTCGAACTCGCACGGGGTTGCCCCCGGCGGATTTTGAGTCCGCTGCGTCTGCCATTCCGCCACTCGGGCCTGCTCGGCAGGAAGTTCACCCTGCCGGCGCATCTTGGCAACGGGGCCGACGAAACTAGCCGAGCACCCGCCCCGGTTCGGCAGGAAGGAACTCCCTAGCGGCCGTCATCAGCGCCACAAACCGGCTCGGGTCGTCCGCCAGCGCCGCCGATTCCAGCACCCCGAGCTGATCCCGCACCAGGGCAAAGAGCTCAGCCGAATGTCGGTTCAACCGCTGAATCTCGTAGTACATCTCCGGGTTCTCCCCGACCACCTCTGCCGCGGTGCGGACCTGCTTGAGCCAGGTCGTGCTCGCCATGGCGTTCAACTCCACCGTAGCCATCCCGCTGCGGGTGACGGTGGCCGCGAACAACAGCGAGACCAGATGGCTGAGCCCCAGGACATATTGCATGTACCGGTCGTGTTCCTCGACCGGCAGCCTGGTGATAGTGACCGCGGTATCTGCGAAGAGGGCGGCCGCCTCATCCGCCGCCGCCGGATTGCCACAGTCGCAGACCGCCATGACCCTGCCACCGAGTGTCCGCACCCCGGGCCCGAAGAGCGGATGCAGGCTGGCCACCCGGAGCCCGCTGGCGGCCGCGGCACGCAGCGGTTCGATGAGGTGACTCTTGAGGCTCGCGATGTCCAGCACGAGCCCCCTGGGCTGCGCGGCGAGCACTTGCGACAGCACGCGCGGCGTCGCGGCCAACGAGACCGCCACCACCACGAGATCCGCCTCCGCCAGCTCCTCGTCTGAAGCCCGCGCGGGATCCCCTGGGGGGAGGCTCGGATCGATGACCCGGACGTGGTGTCCCTGCCCCTCGAAGAACCCCCGGAACCAGCGTCCCATCTTGCCCGCCCCGCCCACCACGACCACCGACTGCGCCTGGGTCGGGGCAGCCCGTCCGGACAGTTCCTCCTGCCGCCGCACAGCACCATCAATCAGCAGCAGCGCCACCGCCTCGGCAAACTCATGCTCCAGCCCGGCGGCGGCGGCGGCTGCGCGGTACCGTGTCAGCACCTCGGCCTCCGTGCCGAAGCTGCGCACCGGCAGGCCGAGCGCCCGCTTCGCCTCCCCGACGTCGGTGGCGAGCCGCATCCGCTCCGCCACCAGTGTCATCAACTCGCGATCGACGTCGGCGATGCGTGATCGAGCCACCCGCAACCGCGCGTCGGCTCCTCCCTCCAGCTGGCTTTCTCCCCCCGTCCCGTCCGCCATGCCATCCGCCTTCTGCTTATGTTTCCGGCACCCCCACCTGGTGCCCACCCATGGTCGCCCCACGCCTGCACCCCTGGCATGACATCCCGACCGGGCCAGACGTGCCGTCGGTCGTCACGACGGTGGTGGAAATCCCCCGCTACGAACGTAACAAGTATGAGCTCGACAAGGTGCTGGGTCTGTACCGACTCGACCGGGTCCTCTACAGCGCCGTCCATTACCCTGGGGACTACGGGTTCCTGCCCCGGACCCTCGGGGAGGACAGCGACCCGCTCGACGTCGTGGTGATCCTGACCCGGCCCACCTTTACCGGCTGCCTGGTGGACGTCCGGCCCGTGGGGGTGTTCCGCCTGGTCGACCGGGGCGAGAATGACGAGAAGATCATCTCGGTGCCGCTCAACGATCCGTACAGCGAATCGATCACGGACCTCGGTGATGTCCCCCCGCACCTGCTGCGGGAGGTGGAGCACTTCTTCTCGATCTACAAGGACCTGGAGGGCACGGGAGGGGTCGAGTCGCACGGCTTTGAGGATCGCACGGCCGCGCATCGGATCATCATCGAGGGCATCAATCGCTACCAGGAGGCATTCCCCTCCCCCGCCTGACGGCTACCGCTAGCGCCGATCGCGATCCTGCATCGCGACCGGCGGGCCGAGCACCTCGCGCCAGATCATGGCCTGCCGCAGCCGCAACTGCCGCGCGTCAGGCGGGGTGGCCGGTTCCACCGACGGTACGGGCGCCCGGATCCGGGCATCGAACTTCAGGTGATCGGCCTTGGTCAGTGCCCGATTGCGATCCTCCGCGTAGGCCACGCGCCTGGCCTGGAGTGCCTCCTGATCGCCACCGAGCACCACGACCTCACGCTCAGGGCGATGGAAATCGTCCTCCATGCTGCGCACTTCGGGCTCGAAGTCCTCGAGCGATCGGGACTCCGCCTCCTCGACCTCCCACTCCTCTCCTGCATCCCAGCTGGGTTTGGTGTCGGGTGCGGGCTGGCGCTGCTGCTCCGCCTCCTCCAGGGCCCGCTGGAACTCGCGCATAACCCGCTCGAGCCTGCTCCCCTCCTGCTGCGTGGGGTCGACTCCCGCCTCCGTGCGCACCGGGGGGAGCGGTGTGGGCGCTGTCGCGCCCGCACGGGTGCGTCGTTGGTCGCGCCGCTGCTTTCCGCGCTTGCTGGAGGTCAGGAGGCCGAAGAGCCACCAGACCACCAGCAGGACAAAAAGCGGACTGATTTCCATCGATCAGATCTGCGGCGTGGAGGACGGGTTGTCACCCTCGCCTGCGATCGACTTCCGCATGTCGGTGTCGGCCTCGATGTTCCGATACCGCTGGTAGTCCATCACGCCAAGGTTGCCAGCCCGGAACGCCTCGGCGATGGCGCGTGGAATCTCCGCCTCGGCGGCAATCAGCTTGGCGCGCTGGCTTTGGGTTTCGGCCTTGTACTCCTGTTCCATGGCCACGGCGAGCGCACGTCGCTCCTCCGCCTTGGCCTGGGCGATCCGCTTGTCGGCCTCGGCCTGGTCGGTCTGCAGCTCGGCGCCGATGTTCTTGCCGACGTCCACGTCGGCGATGTCAATGGAGAGGATTTCGAACGCCGTGCCGGCATCCAGTCCCTTGGCCAGCACCGTCTTGGAGATCATGTCCGGGTTTTCCAGCACGGCCTTGTGGCCGACAGCCGAGCCGATGGTGCTGACGATGCCCTCGCCCACGCGCGCCAGGATCGTCTCCTCGCCGGCACCACCGACCAGGCGGTTGACGTTGGCGCGCACCGTCACGCGCGCCAGGGCGAGCAGCTGGATGCCATCCTTGGCCATCGCCGCCACCTTCGGCGTGGTGATGACTTTCGGGTTGACACTGACCTGCACCGCCTCGAAGACGTCGCGGCCGGCGAGATCGATCGCCGTGGCCTGGCGGAAGTCCAGCGGAATGCCGGCCTTGTCCGCTGAGATGAGGGCGTTGACGACCCGCTGGACATTGCCACCCGAAAGGAAGTGGGCCTCGAGTGCGTTGATGTTGAGCGACAGACCGGCCTTCGTGGCCGTGATCAACGGATCCACGATCCGAGTCGGGTCCACCTTCCGGAAGCGCATCCCGAAGAGCGTCAGGAAACTGACCCGGACCCCGCTGGCCCAGGCCCGGATCCAGAGGCCGACGGGGATGAAGCGGAAGAAGATGACAAGGACGAGAATCCCAAGAAAGATCATGCCCAGCACGAGGGCGGGACCCAGATCATCTACCGGCACGTTTGCTCCTGGCCAAGGTCATGGAGTGCTGCAGCCGGCGCCGCGACTACGCGGGCCGGACGATATGGCGATACCCCTCCGAGCGGACGACCGTCACCGCGGCGCCAGCCTTCACAAAATCCCCTTCGGTCACGACATCCACGCGCTCTCCGTCAATCACCGCGGTCCCGCTGGGCCGGAGGTCGGTCAAGGCGGCCCCGAGTTTTCCGACCAGATCACCACGCACCGCGGCGGACACGTACCCCTCGCTGGCGTGCGTCGCAGACTTCAGGAACAGCCCCGTGAACCGGGTACTGTTCGGCAGGTGACGGAACCACGCGATGAATACCGCCGCCGAAATGATGAGGCTCGCGCCGAGGATGGCACCGGCCTGAAGGAAATCGGTCATGGTGGGGAGGTTTCCGACGAGGGCCATGATGACGCTGGCACCGACCAGCAGCACGCCGAGGATTCCGGCCACGCCGAATCCCGGCAGCAGGAGCACTTCGACCGCGATGGCCACCGCGCCCAACCCGAGCATCAGGAGGACTTCCCAGCCGGCGAGCCCCAGAATCAGGTGTGAACCGAAGAACGCTCCCAGGGACGCCAGGCTCACCAGGCCGCCAAGCCCGAAGGCACCGCTCTTGATCTCGAACACCAGGCCAAGCATGCCCAGCGAGAGGAGCAGCGGACTCACCAGCGGGCTGGTCAGGAAGCGCACCACGTATTCCGCCCAGTTGACCGGCACCTCCACGACGGTCGCGCCATCGAGCCCGACCTCGGTCAGCAGCCCGGCCAACGTCTCGACGCGCCCCTTGGCAAAGCCCAGTTCCAGCGCCTCGGAGGAGCTCAGGGTCAGGAGCTGCCCGGCCGGCTTGACCCCCGGGATGTCGATCGATTCATCAACCATTCCCTCCGCCAGGCGGGGATCGATGTCGTTGGCTTCCGCGAGCGACCGGAAAGCGGCCCGCATGGCGGAAACGATCTTCTCCGGCGCCTTGGTGCCCTGCCCATCCACGGGGGTCGCGGCGCCGATCACGCCGATCGGACTGATGTAGATTCCGCCACTGGCGGCCAGCGCCACCATGGCTCCCGCACTGTAGGCCCGGGAATTCACGAACGCATACACGGGCAGCTCGGCGCCACGGATCGCGTCCACGATCCGCTCCGCGGCGTCCACCCGCCCGCCCGGTGTGTCAATGTCCAGGACGACCGCATCCGCTCCGGCCTCGCGCGCCACGACCAGGGCCCGGGCCACGTAGGGGGCCAGTCCCATCTCGATGGTCCCGCTGACGGGAATCCGATAGACCACCGGCGCCTGCGCGGCGGCAGGCGCGGCCGACATCGCCATTCCCAGGATTGTGATGAACCGGTGAATCATCCTGCACCCTCCACGATTGCTGCTGTCATAAGCTAACGCTGCCGGAACCTTCCGACCATCCATACGAGAGCGGGGGCTGGCTTGTGCCAACCCCCGCTCCGGCTTGAAGTTCCCGATGTCGACCGGGCCTAGGTGCTCCCGCCGGGCGGGGTCATCGGACCGCGTTGCATCCGCAGCTCCTGGGCACGCGCCCGGAGGCGGTCCCGCAGCAAGACATACTGGGCCTGCTGCACCGGGGTGAGTACCGTTGCGAGTTCCCGGATCTCCTCCCCGGCGGCCTGCGCCACCTCCACGCGAAGCGAGGTCAGCCGGTCCAGCAGGCGGACGACACTGTCAGTCTGGGCCGCCACGCCGGGGCGAAGCTGGTGCCGAAGTGCCTGCTGCACCCCACGTTCCTGCCCCTCGAGCTGCCTCAGCCGAGTGGCCGAGGCCGTAAGAATGCGGCGGACCCGGACCATCTGCTCGTCATTGAGCACAAGTTCCTGCTGGACCTGGGCAGCGAACCGCTCCTCGATCATGCGGAGGAGTTGCCTCTCCCGCTCGCCGCGTTCGCCCGGCATGGCCCGCCGTGCCGGATCCTGGGCCTGGGCGTTCGCCGCGCCCGCCACGGTGGCGGTCAGGGCCGCCGAGAGCATCAGCGTACGGACCAGGGTCACGATCAACGTGTGGCGCATCATCCCTCCATCAGGCGGAGCAGCGATTCCAGTTCCGAATCGCTGAGGTCCCCCAGCGATTCGGCGGCATCCAGCGGGCGCAGCGGGTCCGCCTCGGCACCCGTGAACCCCGCCACCAACGACTCCAGCTCAGTCTCATCCAGATCGTCCAGTTCGGGGAGCACGGCGACATGCGCAATCGGCTCGTCCTGCACCTCGGTGACTGGCCAGCCGAACCACACGGCGCTGAGGAGGGCCGCGGCGGCGGCAAGCGGCAGCAGCGCCCGGCGGATCCACGGCCGGCCCGGGGCGGCCACGATGGGCGGCTCGCGCAGCCGTGCCGCCACCCGCTCCGCGACCTGATCGGCATCGACCCGGGAGGCCGCGCCGCGCCCCAGCGCCACGGCAGCACCCACCAGACGCCACTCGGCTCCGCAATCCTCGCAGGCCAGGAGATGCGCGGCCTCATCGGCCGTCCAGCGGGACGCCTGCCGCGCAACCTCAGGCATCCGGTCAGAGAGGTGATGGCACGGGTTCATTGCATGGCCTCCTTCAGCCGCTTCACTGCATGATGGTAGTGCACACGAGCCGCGCCCGGAGTCGTCCCCAGCGCCTCGGCGATCTCTTCGTAAGCCAGCCCTTGTTGCGCCCGCAGGAGGAAAACCTCCCGCTGCTTCGGGGGCAGATGCGCCAGTGCCGCGTGGAGCCGATCCTCGGCCTCCGACGCCTCCGCCTCTCCCCCCGGGTCGGCGGCGTCTACCAGGTCCCGATTCTCGAGCGAGAGCACCACCCGGTTCCGCCCCCGGCGGTAATGATCCCGAGCGGCGTTGGCCCCGATCCGGTACAGCCACGACCGGAAGCTCGAGTCGCCCCGGAAGCTGCCCGCGGAGCGGAAGGCCCGAAAAAAGGCCTCCTGGAGCAGGTCATCGACGTCGGCCGACGGAGCACCGAGCCCGTAGAGATACCGTGCCAGCCCGGCGGAGTGTCGCCGCACGAGCTCACTGGCGGCGCCCTCATCGCCTGCCTGATAGGCAGTGACGAGCGCCTCGTCTCCCCTGGGGGCCACCGGTTCGATCGACAAGACTCGCATCGCTATTGGTTCAGTACGTCGCTGGTGCGTGGATGTTAAGGGTACGGCAAGCCCACAGGCGGGGCTAGCACCAGGCGCCTGAAGGCTTCGGGCGGCCTCGGAGCGCCCCACAGGGGAATTAAGGAAATGGCTGTAGCGGGACCGCCTCAAGAACCACTGGCTGAAATGGCCGGAAATCAAAGTGTTGAAAACGTGAAACAAGGCAGTATGGATACTGTTGACAAGATCTATTAACAGCAATGAAAACAAGCGCTTAGAATATCATGTTTCACGTGATGTGTTAATAATAACCGATCGTGATCAATACAAATGTTGGTAACCATTAAGAGGTTCTCGCACTTCGTGGACCACCGATGGCAGCAGCAGCATAGTGGCCCTCCAAGGAGCCAAAGTCGTGGAAACACCCCCGCCAGAGCTGTGTGATACCAAGCGGATCGATCGTCCCAATGGGCTGTCAGAGGCTCCTGGAGCGCCATCCGACTAGATTTCCTCCGGAGAACCCGGGAAACCACTGCCCAGAACCCTTCGTATGGCCCCTCAGGGCCCCAATCTGACCCCCTTACTCGCAGGTTGCCCATGCGTACCAGCTTCTTGGCTTCCTCCCTGGTCCTCCTCACCGCCAGCCACGCCTTGGCACAGGACCCGGGGAGGATCCGGTATGAGCGCTATTCCCTCCCCAACGGTCTCAGGGTCCTACTGGCGCCGGACACCACCGTCCAGGTGGTAACAGTCAACGTCTGGTATGACGTTGGGGCGCGCAACGAGCGCCCCGGCCGAACCGGCTTTGCCCACCTCTTCGAGCACATGATGTTCCAGGGCTCCGAAAATGTCGACAAGGCGGAGCACTTCCAACTGGTCGAACGGGCCGGTGGCAACTTGAACGGCTCGACCTCCAGTGACCGCACCAACTACTACCAGACCCTGCCGTCCAACCGCCTGAATCTCGGTCTCTGGCTGGAGGCCGACCGGATGCGATCCCTGGCGGTGACCGAGGAGAATTTCACCAACCAGCGCGAGGCGGTAAAGGAGGAGCGGCGGTTGCGGATCGACAACCAGCCCTACGTCGGCGCGTTTCAGCAGGCACTGGTCTCGGTGAATGACTCGACCAGCTGCTTTGCCTACGCCCATGAGACGATCGGGTCCATGGCGGACCTCGATGCCGCAACCACCGAGGACGTCAAGGCCTTCTTCGACCTCTACTATGTCCCCAACAACGCCATCCTGACCGTGACCGGGGACTTCCGCCCAGCGGAGGCCAAGTCCCTCATCGAGGAATACTTCGCCGGCATACCGCGAGGTGAAACGCCCCCTGCGGTGACCTGCGACCAGGCGTTCAACACCGGGGAGCGTCGTCTCCGGCTTCCCGATGACCAGGCCGCGCTGCCGGCCGTGGTGGTCCTGTTCCGGACGCCCGATGCCAGGCACGCCGATCTCCCAGCCTTGGAGCTGCTCAACACCATCCTGGGTACGGGCGAGAGCAGCCGGATCAACCAGGCACTGGTCCGGGATGCCCGGGCCGCGGCGGGGGCCCAAGGCCTCTTCATCGGCGACCAGCGCGGTCCCGGGGTCCTCGGGGTGCTCGGCATCGCCAACCAGGGCGTCACCGCCGACTCGATTGAATACCTGCTCAAGGTCGAGGTGGCGCACCTCCTCGACATCGGCGTCTCCGCCGAGGAGTTGGAGAAGGCCAAGAGCCAGTATCGCTCCCAGCAGATCGGCACACGGCTGACCACCATGGGTGTCGCCGAGGCGCTGCAGAGCGCCAACCTGATCCTCGGCGATCCCGAGGCGGTGAACACTCGCTTTGCGCGGTACATGGCGGTGACCACCGAGGACATCCTCCGGGTGGCGCGCCAATATCTCCGCGCCGACAACTCGGTCGTCGCCCTCATTGCCCCGCCGGAGGTTACCCCGTGATGCAGACCAGACTGCTCCTGACCGCGCTGGTCGCAGCCACCGCGATTCCCGCCGCTCTCCCCGCCCAGGGCTACCCGACCACTCCGCCTGCCGCCGGTCCGGTCCAGCCGATGCCCTTTCCTCCCTTCCGGGAGTTCAGCCTGCCGAATGGGCTCCAGGTGGTGCTGGTGGAGAGCCCCAAGCAGCCGGTTGTCTCGCTCTCCCTCTCCGTGCCCGCCGGCGGAATCCACGACCCTGCCGATCGCGAGGGAATGGCCGAGTTGACCGCCACCCTGTTGATCAAGGGCGCGGGTGAGATGACGGCGGAGCAGATCGCCGCGGCCATTGAGGGCGTCGGTGGCAGTCTCGGCGCCTCGGCGGACAGCGATTTCCTGACGATCACCAGCTTCGTGCTGACGCCCCACGTGCCCCTGGCCTTTGAGCTGATGGCGGATGCCGTGATGCGTCCCACCTTCCCGGAGCGTGAAGTCGAACTGCTCCGGACCCAGACGCTCTCCGGCCTGCAGCTTGAGCAGACCCAGCCGGCCGCCATCGCCGGCCGGATGATGGCCCGGGAACTCTACGGGTCGCATCCCTACTCGCGCCGGCCCAGTCCGGCCAGCATCCGCGCCCTCACCCGCAGCGAGCTCAGTCAGTTTGCCGCCACGCGCGTCCGCCCCCAGGGCGCCCTGCTGGTGATCGCAGGTGACCTGACGGAGGCCGAGGCCAGGCGCCTGGCGACCAGTGCGTTCGGCGCCTGGACCGGTGCACCGCCAGCGGCACGGCCGCTACCGTCACCTCCCACGCGAGCCAGCACCGATATTCTCCTGGTGCACCGCCCCGGATCGGTGCAGGCGGACATCCGCGTCGGCAATCTCACCTACCCCCCGACCAACCCGCAGCAGTATGCGGCCCGCATGGCCAATCAGGTCCTCGGTGGTGCGGCCGACAGCCGGTTGTTCATGACCCTGCGTGAGGAGAAGAGCTGGACATACGGCGCCTACTCCTCACTGGCCCGGCCGCGCGGTATCGGCAGCTTCGTTGCCAATACGGAAGTGCGCACTGAAGTGGCCGACTCCGCGCTCACCGAACTGCTGGCTCAGATCCGCCGGATCACGACGGAACCCATTCCCCTGGAGGAGTTCGAGTCCGCCAAGGGCGCACTCGTGGGGCGCTTCCCACTCCAGGTGGAGACCGTTCAGCAGGTAGCGGCGCAGGTGGCAAGCGCCAAGCGGCTCGGCCTTCCGGATGACTACCTGGCCACGTTCCGCACCCGCCTGGCCGCCGTCACGCCCGCGCAGGCGCTGGAGGGGGCCAGGGTGACCATGCGCCCCGAGGCCGCCGCCATCGTGATCGTCGGCGACGCCCGCGAGCTGTATGATCGCCTGGCGGCCATCGCGCCGATCCGCCTGGCACGCGCCGACGGCACGCCGATGGACCGGGCGGAGCTGACGGCCGTTGCCTCGGGGCCGAGCCTGAACCTCGACCGCCTCGTTGCGCGGCGCGACAGCTTCGCGATCCGGGTGCAGGGGAATGATTTCGGCCACCAGGTGAACAGCCTGGAGCGCACCACCGATGGGTTCGTCTACCGCGAGTCGGTGCGGATCGCCACGTTCGTTGAGCAGGAGACGGAGGTTCGCATCGGGGCGGACGGCAGCTTCCGCTCCGGAACACAGCGCGGCAAGACCCAGGGAGCGGAATCCAGCGTCAACCTCGCCGTCGCGGGCGGTCGGATCACCGGCCGTGTGGTCATTCCTGAAACGCCGATGGGCCCGGCACGCACGGTGGAGGTGGACACGACATTCGCGCCCGGCACCCAGGAGTCCAACACCCTCGGGGCGCTGCTGCCGGCCTTGCCGTGGGCCGCGGGATCCACCTGGAGTTTCCCGGTCTTCAACCCGCTCGAGAGCACCATCGGGACCGTCACCATCGCAGTAACCGGTACCGAAACCGTCGAGGTGCCCGCGGGCAGCTATGAGGTCTATCGTGTCGAAATGGCCAGCGAGGGCACGGTCATGACCCTGTTCGTGACGACGGCGGCGCCCCACCTCGTCGTGAAGATGGCACCTGTCGGACAGCCCGTCGAGTTCGTGCTGGTGCGGTCCGCTACTCCCTGACGCGTACGATCCGGGTATAATCCAGCAGGCCTGTCAGGCCTCGTGTCCCAGCGGACATGGGGCCTGCTTGCTACCACCCACCATGCACGTCCAACCGAGGGATTCCCCATGGCACGATGGATTCTCACAGCCTGGCTCCCGCTGGTTGCGGTGGGATGCGCCAGCGCCGGCGGGACCGGCGCCGGCGCCTCCCCGCCCAGCCCGGCGTCAGCCGCACCTGCCACCAGCCACAGCTTCGAGCGGCCCCAGTACCCCTCGAGCTACCAGCGGCGAAGTTTTCCGGATGTCCTGATCCGCAACGCGACGATCATGACCGCCGCGGGTTCCGAGCTCCCCGGCACCTCGATCCTGCTCGCGGAGGGCCGGGTGGTGGCCATCGGGGCCAATCTTGCCGCGCCGGCAGGGGCCATGGTCATCGACGGAACTGGCAAATTCATTACGCCCGGCCTGATTGATACCCACAGTCACCTCGGCGTATATGCCGCGCCCGGCACCCAGGCGGAATCGGATGGGAATGAACTGACCAACCCGGTCACTGCCGAGGTGTGGGCCGAGCACTCGGTGTGGCCCCAGGATCCACAGATTCCCCTCGCCGTCGCCGGTGGCGTGACCGTGATGCACGTGCTGCCCGGCTCGGGCAACCTGATCGGCGGCCGGTCGGTGACCCTTCGGCTGCTTCCCGCCCGCACGGTGCAGGAGCTCAAGTTCCCGGGCGCGCCCCACGGCGTGAAGATGGCCTGCGGGGAAAACCCAAAGCGCGTCTACGCCTCCCGGGGGCCCAGCACCCGGATGGGCAACATGGCCGGCTACCGGGCGGCCTTCATCGCAGCCGAGGCGTATCGCCAGCGGTGGGACAGCTGGCTCGCCAACCGGCGGGGCGATCCGCCCGCCAGGGACTTGCGGAACGAAACCCTTGCCGGGGTGCTCCGGGGCGAGATCCTGGTCCAGAACCATTGCTACCGCGCCGACGAAATGGCCTTCATGCTGGACCTGGCCCGTGAATTCGGCTTCACCATCCGCTCGTTTCATCACGCCATCGAGGCCTACAAGATCGGTGACCTCCTGGCGGCGCACGGCACGGCGGCATCCGTCTGGGCCGACTGGGGCGGCTTCAAGATGGAGGCGTTCGACGAAATCCTGGAGAATGCGGGGATCGTTCATGCGGCCGGGGCGCGGACGATCATTCACACCGACAGCCCCGACGGTATCCAGCGGATGAACCAGGATGCGGCCAAGGCCATGTTTGCCGCCCAGCGCGCCGGCTTGTCCGTCAGCCGGAACGACGCGCTCCGCTGGATTACCGCCAATCCGGCCTGGGCACTCGGCATCGACGAGTGGACTGGCACCCTGGAGATCGGCAAGATGGCGGACGTGGTGATCTGGTCTGGCGACCCGTTTTCCATCTACAGCAAGGCGGAGAAAGTTTTCGCCGAAGGGTACCTCGTCTTCGACCGACTCGACCCGGCGCGCCAGTTCATGACCGACTTCAATCTCGGGCAGACCGCCCCGGGGGTGGGACGATGACCCGATCCTGGAGTTCCCTGGGCCTCGCCACGCTGGCGGTCATCGTCGGAGCAGGCCAGGCCGGCGGACAGACGATTGCCATCACGGGCGGCACGGTCTTCCCTGTTTCGGGGCCACGGATCGAGTCGGGTACCGTGCTGATCCGGGACGGCCGGATTGAGGCCGTTGGCGCAAACGTGGCCATTCCTGGCGATGCCACCAGAATCGACGCGACCGGCAAGTGGGTAACCCCCGGCCTGATTCATGCCGCCACCAACGCCGGACTCGGGGTTCGCGGCCTCCAGGGATTCGGTGAGCGGGCACTGGCGGGCGAGGTGACGGCGGCCTTCAACGTCCGGGATGCCATCGATCCCCACGCGCTGGATCTGAGCGTGGCCCGGACCGGCGGAATCACCACGGGCGTGTTGGGGCCCTCGGGTCCCTTCGTCAATGGGCAGTCGGTGGTCGCCAACCTGGCTGGTGAGACCGTGGCGGCCATGGTGGTTCGATCCCCGGCCTCGCTGGTGATCAACCTCACCGCCGCGGCACGGGAGGCGGGTGGCGGGAGCCGCGCGGGTGCGACGGCCCGGCTGCGCCTGATGTTTCAGGACGCCCGCACGCTCGCCGCGCGGCGGGGTGACTGGAGTCGTGCCCAGATGCAGCCGCTCTCGGCACCGGCGGTGCAACTGGAGGCGCTGCTGCCCGCCCTTGCCGGCGAGATGCTCGTGGTGTTCCAGGCCGACCGCGACCTCGACATTCTCAACGCCCTCGCCCTGGCCGAGGAGTTCTCCCTTCGTGTGATGATTCACGGGGGTGCCGAGGCCTGGAAGGTTGCCCCCCGACTGGCGGCGGCTGGCGTCCCGGTCGCCCTGACGCCGAACACCAGCATCCCGTCGTTCGACGGGCTGGGTGCCCGGCTCGACAACGCGACCCTCCTGAAGCAGGCGGGCGTGGAGGTGATCATCGCCCAGAATGATTCGGGCGGCGAGCGCAACCTGCGCTACGGAGCCGGCAACGCGGTCCGGAACGGGATGAGCTGGGATGAGGCGATGCGAGCCGTCACGCTGGTGCCGGCCCGGGTCTTCGGCATTGCCGAAAACTATGGCAGCCTCGAGCCGAACAAGGTCGCGAACGTGGTGATCTGGTCAGGCGATCCGTTCGAGTTTGCCAGTGCCGTGGAACGCATGTTCATCCTGGGCCGGGAGGTTTCCCTCCGGACCCGGGAGACAGAACTGATGGAGCGCTACCGGGATCGTTGAGCCACCTGGGAGGCGGCGGTCAACCGACCTCCGCCTCCTCGGCCTTCGGCGCCGGCTTGCTGTGCACCGTGTCCGGATGACCTTCTTCCTCGCTGATCCGGCGCTCGATCTCGCTGATCTGGTGCGTCAGGTCGTCCATGCGCGCGATGAGGCGCTCGTATTCACCGGCGGCTGGCGTGTCGCCACGTTCCCTGGCGTGCACGACCAGGCCAAGCTGGTAGGCTGCACGCCCTCGCAGGGCCACGAGCCCGGCCTTTTCCGCCTGGAGACGGCTGATTTCAATCGCGGAACGCAACCGCTGGCCCACCTGCTCCAGTTCGCTGTTCAAACGTTCAAAGACATCCGACATTGCCCACCTCACCACTGAAGAGACTTTCATCACCATGGCCGGCTCCGGCCCTGCTGCAATAGACACCCGCTCACCCCAAAAACAAAACGAGGCACCCCGTGGGCGCCCCGCTGGACCTGCCACCTTCGCCGGCCACTCAGTCTGCGGCGGACTCCGCCACCGGATAGACCGACACCTGCTTGCGCTTCTTGTCCTTGTGCTCGAAGGTCACGACACCGTCGGCCAGGGCGAAGAGCGTGTCGTCATTGGCGCGACGGACATTCTTGCCGGCGTGAAACACCGTGCCGCGCTGCCGCACGAGAATGTTGCCGGCGATGACCTGCTCGCCACCAAACTTCTTGACGCCCAGATACTGGGGGTTGCTGTTGCGGCCGTTGCGGCTGGAGCCGACGCCCTTTTTATGCGCCATGGGTCAGCCCACCTTCACGTCGGTGATGCGAACGGCCGTGAACTTGGCGCGGAAGCCGGTCTTGCGGCGATAGTTCTTGCGCCGCTTGAACTTGAAGACGTAGATCTTTTCACCCTTGGTCTTGCCGATCACCTCGGCCTCGACCGAAGCGCCGGGCACGGTCGGGGTGCCGCAGCGGACGGTGTCACCGTCGGAACTGAGGAGCACCTGGTCAAAGGTGATCTTCTGGCCGGGCTCCGCATCCATGAGCGGAACCTGCAGGGTCTGGCCCATTTCGGCCCGGAATTGCTTGCCGAGGGCGCTGAAAATCGCGTACATGGCGGTCCATCCATCCACAAGTTGAGTGCCGCAATAAGCCCTCAAATCTATCCGACCCAATGGCTTACCGCAACCCCCATCAGGCCACCGCGTAGAGCTCGGTCACGTCCCGGCCGGCGGGGCGGCTCATCAGGCGAAACTCGTCCAGATGCATCATCGGATCGTCCCGGAGCTCGATCTCCATTCCGGTCAGGCGGGCCAGCTGCCCCAAGAGCTTCGGCTCGTCCTCGAGGAGGTACAGGGCCACCTCGGGGTGGAGCCGGACCGCCAGGGCCTTCTCGCGCCGATCGTGGGCCACCCGGCGCAGGGAGCGCTCCAGCCGACGGGCCACCACCTCGGGGGTGAACACCCTGCCGCTGCCGGCACAGGTGGGGCAGTCGGCGGTCATGGACGCCCACAGCGAGGGCCGGACCCGCTGGCGGGTCATCTCGACGAGGCCCAGGTCGGAGACGGCCAGGGCCTTGGTGCGGGCCCGGTCGCGGCCGAGGTGCATCCGCAGCTCCTGGAGCACCTTGTCCCGGTTGACCCGGGTTTCCATGTCAATGAAGTCACAGATGATGATGCCGCCCAGGTCGCGGAGGCGGAGCTGGCGAGCGATCTCGCGGGCCGCATCAATGTTGGTGCGCAGGATGGTCTTTTCAGGGTCCTTCTTGCCGGTATACCGGCCGGTGTTCACGTCAATGGCCACCAGCGCCTCGGTCTGCTGGATCACCAGCGACCCGCCGGTGGGCAGCTCGACGCGGGCCCGGAACAGGTCCTTGATCTCCCCCTCGATCCCGAAGCGATCGAAGAGCGGCGCGGTCTCCTCGTAGAGGTGCACCCGGGACATCAGGTCCGGATCGATGGCCTGCAGGTAGCCCTCGACCTCGTTGTGGAGCTCGCGGGAGTCCACGTGGAGGGCGTCCACCTTGTCGCTGAAGACGTCACGGATCAGGCTGCGGGTGAGGCTGGTTTCCCGCTGGAGCAGTGCCGGGGCACGGCGGACGTAGAGCTGCTTCCGCTTGATCTTGCGCCACTGGTTCAGCAGGGAGGTGATCTCCCGCTCGAAGCTTTCCTCGGTGACACCCTCCGCCACCGTCCGGACGATGACGCCCCCGGCGCCCTCGGGCAGGAGCCGGGTGACCATCTCCCGGAGCTTGGCTCGCTGCTCACGGCTCTCGATCTTGCGGCTGACCCCCACGCGCGAGGCGTAGGGCATGTAGACCAGGAAGCGGCCAGGGATGGAGATCTGGGCGGTGACCCGGCAGCCCTTGGTGCTGATCGGCTCCTTGGTCACCTGGACCGGGAGGGTCTGGCCCTTTTTCAGGATGTCGGCGATGTCGGGGATGGCGCGCCGGCCACCGACCTCCCGCTGTCGGGGCTCGGAGCGGCCGTTGCCGTTGCCATTCTTCGCGGGGCGCTCAGCGGTGGCTGCGCCGTCCTCGTCAGCCGCCTCGGCGTGGGCGAGGTCGGCCTCGTCCTCATCATCCGCGTCGTCTACATCCTCGGGTTCGAGGAGGTCGGAGGCGTGAAGGAAGGCGCTCTTTTCGAGGCCGATGTCAACGAACGCTGCCTGGATCCCGGGAAGCACCGCTTCCACGCGACCCAGGTAGATGTCACCGACGATCCGCCGATGGTCCGGACGGTCGACGAGGAGTTCGACCAGGCGGTCGTCCTCCAGGATGGCCACGCGGGTTTCCCGCTGGCCTCCGTTGATCAGGATTTCGCGCTTCACGCTGGGGTTCCTCGACAAGGGCCACCCCCTGCCATGACTCCGGACGGTCGGTCTCGGGGCACGGGGCCCAATCGCCGGTGGAGCCGGGTTCAGGCAGGAGATCGTGCCGGTGACGGCGGGCAGGGTTCGGCGCATCCGGGCCGTTCGCTGCCTGCCGCCCACCCACACGACCTCCCGTGAACCCGCCTGCCACGGCGGCTCCGAGAAAGATTCCGGGGGTCTGACGGGGGGAAAACTGAAGACCTGTGATCCACATCACGGGTGCCCAAAAAAACCGCCACCAGAGGTGGCGGGGCTCGACAAAGCCGGATACAAGGGCTGCCCGCATCCGCTAAATGTAAGTCATGAAGGGATTTAGGTCAATATCAGTGATCCAGGTCACCAAGGATCTCCCTGGCGATGACGATTCGCTGGATTTCGCTGGTTCCTTCACCAATTTCACAGACCTTGGCGTCCCGCATCATCCGCTCAACCGGATAGTCGGTGGTGTAGCCATAGCCGCCGAAGATCTGCACCGCCAGGGTGGTGGTCCGCATGGCCAGCTCCGAGCAGAACAGCTTGGCCATGGCCGCTTCCTTCTTGAACGGCTTCCCCGCCATCTTGAGGCGCACGGCGCTGTAGAGCAGGTGGCTGCCGGCCTCGATTTCCATCGCCATGTCCGCCAGCTTGAAACTGGTGCCCTGGAAGCTGCCGATCGGCTTGCCGAACTGCCGGCGGGACCTGGCGTACGCCAAGGACGCCTCGTAGGCCCCCTCGGCGATCCCCAGCGACAGGGCGGCAATCCCGATCCGGCCGGCATCCAGGGTCTTGAGAAAGTTGACGAATCCTTCACCCGGCTTGCCGAGAAGGTTCTCCTTGGGGACGATGGCGTCCTCGAGGATCAGTTCGCGGGTGTCACTGGCCCGCCAGCCCATCTTCTCTTCCTTCTTGCCGGCGCGAACACCGGGGGTCTTGGGGAGCTCGGGCGCATGGCCAACGCCCAGTGCCAGGCACTGCTCGAGGTCCACCGTCTCCTTGGTGACGATGAAGCTGCTGATGCCGCGGTGTCCCTTCCCCGCCTCGGAGCGGGCGGTGACGACGAACGATTCGCCGACCCCGGCGTGGGTAATGAAAACCTTCGAGCCGTTGAGCACGTAGTGGTCGCCGCGATCAACGGCGGTGGTGGCCGTGCCGCCGGCGTCGCTGCCGGCCCCTGGCTCGGTCAGGCCGAATCCGCCCAGGATCCTGCCGCTGGCAAGCAATGGGACGTACTGGCTCCGCTGCTCGTCAGTGCCGAACTCGACGATCGGGGAGGTTCCGAGGTTGGTGTGGGCGCTGACGGTGAGCCCGTGCGAGGCGTCCACCTTGGCGAGTTCCTGGATGGTGATGTAGTAGCAGAGCTGGTCCATCCCCGCCCCGCCCAGCTCCTCGCTCCACGGCACGCCGAGCAGGCCGAGCTCGCCCATCCGCTTGATGTTTTCCCACGGGAAGGTCGAGTCGCGATCGAGGTCCTTGGCCACAGGTGCCACGTGGGTCTCGGCGAAGTCCCGGACCATCTCGCGGACCTGGTGGTGGTGTTCTTCGAAGTAGAGGCTGGAATCCATGGGTCGGGAAAGTGAGAAGTGAGAAGTGAGAAGCGAGAAGCAACTGGTGAGCAGGGAACGGGGAACAGGAAGTTAGGATGCCGATTCTGCTCGGACTGAGGCAAGATAATGTCATGGAGGTGACGATGGGCAGGATCCTGCGGCGGGCGGTGCTGCTGTTGTCGGTCTCGTTGTCGGAGCGGGCGCGCGTCTCCCTCGAGGGTGACGTGGCGAACCTCATCCGGGAATGGATCGCGCCGGCGGGGCGATAGGCGCCGGCGCGGGCCGGCGTCAGGCCGAGTCGGGCTCTACGCCGTTGGGAGGCGGTGGAATTTCCGCCACGGTACGCACCAGCGCCTCCTTGATGACCCAGATCGTGCCCTCCATGCCGTCGGGGCGCACTTCGATGACATCCTTCCCCTCGGAAATAGAGACGACCGTCAGTTGCAGCGCTGGCCGCAGGCGGAAGCACTGCTCGGGGGGTGCCGAGAGGATTTGATTGAGGACATCCTGCTGATCATTGGCCACAAGGGCAATGATGACCTCCAGGCTCGCCTGATCGGTGCAGGAGACGTGGCCGCGGGTGGAGTACCACTGCTGACCCACCGCCAACTGCGCCGTGGCGTCATCGGCGCCGCCGCACCCGGCAACCACGACAAGCATCAGTCCAGCCGCCACGTTTCGGATCATCGGGTTTCTCAGCAATGAGAAACTCCCCGGCAGCGGAGGATCCGCCCGCCGGGGAGCACTCGGTTCTATTCTGATGGCGCCGGGACTGTAAAGCCCACGGGCGCCGGAGCGGACTCAGACCTTGCGACGCCGACGGTACTGGACGGCGCCCATGCCGAGGAGGCCAGTGGCGAGGAGGACCATCGTGGCCGGCTCGGGCACGACGTCGCCGGTGATCTCCCGGAAGAGCTTGTCCTCAATTGCAGACTCGAAGTCATCGAAACTGTTCGCGAGCAGCGCGAAGGAACCCGTTCCACCGATGACGTTGTTCTGGTAGTAGGTGAGCAAAAATGCGTCGCCGATGGCGATACCGTTGATGATGTAGCCGGCAGCGACAGCGGTATTTCGCGCGGTGGTCTCCGACCCGCCCGAGTTGCTGGCCCCATCGCCCGAGACATCAAGGACGCGGCGCGTAGCCGTGAACGCATCCCCTCCGAAGGCATTGCCGAATGTTGAGACTCCGAAGTCAATCGCAGTCCCGATCGCCGTCTGAGTACCGACCGTCCCAGTCGTGGGCCGTGTGGTGGCGAAAATCGCCGCGGCGAAGGCATTGGCCTGTGCAGCATTTGTGATGTGCGTCCAACCCACCGACTGAACGGCCAAGGAGGACCAATACACCAGATTCACAGCGATGCCACCGGCGTTGACGATGGCGTTCTGGATCGCCGCACTCTGGAAGGCAGTCACGTAGCCATTCCGCTGCAGCAGGAACTCGGTGCCATCGACGCTGCCGGACACATCAATCAGGAGCGAGAGCTGGACACCGACGTTCTGCGCCTGCGCTTGGGGTGCCAGGAACGCGAGGGCCAGAAGTGCCGGCAGGATACGGCGACGAAGCGTACGGAATGACATGGGGAGACCTCCAATTGCGAAAGCGAACTGACATACGGGCCGGTAGCAGCCGAATTCCTGAAGCCACCCGTGCGGAAGGATCAGGATACTGAAAAAGCTTTCCGAGTGTTACTGGCGAGGAATTGAACGTCACATTTCTACGCAGTATCCGTGCCATCAAAAAGACGCGAACCACGGCCTGCGCGGTGGGGCTCGAGGGCAAATTACAGCCCATCATGGTGACACCTAACTGCACTATTAGGGGTATCTTGGCACATCACATCTCGAAGCTACTTGACGTCATAGCCGCGAGGGCGCTTAATCGCACAGTAAGGGGGTCTCATCAAAGTGATGCAGGATCTCAACGGATCGACTGTTGCACCGATGCGACAACGAAGACCGGAGCTTGAAAGGTGAGCGCAGCGTCCCTTTCAGGACAGCGAATCAGCTAGAACGGGAGGAAAGCGAATCGGCGATCACCGCCACAACATCCGTCCAGTACTTGTTCACGAACCGCGGCCCCACGCCGTCCATCTTTGCCAGTGCCTCGCGGGAATCCGGCGCCGCCGCGGCGATCTGGCTCAGGAGCCGGTCAGAAGCCACCCGCCAAGCCGGGCAGCCCTGCTCAGTCGCTACCCGTGATCGCCAGTCGCGTAACCTGGCCAGGATCGCGCCGTCGCCCGAATCCGATGACACCAGGATGGGGCGCAACGCCTGACCATCCCAGAGCGCCTCCAGGATGAGGCGGCCCAACCGCTCCGCGGCCACCGGGCCGACACCAGGCACCTCGGAGAGCTCACCGGCATCCACCGGTGGACTGAGGGCCAGGGTCCGTAGCGCCACCGGATCGAGCAGCGCCCCACCCCACGGCGTCCTGTAGCCAGTCAGCGCCGTCCGAAGCCGCGCCAGCCGTGCA
>JBHEPH010000060.1:0-6695 GCA_046260395.1 Gemmatimonadales bacterium
CCCTCGTCAACCTGGTTCCGTCAAACCTGATTCGCGCTGCCGCCGACGGTGCCATCCTGCCCCTCATCATCGCGACCCTGCTGTTTGCCGCCGCCCTCCGATCCGTGGCAGAGCCCCGCCGGGGGCTGCTGCTGGCGTTCGCCCAGTCGATCGCGGATTGGTGTTTTGCGCTCGCCGAGCTCCTGTTCCGGGTGCTTCCTCTCGCGGTTTTCGTACTCACCATGGCCTCGACCGCTCACTCGGGAGTGAGTGCGGTCTCCGCCCTGGTGTACTTCGTCGTGGTGATCAGTCTATTCCTGGCCGCTGGCACCCTGCTTCTCTACCCCCTCACGGCCTGGCTGGGATCGATCCGGCTGAGGCACTTCGCACGGGCCTCCTGGCCGGTGCAGATGCTGGCCTTCTCCACGCGATCCTCTGTGGCGTGCCTGCCGGCCATGCTCGATGCGGCTCGCCACGGCCTCCGGCTCCCTGAGGAGGTCCTCGGCTTCACCCTCCCCTTCGCCGTCTCCACGTTCAAGTTGAACATGGCCATTTCCGCGAATTTCCAGATGCTGTTCCTGCTGCACCTCTACGGGCTGAGCCCGGATCCCGTGAGTCTCGGCATCGGTGTCGTCGCGGTGACGGTTCAGAGCTTTGCCACCCCGGGCCTGCCAAGCGGAGCGGTCTGGACGACAACGCCGGTGTACCTGGCGCTGGGGATCCCCCTGGAGGGGGTGGTCCTGACCAATGTGGTGGATACGATCCCCGACCTCTTCAAGACAGTCGCCAACGTCACCGGAAACCTCAGCGTCACAGCCATCGTCGCCGGGCGTTGGCGGCGGGGTGTCACAGAGCGATGATCTACGCGCTTGCACCCCGCAAGTCGATGTTCGGCATCGGCGACTACCTGAAGACTGATGGCATCGCGGTGGCCAATCTTGTCACCGTCCTCAGCTATGAGCAGGTGCTTGAGACGGGCTCGTTCCCGATTGGTGCCTATCTGTTCATGGCGCTGGATGAAATCACCCCGACCGAGATGGTGCTCGTGGTGCGGGCCCGACAGGCGCTGGCCGAGGCCTCGCCGTCCACCGGTCGATGCAATGACCCCACCCGGTGGTTGCGGCGCGGGGCCCTGCTGCAGGCCGCGTTCAAAGCAGGCACCAACGTCTTTCGGGCCACCCGAGCCACCGAACGCGACCCACATCGCCGGTTCCCGGTCTTCATCCGGTCCGAGCCGGCGCACACCGGTGCGCTGTCGCCACTGCTCCACAGCGAGGGTGCGATATTCCGGTCCCTGCTGGCTGCCATGGTACGGGGGTATCGACTGCGGGATCTCCTCATCGTGGAGTACTGCGATACCGCCGATGCCAATGGGGTGTTCACCAAGTACTCCGCGATGATCCTGGGCGATCGCGTCGTGGCGCGGTCGCACACCCGCAGCCGGGATCCGATAACCAAGTTCGAGGGGCGCTTCGTCGACCCCACCGCGGCCGCCGCGAACCTGCAGTACGTGACGGACAACCCGCACGAGTCATGGCTGCGGGAGATGTTCGCGCTGGGTGGGGTGGAGTATGGTCGGATCGATTACGGGCTCCTGGACGGGCAGCCGCAACTCTGGGAGATCAACACCCATCCCACGATCGGAGCAAACCTGGCCTTCGAGCAACCAACTTCAATCGCCGCCGCGGCAGCCCCGGAAGGGGCACACCTGCGGGCTATGGAGCTCGGCAATCAGTTGTTCTACCGCAAGTTCCGGTCGGCGATAGAGTCACTCTCGCGGGAGACCGACGCGGCCATCAAGGCAGATGGTGGGAGAGTCGTGCCGGCGACGATTGCAATCACCAGCGACGAGCGGGATCGCCTGACACGCGAACGCGCCCGTCGCGACCGGGTGGTGGCACAGGAGACTGTCATGGGTCGGATGCTCTCCCCGCTCCGGGGGGGCTACCGGCTGGTTCGGGCGGGCCTGCGGGGAAAAGGCCCCACCATCGAAGGGGAGCACGAGTGATGCATTGCATCACGCTCCTTGACTTCAGCCTTCTCGCTTCCCACTCCTCACTGCGATAGCAGGGGCGGGAGTTCAGGACGGAGCACGGAGACGGGAGAAGGCAGAAGAGCGGGTAGAGGAGTTATCGCTCGCCGGCAACCTCGCGAACTAGTCGTGTGGTGCCAGTGCTGGTGTCACCGGCGCGGCCATCCCACGGAAGTAGGCGTAGCTGCCGAAGCACCCACCCACCCTCTTAGGGGAAGCCTGGCCCGCCGGTCGATTCCAGCGACCCGACTCGGCCCACCAGGGCGCCGGTGGCGCGTTTCTCGACCGCCCAGAGGCCGACGCTGCGCAGCAGCCAGTGGCCGAGCATCATGGCGATTTCGCGCCAGCAGTCCCGCGGACTCAGCGGTCGCCCGTCGGCGAGATACCGCACGACCTCCGGATCGACGAGCATCGCGGCAGAGGATGCAATATCCCGCTCAGCGAACCCCCGGAGCCGCTGGCGGTCGGTTTGCAGGATCGGCATCTTGAGCACGTGATCGGTCTCTGGTGGCTGATTGGCTGACGGCAGCCACCTTGTCGGCGGATCGCCACATCTCCTGGAGGCGAGAACCCGGAAGCCACTGGCGTCCTGCCATGAGGCCTGCACTACGACGGGTGGCGTTGATATTTTCCGGGGGGCTTGCCTCCATGTGCACCGGGCTTTCAATGCAGCCTAACGCCTTGCGCATCACCTGCGGCGGGCGAAGCGAGCCGGCAGGTGCATGCGCCCGTTAGACAGCAGTGTGGTTGACAGGTAGTCCAGACCACATAAGCTCCGGCGCACACGCTCACTATCCTGATGAACAGACTACCGCCCGTCCTAAGCGCTCCTCCTCACCGTGGAGTGGGCCCGCGCCAGGCGATGGAACACTACGACATGACCGACAACGCCAAACGGCAACATCACGGCCGGGAGCCAGATGAACACGGAGCCAGCGACCCAGCTGTTCAACCACGACATGATCACGATGTTGAGTAGTAGCCCCAATCCAAGCCAGTTCCACGCGCGCAACCAACGGTCCTCAGCACGACCGGCCGCCACGAACAACGCCACGACCAGAGCCGAAGCACCCACCACGACATCGAGCGTATAGCCTTGCCTGGTGAGCGCCGAAGGAAATGCGCCGTAGTGGTACGTGCGGTGCATGATCAATTCGAGCACAAGACGGTAGGACTGGACTCCGATCAGTGCCGCCAGTGGCAAGCCTGCGGCGACCTTCCGCCCGACGCCGGATAGCCCGATACCCACGGCCATCGCTGAAGCGGCGACAATGATAACGGCGATCCCGGACGGCGCTGTGGCCGGTGTGATTACATGCAGGCTTGCGAGCAGGGTCCCGAGCGTCCACACGGCCGTGCCGACGAGAATCACAACAGTGATGCGCCAAGTCCCTCCTGCGTTCGTGCGCCGCCATGCGACGGCCACCCCAACCACAAGCAGCGCGGACAGCGTGAGCGTGAGAACAGCGAAAGCCACCGCTGCCGGGATGCTCGTAAGAGGAAAGCGCTGGTCCAGCAGATACCCCGCAACGAACTCCAGATTCGCGCGCGTATTCGTGAGTGTGATCAGCCCGACTCCGCGGGCCGTATCGATGACAATGAAGCTTCGGTAGCCGCCCGAACCACCGCTGTGATGGAAAACGGTGTGGTCGACGAGTTCTCCAATCTGCCAGGTCAGACCGATCCGCTGAGATGCGTCGACCGTGAAATATGTCTCCTGAGCACGGCGCAATGCGCGGCCCAGCGACCCTTCTGGCGGAGACAGGTTGGACGCGATGAAGGTGAGCATATCGTCCGCAGTGGATCGTAGCGCGCCGGCACCCGCAATAGCTGGGGCGGTCCAGTTCGGCACCACGTGGCCGTCCTTGTCGTGGCCGGGCGCGAGACGGCTCAGCGCCACACTGTCGAGGGTGATCGTAGTAGAGGTCATGCCGAGGGGCTCGAGAATGCGCGCCGTCACAAGCGCCTCATAGGATGTGGCCGCACGCAGGGCGAGCGCGTGGCCCAGCAAGCCGACCCCGATGTTCGAGTACTCGTAGCCTGTGCCAATGTCGCGACGCAGCTCGTGCGTCGTCACTTGCTCGTAGAGCTTGTCAAGCGTGAAGCTTCCCCACGGGTTGCCTGGGTTCGCAGGGCGAAACCTGCTCCCTCTCGGCAAGCCGGAGGTGTGCGTCGCCAGATCGCGCAGGGTAATCTGCTGGCCGGCCCGTGAGGGTACGCGCATACTGTCCGGCAGCAATGCAGCCACCGGCTGTTCCAGGCTCACTTCGCCTCGCTCGACCATCTCAGCGAGCAGAACGCCCGTGAAGACTTTGGTGATCGAGGCGATCTCGAAGACTGTCCGCCCATCGTAGGGCACTCGGCCAACTGTCACTACGCGTCGCGTGCCGTCCGCCTCCAGAAGTCCGATCACGGCGCCCCCCGTGCCACGGGCGGGCAGAAGCGGCTGCACCATGTCACGGATAGCGGCATCGGACGGGAACCGAGTCTGGCCGATGAGCGGTGAAGGAGTCGCAAACACGAACGTGCTCAGCGCGGCAACCACGAACACCGCGGGTGACCACGTCAACCGTTGCGCGCGCGACACGGATCGGAGTACCTCCGTGCGGGGGGCAATAATGGCGCCTTGCGCATCGAAGTCAGACAACCGAGTCCTCCGCCGCTCGGCGAACTGGCGGGCGATCCTCGAGAGGCCCCGCGGGCGCCCGCCGTCGGCGGATACAACCCGCTGATGGAAGACCGGAATTCCCAAAGCAGCAATCCTCAACTCTAGTGGTGCTGGATTGACGCCTATGCTGTCTAACGTTGGCTTCGGCTGTGGACGCTCAAATAATGCGACCGCGGAGCGGTCGCTATCAATAGCGTAGCCATCGGCAGCAAGCGTCGTTAGGCCGCGCGCGCCTGCTTTCGTCGGCGCCAGACTCCAACAGCGATGAGGCCGATGCTCGGCCAGAAAGTGAGGCCCGCGAGGATCCCGAAGTAAACGGGGTTCGGATTGGGATCCTTGGTGAATCCGAGGCGCGCCGCCACCATGATGCTGACCAGCGGGCCGGTGCCCAACACGAGGCACAGCAATCCGACTCGAAGCCACCAGGATTTCAGGTATTCCTGCATAGGCAGCTCTCCTGTCGGCATAACGACCTGCACATCACCTGCGGCAGCCACTGCGGCGGTTGCGGAGCGCCGGTCTTCCTAAGGTACACCGCCGCTAAGCCAGCGCCAGATGCCCGCGGCCGGCGGGGGCATTTGCCTGTCAGACGGCGGCTTGACACTATGTCACATAGGACATGTATTCGACCCCATGACGCCGACCGACAAGCCGCTCCTCTGGTTGCGGGGCGAGGTGAAGACGCCTCCCTCTCAGCCTCGGCCCGGATCGAGGCCGGCGTCTTGCTCCGGCGCCTCCAGCGAGGGGAGCGGCTCAGCCTGCCGCACTCCAGGCCAATGCCCAGTGTCGCTCCCCGCTGCCACGAGCTCCGGATGCAGGACGCGGGTGCGACGTGGCGCATCATCTACCGTTTGGACACGGATGCGCTGGTCGTCGCTGAGGTGTTCACCAAGAAGACGCAGGGGACCACACCCCACGATATCGCCTCCTCCTTCACCCGCCGTCGACGCTCGCGCCAGGCCGTCTAACGCCTTGCCGCTCAGCCGCCAGCGGCGTTTGCCGATTGTCGAACCCACACCGGAGGCTCGCGCTGCTGGGCGGCTGCAGCGGCTTGTCGGGCAGCGTCCCCGAGTGTGATACCGTGCGGCTAATGCCGCCTGAGAAACTCTTCAACGGCCTCATTGAAGATCGCCGGGGAATCGAGATTCACAATATGCCCTGCACCAGGGATGGTTACTAGCGCGGCGCCGGCCATGCGGTCGGCAAGCAAGCGTGCAATGTCCTTGATGTGCGGCAAGTCGGCGCCCCCCACAATGATCAGAATTGGACATGTGACCTCGGCAAGCCGGTCGACTGCGGGAGGCGACAACGGTTGCTCCGTGCGCCTGTACGTCCAGAGACGAGAGTTGTCCAGTACTAGCTCGCGAAGCGTCTCGGAAGCGTCGCGGTTCGTTCGCAGTGCCATGATCGGGGTGTCTGCCCAGAGGTTCGCGGCACGCTCCGCATCGCCCGCAGCCGCCGCCTCGAATACGGGTCCCGCCCAAGGGAGTGGCGGAACCCGGTAGCCACCGAGGCCCGGGGCGGCCAGCACGAGGCGAGTGGTACGGTCTGGATATGCGATGGCGAAATTGATCGCGAGTTCAGCCCCTGCCGAAAGGCCGATGAGAGTTGCTCGCGGGATTGACAGCGTATCGAGCAGGGCACGCAAGTCATCGTAACCGGTGTACGGCGCGGTGGGTGGCACGGATTTCCCATGGCCGCGCAGGTCATAGCGAATCACCCGGAAGCGGCCGTCGAACACGGCGATCTGCGGTTCCCACATCCGTCGGTCAAGACTGAAGGCGTGGATGAAAACGATGGGTTCGCCAGAACCACTAACCTCGTAGAAGAGCCCAGCCGAGGTGGTGCCGGCAACCGTCTGTGCCGAAGCGCACGAGGCCAGGAATGCGGCCCCGAGAATGCTGGCTAGAGCTAGCTGGCGCCAGGGCAATGATCGTGACGTCAGCATGGCGGCCATGGGATCTCCGGAGAAAGTGTCGTGGACGCTGCCCAACGGTTGGCGTTTCTGCGGCGGGG
>JBHEPH010000060.1:6705-14362 GCA_046260395.1 Gemmatimonadales bacterium
CCCCGCCCCCGAAGGGCGGCGGGGCGTGGGGCGAGGCGTCAGGCCCCGACCGCACCAGACGCGGGTTAGGCGCCGGTCAAGAGCCACATTGCTAGCGTCGCGAAAGCCAGGTGAGCACCGCGGCTTGGAGCGCGATTCGCTTGTCGGACCAGGAATGATCAGTCGTTTGATGTGCGGTCGTGACACGGGTATTTCCTAGCGCGCGTACTCGCTTGACGAGCGGGCTTGTGTGAGTGGCCAGTCCGTCGTCAGATGTCAAAACCAGCATGGGCATGTGAGCAAGGCCTGAAGCAGCCGTTTCGAATCGCCAATGCGATGTACCGGCAAGGAGCTCTTCGGCCATGCTCAGCGCAGTTACCCCGGACAACGACTCCATATTGTCCGCCATTTGGGCCGCAAGCGAATCGCGCGCCATGGTGCCGGCAAGACCCATGTCGGCGGCGGAAATCAAGACAACGCCAAGCAACTCAGCGTGCTGGGCGGCGGTGAGTGCCGCGACCCAGCCGCCCATGCTATGACCAGCAACGACAATGCGCTGCGGGTCAACGCCAAGCCGCCGAGCATTCGTCGAATCCCGTACGAACGCGAGCACCGCTTCTGCATCCTCGAGATTGCCACCGAAACGGAACTCCCCCGGACTGCCCCACGACCCACGGTAGTTCACCGTCATGGCGTTCCACCCGGCGCGCCGAATCGCTTGAGCCAGATCGAGGTTCTTTTCGTTGCCGGGGAGCCCGTGCAAGAGGATAACCGTGGGATGTCGACCAGCGCCGGCAGCGAGGTAGGCAACGCCGTTGATACGCACTCCACCCGAAGGAATGTGCAGTACTTCCATCCGAGCTGGATGGGCGCTGTCTCGCGGTGGGTCGGCACTGACCGCCCGCGGCAGTTGCGCGGAGAGGCCCGAAGCTGTGAGAGTTGCGATAGTCAAGCCAAGAATTGCACGCATTCGGGGCTCCTCACTCTGTGACTCGGAGTTCAATTGGTGCTGGTGCGGGATGCAATCTACCCCCGCGCGTTCCCGCTAGGCCCTCATGAGCCCGGCACATCAATGAAGCTGACGGCGCCTCACGACTCAGGAGGTGCTCGAGGAGCTCTCGACACCAGCGCCAGATACTTGTCATAGGGCTCTGCGGTCCAGCCGCTGATCCCGTGCTTCGGCAACCACCACAGATGAACGACACCCGCGCTGAGCGCGGCGAGGATGAGGAACATTGCCGCCCAGGGACGGCCTGCTGCCTGAGCGATCCAGACGTAGAGCGCCGAGACGATCAAGACTTTCAGCACGCGGCGCGCGCGTGGCTTGTGCTGCTCAAAGCGACCGAACAGCACGGAGCCGAGCGAGAAAACGCCAAGGATCACCGCGAGATCAAACCACGCCGTTGTTCGCTCCCACATCGGTGCTCTCCTTTTCACTCGCAGCCCGTTCATCGTGCGGGCGTGCATCGGCCTAACGCCGACTTCTGCTGTGAGCGGACCGACGGATGTTTCGTGGTGCGACCTTGGATGGTCCGCTCGCCAGCACCAAGCATCGTTTGGCCCGCGATGCAATTCATTTCACGGGACTGAACACCGCTCCATGCGCGAAAGCCGGGCCGGTCTTGCCATGGAGCCACTCATCGCGGTCAAATCGGATTCCGAGAATCCCCGACCCAGTGGCTGGAAGATCGCCCGCGAGCCGAAGCTTTCCGGTCTGCGGATCCACATCGATCAGGTAGACGCCACCGGCCAGTGTTCCTCCGCCGGTCATCACGATGCGCTTACCGCCGGGCTCGAGCGCAAGCCAGTGCGGGCGGGCATCGACGCCGAAAAAGAGTTCGTCCACGATCAGCGGTTTCTCCGGGCTGGAGACATCCAGGACCACGAGCGATCCGGTGGTGCCGACGGACTGGACCCAGAAATGACCGAACCGCACGGGAACGTTGCAATCCGTGTCCTGTCCGGCGACCGCCGACCACGGGAAGGAACGCGCAAGCTTGGCGACAGGCGTTCCGTCGAGTTCGGAGAGCACGTACATCCCGCAGCGAAACGTCGTGATCATCACGGACTTTCCATCGCCAAGGAGTCGCACTTCTGCGGGATGCAGCTGCTCGTCGCCGCGCGGTCCGGGCGGCAGCAGCACGGTGTGCAGCAGGGCTAGGTCGGAAAGCCGCCAGACCTGAACCGACCGCCCTATCTTTTCCCCGTGCATGTCCGCCGAGGTTGTCACAACGCGGTCGAGCTGGGGGACCACGGCCAAGCTGTAGGGACGAATGTCCGGATCGAGCGGATCAGCGGCGCTCGCGGTTCGGAGCATTCGCCCACGATCGTCCAGTTCAGCCAGCCCGCCAGTTGCGCTGTGGTCGGTCGCGAGACCTTGATAGGTGGCGAGAACGGTACCGCTTGGCGTGCGGGTGAAACTGTGTGGATGGGTAAAGGGTCCCGCATCACCGAAATCACTGATCAGGCGCGGGTGGACGGGGTCGCCGAGGTCGAACACGAAAGTCTGTCCATTATCCAACGAGTTGGCGAAGAGCTCGTGCGTGGTCATCTCGTATTCGGTGTGGTGCGCGTCGCTCCCGGTCTGCGTCGGCAACGTGCTGACCACTTGACCGTAGGTTGCCGAAGTCCGATCCACGTCCACCACCGCCAGGAAGGCCCCGGCGTCATGGTCGACGTCCCAAGCCCATACAAATAGGTGAGTGCTGCCATCGGATTTCCCGTTCCTCGCGATCGGCGAACAGCCGAACGCAGCCAGGAGGAGCAGGCCGATCGTATGCCGGCAAAACGGCCGCAATCGATCAATCCGGGGGTGGAGGGCAAACAGGATCATCTGATACTGCACTCCCAAAAGGGTTGAGCGTACGCTACTCCGGTGTGCGTCGGCCTAACGACCTGCAAATCTGCTGCGGGGCGTGTGGCGCCCCGCCAGCAGCATTTGCGGGTTGGGCAGCACTTTCGCGAGGGCCGAGACTGTGCCGCAGGATAACCGCCAACCCGACGTATGCGTATCCGAGAGGTAGGATAACCGCCGCACCGAAGAGCCCCACGCCAGTGAACGGTCCCAGTGCACCGACGGCTAGACCCGTGACCAAGGCGAGTGGGACAAACAACGCCACCATCAGCAACGGTGCGCGAAACATGACGTGCCTGATCTCCGCTTCAGGCCGGCCGCCTACCCACCAGGTTGCCCACACCCCCAGAGCCGCGTACGGCAGTCCACCCCAGATGAGCGAGTAGCCGATCATTTCTCCGACGACCCCTGCGGCCAGGCGCAGACCGAGTGCGTTCACAACCACAATGAGCGTAGCCGGCACCAGGATAGGCAACCAAATGCAAGCACGATAGATCGCATAGATCGACATGTCGTCCTCCGCGGAACCAAGTCTGCCTAACGTTCGCGATAAGCCGCGGGACGAGCGGCGCGGCGCTTGCGTCCGTTTGCAAGCGCCGTGACGCGAAGGACCGACGGGCTCATCGCGTGTTAGGCAGCGTCATCTGGCACACGAGCGATCCCCGAAAAAGCGTTGAAGTGTTGCCCCTACGATGAGACCAACAAGAAACGCTGGTAAAGCAGTGACCGCCGGGAGAACGACAAAGGCGAGCAGCCATGTCGGCCGAATCGTCGATGTGGTCCAGAGGTCATGAAGCATGCCCGCGGCGACAAGAGCAAACGCACCAATCGCGACCGCAACCGCGACGTGCATCGCCGTCCGGCGCGGTGAACTGCGTATCCTAAAATGTTCGTACCCGATATGTGCCGCGTACACGGCGACGCTGACGACCCACGCCGCGACCCGCCAGGCGTGCACGTCGGTGGCCGGGAGAGCGAACAACCTGCCGATCAGCCCATAGGCGAGGCCGACAAGAAGCGCCGCCCGAAACCACCCTTGGTCACGGCATGTCTCCAATTGCGCCTCTATCGGTTCAGCTAGCATTCACCATCGGCCTCGCGCAAACGACAGGGCTGCGAACAGCTGTTCCAAGGTGCGCCCGATCGGCTGCACGAGCAGAGAAATGACGACAAGAGCAGCGGCGACCAAGTAGAGACCAATATCCTTGCCGGCCTAACGGCCCGCGGTTCTGCGGCGGAGCCAGGTACGACCCTCACGGTGTTGGGAAGCTACGGACCGAGCGCCGGTCTTGTCAGCCCCGCCCGCAGCAAGCGCTTGTTGGGCGGCAGCTCAAGCCACCTGCACGAGCCACGCGGAGTCCTCGCGTGTACCTAGTCCTTCGGAGCCGGTTGAGGCACAGGGGTAACCATGTCACGATAGAATAGCCACGTCCCATCGGCTTGCCGCAATCGAATGTCCAAGTAGCGACCCACGACGATAGGTGAGCCACCGTCTTCGGGGGTAACAGTTGAATGTCCCATCACGAAGGCCATGTCCCCGCGTCCACGGATCTCGTCGATGTGGAGCTCTCTGGCGGAAGACCATGGCTGCGTTGTATGCAGCCACTTCAGGATCGCCGGCCTCCCTTCATACCTGGCACCCGGAAACTGGAGGACCGCATCCTCGGTGAACGTGGCTGCCACATCCTCCCAGCGCCCCGTCCGGATACCTGTCACCCAGCGTTCCGTCGTTGCCCTGATGGCAGCAATGTCACTGGCCGACAGCTCGCCCGGTGGAGCAGTGCGCCCGCAGCCTGCCGATAACACCGCCCCGGCCAACATCAACAATCGGGCACAGATCATCGGATGCTCCTTCATGGACCGGGTACTCATTCGCTGTCACTCGTCCGCCCAACTTGTGTATAAGCCACCCCACGGCGGCACAATCCCCTACCATTGTACGGCCCGCAGCCTAATCCGTAAAGCCTGCAGGGAGCACCCCACCCAGTTGGTCCGCCGGGCTCCGCACCCCCAGCCCCCCGCGGTTCAACACATGCGTGTACAGCATCGTCGTCGATACGTCCCGGTGCCCCAGCCGCTCCTGCACCGTCCGGATATCCGCCCCGCCCTCCAGCAGGTGGGTCGCAAAGCTGTGCCGCAGCGTATGACAGCTCGCCCGCTTGCCGATCCCCGACGCCCGCACCGCCTGCGCCACCGCCCGCTGAACCACCGACGGGTGCAGGTGGTGCCGCCGCCGCTCCCCCGTCTCCGGGTCCCGATAGTGCCGGGTGGCCGGAAAAATCCACTGCCGTGGCCAGGAGGACGCGGCGTGCGGGGACTTCCGGGCCAAGGCCCCCGGCAAGGCCACCCGCCCCGCCCCAGCCGCCAGGTCCCGCCCGTGCTGCAGCCGCACCCATGCGAGCTGCCGGCGCAGCTCTACCATCGCCACCTGCGGCAACACCGTCACCCGGTCCTTGGCCCCCTTCGCCCGCCGCAGCCGCAACTCACCCCGCTCCAGGTCAACATCCTTCACCCGCAGCGTCAGCGCCTCCATCAGCCGGAGGCCGCCCCCATACAGCAGCACCGCCACCAATCTTGGCACGCCCTGCAACCGCCCAAGCACCGCCGCCACCTCGGCCAGCGTGAGCACTACCGGCGGCCGAACCGGCCGCCGCCCCACCGGGTCGGACAGGCGACCCGCGACGCCTCCAACCACCGAGGACGCTGGCCGCGCTTGCGGGCCGGCGCCCTCGACCGCATACTCCCCCCGGCGATCCTTCCCTCCCCACCCGTCGGCTCGGGCGCTTTGCGCCCGCGGACACCACCCCCAGCCAGCCACCGGCCGGCATGCGAGGCGTTCATGACATCCCTTCGAAATCGGCGCACCCCCCTCGGCTGGACCCCGTCCCTCCTCCTCCTCGCCGCCTGCGCCAGCGAGGAAGCCCCCGTCGTGACCGAAGCCCCCCTGCCGTCGTGGACCTTCGATGCGGCGATGGTGTTCCCGGCCGACCGATCCCTCGTCCGGCCGGAGGATGGCGTGGCGCTGGCAGACGGACGCCTCATCGTCACCGACCAGGTCAACGGACTGCGCCTGGTCCTGCCCGATGGCAGCAGTCAGCCCTTCGGCACAATGATCGCCGCCGGCTACCGGCACGCGCCGCCGGCCAATCCGGGGGGTGCCAACGGGATCTCCCTCGAGCCCGGCGGCACCCACGCGATCGTCGCCGACATCTTCGGCGGCGCCATCTACCGGGTGGACGTCACCAGCGGGGCGACAGAGAAGGTCTACCAGCACACCTACGGCATCAACGCCGCCATCCGGGATTCCCGCGGCACGATCTGGTTCACCCAGAGCGCGCGGAATACCCCCGAGGAGGGGGAGGGGCGGATGTGGGCGGCGGTGGACATCCCTGCGGCCGAAGGCGCCGTGCTGCGGCTGGAGATGGACGGTGACCGGCCGGCAGGAGCAGCGCAGGTGGTGGCGGATTCGCTCTTTTTCGCCAATGGCATCGCACTGGACGAAGCCAACGGTGATCTCTACATCGCCGAGATCGTGGCCGGCCGCGTCTGGCGCTTCCGCGTGGATCCCGCCACCGGCGCGCTCGGTGAGCGCAGTCTCTTCGCCGACAGCGTGGCCGCCGACAACCTCGAACTCGACCAGGATGGCAACCTCTGGATCGCGTCACCACTCAGCGGCGAACTGATCCTCGCAAACACCGCCACCGGCGAGCGGCACACCGCCTTCCGCAGCCAGACCCCGGCCCAGGCGGCGACCATGGCCGAGTTCATGCGCCGCGGCGAGGCGGGTGAGTCGCGCCTGGCCCTCCTGACCCCCGAGCTCTGGGCCCCGCTGCCCGGCCTGGTGACCGGGGTGATCCTCCCGCAGGGTGACGGCCCGGTCTACCTGACCACGCTCGGCGACGCGCTGATTCGACTGCCGCGGTAACCGGCAGGGCGCGCTTCGGGCGCGCCGGTGGTTGCGGCGGGGAGCATCTGCCCTATGTTTCCCCCGTCCCCCCCACAATTCGAGGCAGTCATGGTCACCTTCTCCGTCAACGGCAAGCGCGTGTCAGTCGACGTGCCGGCCGACACCCCCCTGCTCTGGATGTTGCGGGACGACCTGCACCTGACCGGCACGAAGTTCGGCTGTGGCATCGGCCAATGCGGCGCGTGCACCGTGCACGTCGACGGGGCACCGGTCAAGGCCTGCCAGCTCCCGGCGGCGGAGGTGGACGGGAAGACCGTGAAGACCATCGAAGGCCTCTCCGCGGATGGCTCCCACCCCGTCCAGCGGGCCTGGATCGTGGAACAGGTGCCCCAATGCGGTTACTGCCAATCGGGACAGCTGATGCGCGCAGCGCACCTCCTCGCCACCACGCCCAAGCCCACCGACGCCGACATTGACGAGGCGATGTCCGAGAATATCTGCCGCTGCGGCACCTATCAGGCGATGCGCCGGGCGATCCACCGGGCGGCCGGGCAGGTGAGCGCATGAGCCCCTCTCCCATCGACTCCCGCTCGGGCACTTCTTCCGTCTCTCGGCGTGATTTCCTGAAGGCCGGCGCGGTGGCGGGTGCCGGGCTGACCCTCGCGATCCAGCTTCCCGGCTGTGCCCCAGGCCGCAATCAGGTGGTGACCACCCCCTTCACACCCAACGCCTGGGTGCGGATCTCGACGGACAGCACCGTGACGTTGGTGGTGGACCGCTCGGAGATGGGCCAGGGCGTTCACACCGCCCTGCCGATGCTGCTGGCTGAGGAGCTCGATGTGCCCTGGGAGATGGTTCGGATCGAGTCAGCCGGGGCGGGGGCCGAGTACTACAACACCATCATTCCGATCCAGGGC
>JBHEPH010000061.1:0-14173 GCA_046260395.1 Gemmatimonadales bacterium
GGGTTCGCCCCGGCGTGGACACCGTGAGCGGCAGCCGTGCGATCCTGTCCGCCTGCCAGGTCGCACTCACGCGGTACAATCCGATGGAATCGATCCATCGGCTGGCGCCTGGGGGCCCAGGCATGGGCCCGGTCCACGGGGTGCCGAGGAAGCTGCCGTCGCCGAGCACGCCCTGCGGGAAGATGAACGGCTGCCCGTCACCCTGGGGCTGGTGCGAGCGGATGTGCCGCCCCTCGCTGCTGTAGACGTGGATCCGCCGCAGGTCGCCGACCAGCAGCGTGTCGCCCGGGAGGGGGAGCATGCCCAGAATCTGACGGAATTCACCGGGCCCGTCGCCCGAACGGCCTGCCTCGCTCAGGAAGCGGCCGTCAGGTCCGAAGAAGCGGATGGACGATGAGGCCTGGTTGCCGATGGCGATCCGGCCGTCCCGCAGCCGGGTGGCACCCATGACCCGGTGCAGCTCGTGACGCGGGTCGTCACTGAGGCCGCCGATGGACACCGTCGGGCGGGGCTCAACCCGCCACATCCTCGCCGCCGCCAGTGCCGGGGTCCAGTTCTCCACGATGCGGATGCCGGCGCTGTCGCGTTCGGCCTGGCCGGCGAGCGCGGTCGGGCTCCCGAGGGACAGGAGGAGCAGTGGGGTGAGTCGGAAAAACGACATGGTTCCTCCGTGTGGGTGCGGGGGTCCGCGGCGTCCTGATCGAGCACCAGGAGATCCGGAATCACCAGGCTGTCGGGCCCCCGTTGCACGTCGCCGCCAGGGAACGCCTCGCCGATCGGGCACCGATCCAAGTAGTCACCGAGGATTCGGTACAGGCGGCCCACCATCCGCTGATGCAGCACGCGGGGTGCCGGCGTCACGAGGAGCTCCCCGTGCACCACCTCGTACTTGTTGCCGTCCTCCGGCATGGCGAGCAGATCCGCCGCGGTGTAGTAGTGCCGCGCTGGCATGCCCATAGTATCGGCTCGGCGGTTGAGGGTTGGCAAGGCATGGCCTGGCACTGCAGTCTCCCCGCTCCTGTGGGTGCCCAGCTTGCTGGGCACTCCGGTGCCTTGCGAGCAAGGCACCCACAGATCCTTTCCATGTGTCCCCCCCCGCCCGATCCCAACCCATCCTCCGAGCGATACCCCGCCCAATGCATGATGCATAGCTTTTCCGTAACGGGCGCCGCTCGGTCACTCGCCCAGGAAAGGTTGGATCCATGCGTCATTTCATCTCAGCGTGGCGTGCCGCCCGCCGAGGCCTCACGGCCTGCCTGCTCGGCGGCGCCGCCGCCTCGTGCGCCATCTCCCAGCAGGAAGAAGTCGCCCTGGGTGGGGACGTGGCCGCTCAGATCGCCGCCGAGCTGCCGCTGATCACCAATTCCGCGATCGTCAACTATATCAACACGCTCGGCAACCAGCTTGCCCGGGTCACCGATGAGCGTGGCCTCACCTGGCGCTTCTACGTGGTCGACAGCAAGGAAGTCAACGCCTTCGCGGTGCCGGGCGGGTGGGTCTACCTCAACCGGGGCCTGATCGAGCGGGCCACCAACATGAGCCAGGTGGCTGGCGTCCTGGCGCATGAGATCGCGCACGTCACGGAGCGGCATTCGGTGCAGCAGATGCAGAAGATGCAGGGCGCCAATATCGGTGTCGTGCTGGCCTGCACCCTGACCGGGGTGTGCGGTGGTGGGGCGGCACAGACCGCCATCGGCATCGGCGGGAGCGCGCTGTTTGCCAAGTTCAGCCGCAGCGATGAGGCCGAGGCGGATGCGAAAGCGGTGGCGACGACCGTCAGGGCGGGGATCTCGCCCAACGGGATTCCGGGGATGTTCCGGATCCTGCTCGCTGAGCGGCAGCGGAACCCGGGTGCCCTGGATGCGTTCTTCGCGAGCCACCCGCTGGCGGAGGATCGGATCACGGCGACGGAGGCTCTGATCGCCGGCTATTCTGCCGCCCAGCTCCGGGGGCTGACCCAGGAGACGACGGCATTCCAGACCTTCCGCCGCCGGCTCCTGGCGCTGCCGCCTTCTCCGGCGCCCAGGAAGCGCTGACCACGAGTTACGGGGGGCATGAAGTTCGTTTCACGTTGGCTTCCCGTCCCGTTCAGTCAGCAAGTCGTACCTTGGCTCAGGTGGTAACCCGAGCCAGGAGTATGTATGGGCACGACCGCGGCAGGTGGGATCCAGCGCACAGCAGCCAGCAACGGGCGGTTGCCTCGCCAGGAACGGATTTCAGTTGGACTGATCGAGCACCACCGGCTGCTGCGCGAGCAACTCCCCGGGTTCCTGAACCGGCAGCCCGGTCTTCATGTGGTCGTGAGTGCCGCCGCGACGCCGGAGGGAGTGGAACGGTTGCAGGCGGCTCGGCCGCAGGTCGTGGCCATTGATGTGGCCGCGGGTCCTCAGGCGAGCCATGACTGCCTGCGGCGCGTCCGGGGCCTGCTGCCCGAGGCCAGAGTCGTCATGATCAATGTGCCGCCCATGCCGGATGACATCATCCTGTTCATCGAGCATGGAGCTGGCGGCCTGCTCCATCAGGACGCGACGGTGGACGAGTTTGTTGAGACCATCACGATGGTCTCGGGCGGGACCAACATGATCCCGGAGCCACTCATCCCGGTTCTCTTCTCCGGTCTTGCCAATCCGACAACCCCTCACCAGTCAACCCGAAGGGGCGACTCGGATGACCCGCTGACGGTGCGTGAGCGCGAAGTCGCCAACCTGATCGCGGGGGGGGCCTCCAATCAGGCGATCGCGAATCACCTGGCGATCACGCTCCACACGGTCAAGACCCATGTCCACAATATCCTGGCAAAGTTCCACCTGCAGAGCCGCCTCCAGATCGCGGCCCACGTGGGCAAGCACAGACGTTGATCGTCTCGTCGGGGCACTGTCCGTGGCTCCGACGCCATCATTCTCCCGCCAGCGCGTGCCTTTGCGCCCCCCTCCAGGGTGGGGGGCTCTGGGCCGTTCCGCCCCATGGCGATCCTTTCACCCCTCCTTCACCGTAGTTTCACGGTGACCTGCTACCGTAGTATCACGTAGTCTTGTCGTCTCGAAGGTCGGAGGCCATATGTGGCGCCTCACCATGGTTCTCGCCGTTCTCCTCGTATCCTGCCAGCCCGCCCCCCCGCAGCCGGACCCACCCGCTACGACCGCCGCCGCTCCGAGTGACGTCCGCCGGGATGAACTCCTGCTCGCCTCGGCCAAGGTGGCGCTCCCTCCCGCGGGTATCACGCCCGCGGACCTGCCGGATCCGTCGTCCCCGGGGGCACAGGTTCTGGCCACCCACTGTGCCCAATGCCATGAGCTGCCCTCGCCGGCCATGCACAGCGCCACCGACTGGCCCAGCGTGGCCCGCCGGATGTGGTTGCGGATGGATCGCCTGCCCGGTTCGCTGGCGGTGGCGGTGCCCGACGGCAACGCCCGGTCCGCCATGCTGAGCTACCTGACGACCAACGCGCTGCCCGTCAGCACCGCGACCTTGCCTGCCGGCGCTGGGCGGGAGGAGTTCGCCACGATCTGCAGCCGGTGCCACGCGCTGCCTGACCCGCGCGTGCACTCGCCCGAGGACTGGCTCACGGTGCTGCTGCGCATGGAGCGGAACATGGAGCGGATGAACGTCGTCCCGGCGACGCCCGCCGAGACGGCCGCCATCGTGACCTACCTGCAGCGGGTTTCAGCGGGGACGTAGCGGGTTACGGAATCTCCCAAGGCTCGCGCCTCGGGCTCGGCGCTGGGAGGTGGCGGGCGCCCCCTACCCCCCCTGGCGCCGGTCCGCCTCCGGCGCAAACACCACCCGCTGCACCCGCCGGCCATCCATCGCCAGGACCTGGAGGACCCCCCCGTCGACCGCCACTTCATCGCCCGCGATCGGCATCCGGCCGAGACTGCCGAACACGAACCCGCCGATCGAGTCATAGTCCTCTTCGGGGAGTGACAGCTCCAGGCGTTCATTGACATCCGTCACCGCGACGGAGCCGTTGATCTGCACCAGGCCATCCGGCGTGTCCACGAAATCGGGGAGCTCCTGCTCATGCTCGTCCTGGATCTCGCCGACGATCTCCTCGATCAGGTCCTCCAGAGTCACCAGCCCCGCCGTGCCGCCGTACTCGTCCAGCACGATGGCCATCTTGATCCGTTGCGAGCGCATCTGCCGCAGGGCGTCCTCCACCGGCTTGGTGGACGGCACGAAGGTCGGCTCGCGCATGACGGCGCGCAGCTCGGTGGCGCCGGAGCGCGCCGCACGCCAGAGGTCCCGCGCCAGCAGGACTCCGACGACTTCGTCAATCGATTCATGGTACACCGGCAGCCGCAACCGCCCCTCCTCCAGCATGACACGCTGGGCATCGTCCAGGCTCGCCTCGACCGGCACCGCCACGATCCGGGTGCGCGGCGTCATGACCTGGCCCACGTTCACCGTGTCCAGGTTCATGACGTTGGTGAGCACCTCCCACTCCTCCTGGTCGATCGTGCCCTCGCGCCGCCCGATTTCGGCCAACACCTCCAGCTCCGCCCGGCTGACCGTGGAACCTGGCTTCCGCTTCGGCGTAATCAGCCGGTTCAGGAGCGCCAGGGGGACCAGCACCGGCTTCATCACGACGATCATGAACCGGAGCACATAGGCAGCATACGGCGCCAGGATCTGCCAGTAGGTGGCCCCGATGGTCTTGGGGAGGATCTCGGAGAAGACCAGGATGACGAAGGTGAGTACCACGGAAAACAGTGCGATCCATCGGCTGCCGAACACCTCCAGGGCGATGGCACCGCCCATGGCGGCGCCCACCGTGTGGGCAATGGTGTTCAGGGTGAGGATGGCCGCGATCGGCTGCTCGATGTTCCGGCGCATCCCGGCCAGGAGCTCTCCGGCGGGGTGATTGCGCTCCTGCAGGACTCCCACGTAGGAGTGCGATATCGAGAGGAGGACGGCCTCGAGGATCGAACAGAGGAAGGAGACACCAAGCGAGATCCCGATGACCAGCAGCAGCGTTGTCATGCCGTGGCCACCGGGGGGGGCAATCGACTACTGGGAGGGTCGTCCATCCCCGAAGAATAGCATCACCGCGCCACCGCCGCCAATACCTTGCTGATGAATTCGTTCACAGCATTTCCCCGCACCCAACGCATCACCACCAGCAGGTCATTCTCGCGGTCCACGTAGATGATGTTGTTCCCGGCGCCGCGGTGGGTGTAGGCCGACCGCGGCGCGCCGGGGATCGGCGTGCCGTCGGTGTTGAGGAAGAAGTTCATGAAGCCGTAATTGTCGTTGGCCGGCCCCGGCGTCTCAGCCATCGCCAACCACTCCCGCGAAAGGAGCTGGCGGTCCTTCCAGCGCCCCTGCCGCAGCGTGAGGTACCCGAACCGCGCCAGGTCCTCCGCCGAGATGAACATCCCGCCGCCCCAGTGCCCGCCCCCGCTCACGGACTGGATCCGCTGGCCATCGAGCTCCACCCACGACGTTTCATACCCATGCCATCGCCAGGTGGACGACGCGCCGATCGGCTCCATGATCCCCTCGCGCAGGATCGTCGGCAGCGGCGTACGCGCCACGTTGAGCGCCGCCCAGGCCAGCAGGTTCACCCGCACGTCGTTGTACTTGTACACGGTGCCGGGCTCGTCCCGCGCGCGATTCATGTGGGCCGCGAGGTCGTTGCCGGGCCGGTCCACCCAGTCGGGCTTGCCCCAGAGCTCGCCCTCCCAATCGCTCGATTGCCGCAACAGGTGGTCCCAGGTCACCTTCGCGTTGTGGGGTGAGTCGAAGTCACCGGTGCGCACCAGCGCACCGACCGGTCGGTGCAGGTCGCCGATGTATCCCCGGTCCCAGAGCAGCCCCACCGTGGCCGAGAGAAAGCTCTTGGTGACGGAGAATGTCATCTCGACCGCCTTGGTGTCCCCCCACTCGGCCACGACATACCCGTTGCGGATGACGAAGCCGCTGACAGCGCCGCGCGTGGTGAACGGGCCCACGGGGGCGTCCATCGGCTCGTTGCGCCAGCTCAGCCAGTGCGCCACCGACAGGTCGCGCGGCTGGGGGTTCTCCGCGGTCTGCACGAAGGCCACCGCCTCCGCGAGGCGCGCGGCCTCCATGCCCACCTGCGCCGGCGCTCGCCGTTCCCAGTTCCCTGGCTCGGGGAAATAGCTGGCCTGCGCCGCCAGCGATGCAGCCAGGACCGTGCTGACCGCAGTGACCCACCCGGTGCGCACTGCCCGGTTGAAGCGAGTCTGGTGTCGAGCCACCTGCGACATGTGCGGCATCGGTCAGTTCCTCGGGCGCTGGTGATCCTGCAGGAAGCCACGGTACTGCCAGACCTCGGAGCGCAACATCCGAAGCGCCTCGTCCACGGCGGTCTTGAGTTCGCGGTCGAAGCCCGCCAGCATGTCCATCGGGGAGTTGACCACCCACACGTCGGGCTCCACCCCGTAGTTCTCCAGGTTGATGCCGTAGTTGTTCGGCTTGGTCGGATCCCACTGGACCACCAGCGATCCGGGCGTGCGGATGGAACCGCCGTGAATCAATCCGTAGTTGCCGGTGGCAATGACCGCCCCGGCCGTCGGGTTCCCCACCACCCGGCCCAATCCCAGGTCTTTGAAGCCGAGCGGGGTTACCTCGGAGTCCGATCCGGAGCGCGCATTGACCAGCATCACCTTCGGCCCGGCGATCGCCTGTCGGGGGCGGCGCCCCCATTCCCGGGCGCCCCAGCGGTTGTTCCAGAACTGGTAGGGACGCCGTTCCAGGATGTCGAGCAACTGCTGGTCAATGTTCCCGCCGCCGTTGAACCGGATATCCACCACGATTCCCTCGGCGTCCCAGAACCGGTTTATCTCCTCCTCGAAGCGCGCCAGCGAGGGCTGGTTCATTGCGCGGATATGGACGTACGCGATCCGGCCGCCGGACTCCCGCTCCACGAACTCCCGGTTGCGGGCCACCCACTCCTCATACTTCAGGTTGTTGGGTGACTCGATCGTCTGGATCCTGACGATCCGTGCATCCCGGCCGTCGGCGTTGCCGGAGACGCGGATCGGCACGAACTCGTTCAGGGCGTGGTTGAGGATCCTCCAGTAGTTGTCGCCCGCCTGCAGCTCCTGCCCATCAATGGCGAGGACATAGTCCCCGACCGAGAGGCCCAGCCATTCGTGGTCGGCCGGCCCCTCGCGGTAGATGTGGCTGATCCGATAGCGCGCGCCGGCGGGCTCCAGCTCGAGGCCGAGGTGCCGGGAGGTGTACCCCGCGTCCTGGGGACGCGAGGCGGGGCCGGTGACGCCAACGTGCGAGGCGTTCAACTCACCGATCATCTTGTTGGCCAGGTCGTAGGAATCCTCATAGGTGCCGACGTGTTCCAGCAACGGCAGGTACTGGTCGCGGATGGCCACCCAGTCCCGGCCGTGCATGCTGGAGTCGTAGAACCTGTCCCGCATCACCCGCCACGACTCCAGGACGATCTGCCGCCACTCGGCGCGCTGATCCACCTCCACCGTGAAGCTGAAGTTGACCCGCTCCCGGCGCTGGTTCTGGAGTGTCATCCGGTGCACCTCGTTCCCGGTGCCCGCCCCCGGCTGCGTGAAGAACACGAACCGCCGGTCCTTGGTCGGCGTCAGCCCCGGGAAGGCGCCCGGCGCCACCTTGCGACGTTCGCGGCCGTCCAGGGTCATCGAGAAGAGCCCGGGGCCGTCGTCGTCGCGGCTCGTGAAGTAGATGGTCCGCCCATCGGCCGAGAGGAACCACTCGCCGACGGGGTTGGCGCCGGTGGTGAGCTGCTGCGCCCGCCGTCCAATGCCCGCTGTGTCCACCTGAAGCGGCGTTGGCGCCGCTCGCACGCCGCGGGCACCGCCGGTGGCAGTCGTATCGGCTCCCCGTGCGGTGCGCTGCCGGCCGCGGACCACGGGGTCATTGGGATTGTCGCCGAGCCGAGCCAGCGAGACGGAGAAGAGGTGCGTGACGCCGCCAGCCCGGTTGGAGGTGAAGAGCAGCGTGCGGCCGTCCGGGGAGAGGCCGGCGTTGCCGTTGTTCCCTGGCGTGCGGGTAACGTCCGTTTCGCGTCGAGTCGCGATCTCGAAGAGGAACACTTCCGGGTCCAGGCGGGGGTTGGAGCGGGAATACACCAGCCATCCCCCGTCGGGGCTGTACTCATGGAGGGTGTAGCCGCCGGCCTCGTTGTGGGCCAGTTCGGTGGTGCGTCCGTCGGCCACGCGGGTCTCGTAGAGTCGGTTCCCGGCCACGAAGGCGATCCGCTCGCCGTTGGGCGCCCAGGCGAAGTTGCTGGTTTGGAAGACCGGCATGTCGGTGATCTTTCGGCGCTCACCGGTGGCGAGCACGGAGACCCAGATCTCTTCTTCCCCCGATTCATCCGAAACGTAGGCCAGCATGGATCCGTCCGGCGAGAAGGCGGCGTAGCGGTCCCGCCAGGGCGAGCGGGTCACCCGGGTCATTTCTCCCATCGCCGCGTCCACCGGCACGATCACGATCTCGCCCCGGAAGTCCACCACCACCCGGTCGCCGGTCGGGTCGGGGCTGAATCCCTCCGCCCGCCCCTGGGTGCGCACAAACTCCACCGGATTGTCGCGCGGGTCGACCGGCACGCTCACCGGGATCCGGCGTGGGGTGCCGGTGGGGATGTCCACCGCCCAGAGCTCGAATTCCTGGGTGTAGATGATCGTCCGCCCGTCCGGCGAGATGGCCGGATACATCACCCCGCCGATGGTGTGGCGGGTGACCTGGATCGGCACGCCCCCACCCGGGGCGACGCGCCAGAGATTGAAGATGCCGTCCCGCTCGGAGACGAAGTACACCTGGCCGTCCTGCCCCCACATCGGGTGGGCGTCATGGCCGTGGCTTCGGAAGTTCTGCAAGTCGGTGTCGGTGAGTTGGGTCACCTCTCGTGAAGCGATGTCCTGCACGTAGATGTCGGTCTGAGCATTCCCTCGATAGCCCTTGCGATTCGGATTGAACGCGGACCGGGTGAAGGCCACGCGCCGCCCATCCTGGCTGATCATGGCCATGCCAGCCATGTCCATGCTCATCGGAGTCGGAATTCCCCCCGTGCGGGACACGATGTACATCGGGGAGCCGAACGGGAAGACACCTCGTGTGAGGGTGCTGAACATGACGGCGCTGCCATCGGGTGTCCAGTACCGCACAAGGTCCGGGCCGGTGTGGAAGGTGAGTTGGGTCGGCTCCCCCCCATCTACGGCCACGACGAAGACATCATAGTTGCCGAACCGGTCGCTGCTGAAGGCGATCGAGCGTCCGTCCGGGCTGAAGGTCGGGGTGATGTCACGGCCCACGTGACTGGTGAGCCGGCGGGCGGCGCTGCCATCGGCGTTGGCCACCCAGATGTCGCCCAGATAGCTGAAGGCGATCCGGTTCCCGTGGATGTGCGGGTCGCGCATGAAGCGGAGCGGCTGGGCGTCGAGGCTGCCGGCCAGGAGCGGCAGCAGGACCAGGACAACGGCGGCGATGCGGTGGAGCAGGGCGGGGGCGCGCATGGCAGGGTTCCTCAAGGGTCGCGGGCGGGCGGAGGAGAGACGCGGCGGAGCAGGTCGGGCGAGACCCGGGTGCCGTGCGGGGTGGCCCCGGCGAGCTTGCTGAAGTAGCGGTAGGCGGCCCCGGACACGGCTTCGACGACCGCCCCGCCGTCCCCACCGTAGTTGGTCATCACGGACAGGACATACGGCCGGCCGGCCAATCCGACCAGTGCCCAGGTCGTGGCCACGCCGGTAATGCCTCCGGGCTTGAAGGCAATCGGCACCGTGCCGGGTACGGCTGCGCGGGTGGGGCCGCCCTTGGGAATCTCCAGGATCTGGCGCACCCGGCGGCACGATGCGTCGCCCATCGGCAGCTCGCAGGTGGCAATCCGCTCCATGATGGCGGCGGCCTCACGCGGGGTGGAGAGGTTCTCCTGGCCCCGCGCCGAAGCGTCCGGCTGGATCATGCGGCGCTGCACCAGCGTCTGCGGTGCACCCAGCGAGGCACTCAACCGGTTGATGGCATCCATGCCGAGCCGGTCGATCAGGATATTGGTGGAGGTGTTGTCGGAGTGGAGGATCATGTAGATGGCGTGATCCTCGAGCGAGAGCGCCGAGCCGCCCTCGGTCAGCACCTGGAGCACGCCGCTGCCGCCGGTCCGGTTGGCGGCGGTCAGCTCGATCCGCTCGCGGCGGAGCCCCGGTTCGGTCTCCGCCCGCCGGAACAGCTCCAGCAGGATGGTGATCTTGATGGCGCTGGCCTGCGGGAAGACCAGGTCGCCCCGCACGTCGAACCGGTCGCCGCTGGTCAAGTCCACCAGGTGCAGGCCGGCCACACCGTCGAACCCCTGGGCAATGGCCTCGAGCTCCGCCTGGAACTTCTGCTTGATGATCGCTTCGTGGGCTGGCTGGGCGGCCAACGGGGCCGTGGCGACCAACAGGAGGCTGGCCGACAGGTGGCGCGCAGTCAGGCGCATGCAACCTCCATGGGAGAAACGACGACTACCGGTATCCGGCGGCGTGCCATCCCGCGTCATGCGACGGCGGGCGGGCCCGCGCCGGTGTCCTGCTCCGATCCTGCCGGGGTCTCGCTCATCAGCGCGGCCAGCCATCGGGATTCCTCGAAGATTTCGAGGAGGAACTTGACGGCGATGGAGAGTGGCACGGCGAGCAGGGCGCCCGCCGGCCCCAGCAGCCATCCCCAGAAGACCAGGGAAACCACCACGGTGATCGGGGTCAGGTTGAGGCTGCTGCCCACGAATCGTGGCTTCAGGATGTTGTCCACGATGAAGTTGATGACGAAGAAGCCCGCCGCCACGATCACGGCCCGCCCGGCGCCGAACTGCAGCAGGGCCATCAGCGCGGGCGGGACGATCGAGATCAGGACGCCGACGTTGGGGACGAAGCTGAGCAGGAAGGAGAGCACCCCCCAGAGGATCGCGAAATCCACTCCGAGTGCGAGCAGGAGCAGGGTGTTGGCCACCGCGGCAATGAGGCCGAACACGGCGTTGATCACGATATAACTGCGCATGCTCTCCCCGAAACGGGTGATGCGGGTGCGCGTCTCCTCCGAGGCGGTCAGGACCCTCTCGAGCTTTTCCGGGTACCGCACCGACTCGAGCATCATGAATGCCATCAGCAGTCCGAGCAGCGCCAAGGCGCCGGCCGCCGATGTCACGCCCCCGATCATTTGCAGCGCGTAGCCAACCAGCGCCCCAGGCTGCACCTCCTCGGCCGAGAGCAGCCGGGAGGAGTCGAACGGCAGCTTGGCCAGCAACTCTGCGCCCGACGCCTGCAGCGCGGCCACTCGCGGCTGGTACTCCGGGAGTTTGTCCTCCAGCCCGATCAGGGACGACCAGACCAGCGCCACCAGGAGCGCCAGGCCGACCAGGCTCACCACGATGCCCGTGAGCGCGGCCACGGCGGGTGGCCAGCCGCGCCGCCGCAGCCAGAGGGAGGCGGGGCTCCACGCAATGGTGATCAGCAGGGCGAGCAGCAGCGGCCCGACCACCGGCGCCGCGGCCCGCATGCCGGCCAGCACCAGCACGGCGCCGCCGATGGTCACGAACAGGGCACCCAGGGGGGTCAGTCCGGCAGGCGGCCGGGTCATGGGGCCCCCGCCGGGGCTCGGCCTTCGTGGTGAGTCCCGTTCGGGGTGGGCGGGTTCAGTCGCGCTGTGTTCACGGGATGATCCGCGCTGGAATCGCCATCGGTCGCATGACCTTGAAGATGGGAGCCAGCGGTGGACCCTGCGCCTGCCCGCCGCCTGCCGGCGGGCCCGGGGTGGCGTCCTCCGGGTCCTCGCCCTGACGCTGGACCGGCAGCAGCCGGTTGAGCGGCAGCCAGGCGTCCATGGTGTTCCAGTAGATCACGTTGTCGTTGGTCTCCGGCTCCAGCATGTGCGCGGCCACTTTGCCAAGCATCTGGCCGGTCCGCACGACATAGCTGCCGGCCGGAAAGGTGCGGGTCTGGGTGAGGGGCTGGTCGGCCAGGCGCAGCCGGACCGCGGCGCCGTGGTTGTACGCCTGCTCGAACCCCACGCCCTCCACCACATAGACCTGCACCTCGACCTGCATCGGCTCGAGGAGCTGCTCCACCACGATCGCATTGCGGCGCAGCATCGCCACGGCCGCCTCGGCGTCACGCGGCAGGATGTAGGCGTAGGGCCGCGGCCGCGTCCTGGTGGCGACCGGCAGGGTCATCATCGAATCGCTGGTGACGGAAATGGCGCGCCTTTCGCCACCCTCGGTCACCCCGATCTCATAGGTGACGCGGTACGGCTGCGGCCCGTAGCGCATCTCCACCACCACGTCACCCCGTGCCTGCTGGCCCATTTCCACGGTCTCGCGACGGGCGGTGTGCACCAGGTCCATGACCTTGGCGGCGTTGTCGCGCGTGTACTCCACAACGGCCTTGAAGCCGAGCACGCCGGCTTCGACGCCGGTCTGCATCGGCACCCCGGGGGGCGACTCGAAAAGAATGCCGACGATGTTGGCAAAGCCACCGTAGTTCCGGCCGATGCGCGCGTCGTAGCCGCCGCCGTTCCACCGTGTGCGGGTGCCGTTGGCGTAGTACCACGACTTCATGCCCACCGCCTGCAGTCGCCGGTCGATGGCCGGGAAGATCTCGCGGTCGCACATCTGCGTGATCCGCTGGTCCGGCTCGGCGTGCGAGGGGCACTGATAGGTGAGCTGGTAGGGGAAGGCGCCGCCGTTGTGTCCATCCACGAAAACGTGGGGCATCCAGCGGTTGATGACGTTGAGCGCGTAGTTGGCCATCGACGGCTGCTCGCGCTTGACCCAGTCACGGTTCATGTCAATGCCCCAGGAGTTGCCGCGCTGTCCCTGGGGAGTGGCCTCGAAGCCATCGGGGTTGATCTGCGGTGCAATGACCAGGACCACGTGATCGAGGTAGCCGTTGGCCTCGGTGCCCGGGGTGGCGAGCTCGCGCATCAGGATCAACAGCGACTCGCGCAGGGTGCGCTCCCCGCCATGAACGTTGGCGTTCAGCACAATTACCGGGCGGCCGAGCGACCAGGCCTCCCACGGTTCACTGAGGGCGGGACGGCTGAAGACCGCGTAGGGCAGGTCACGACCGAGCCGGGTCTGGCCGTAGAGCCCCATGCGCATCACGGGGCTCCGTGCCTGCAGCGCCTGCAGGTACACCATCATCGAGTCATACGGCGTGTACTGGGTAAAGCCGGATCGTTCGGCGTGGGTGCGGAGCTCCTGGGCCATCAGCGGGGCGGCAGAGATGCTGGCAAGGAGCACGGTGAGCGCGAGGGTCGGGCGGCTGCCGAAGGGCCGGGTCATGCACACACTCCACGGGGAACAGTCGAGATGAATTGGGGGTGGTGGCGGCGAACCGCTCCACCCGCAGTATACGTAGAAGTCGCGTCTTTCGCTGAGCGCTGCCGGGGCTTCCGGCACTTCACACAGCAGGCGCCGCGCCTGCCCTGTCCCGGCCAAACACCTGGCGGCGGGTCACCAGGATGGCGGCCCAATACAGGTTGAGGCCGACGGCCACGACGCCGAGGAACGCCCAGGGCGTCAGGAACAGCAGGCAGACAATCAGCAGGAATGCGTGGGTGCCGAAGCAGAGGGCGGAGTTGGCGACCATGAAGCCGCGGTGCGCATACCAGGCGTCGTTGTCCGGGTGGTGGGGATCCTCGGGCAGCCCGGCGTACCGGCGCTGGGCCAGGTCCCAGCGGGCCAGCAGGCGGTCCTGCCACCCGAACCAGAGGTCGTACCAGCGGGCGAGGAGAGCCACCGCGCCACGCCCGGGGTCCTGGCGCTCGTCCAGCTGGCTGGTGAGCTCGGCGCCGGCCAGCCGGACATAGTGCAGCTGGTGGAAGTTGAAGTAGGAGCACTGCAGGAAGAGTGAGACCCAGGCGAGCGCGGCCAGGATCACGGCGACAGGGACGGGGGAGCCATCGGCCACGCCGCGCCAGGCGGCAGCCCCGATCCAGAGGGTGAACACCACCCCGTCACCGATCGTGTCGAGGAAGCGGCCCAGGCGATGGCCGGTGCCGGTCAGGCGGGCCAGGGCGCCATCGCAGGCGTCGAAGAGATCCTTGAGGTGGACGAGCAGCGCGGCGGCGACCACCATGCCGGGGGTCCGGGCCGTCACGATCAGGCCGGCCGCGGCGATGCCGGAGAGAATGGACAGGGCCGTCACCACCTCGTGGCGGATGCGCAGGTGGTAGAAAAGACGGATCAGTGCCCGGT
>JBHEPH010000062.1:0-13959 GCA_046260395.1 Gemmatimonadales bacterium
GTCGAGGACCTCGCCCTCACTGTCGGCGTCGGCCAGGACAAGGTATTCGCGGGGCGACATCTGCCGCCCGTGATAGAAGCGGATGGGACCGGCCACCAGGAGCGTCTGGCCCACCACGATGGTCCGGTCGAGGAAGGGCTGCCCCGGCCAGGCGCACTCCAGCACGCCGGAGCGATCCTGGAGCACGGCATGGAAGATTCGAAGCCCACTCCGGGTCGGCACGATGCCCTTGCTGAGCACTTGCCCCACACAGGCGACATCATCCCCCACCTTGGCTCGCGCCAGCGGGGTGACCGTCGACGCATCCAGGTAGCGGTGTGGCAGGTGCCAGAGGAGGTCGCGCGCGGTCTGGATGCCAAGCTTGGCGAACAACTCCGCACGCCGCTCGCCGATCCCCTTGAGGAACTGGATACGCGTGTCGGAGTGGAGGGGGGGCATGGACGTGGGAGGGGAGGGAAAAGGGAGAAGGGAGAAGCGAGAAGCCTGCACACCACCGACACCGCCCACTGCGTGTTGCTCAATGCTCACTGCTCACTGCTTACTGCTTACCGCTTACCGCTCACTGTTCTTCCGTCACTGATCGGACCCCACGAGCTGCCTCGCATACGCGTGAGCATCGAAGACGGCGAGGTCGGCAAGCCCCTCACCGCGGCCGAGGAAACGAATCGGGATGTCCAGTTCCCGGCGCAAGGCCACCACCGCGCCCCCGCGGGCGGTGCCATCGAGCTTGGTGACGATGAGCCCGGTCGGCGAGACGGCCTGGGCAAACAACCGGCCCTGCTGCACCGCGTTCTGGCCCACGGTACCATCGAGGACCAGCAGGGTCTCGTGCGGCGCGCCGGGAATCCGTTTGCCGATGACGCGGACCACCTTGCGCAGTTCGTCCATCAGTCCTTCCTGGGTATGCAGGCGGCCGGCCGTATCAATCAACACGGTGTCGAGGCCCCGACTTGTCGCGGCCTCGAGGGCATCAAAGGCCACGGCGGCTGGGTCTCCCCCCTGGGTCCCTGACACGCAGGGCAACCCCAGCCGCTCCGCCCAGGTCTCGAGCTGGGCGACCGCGCCGGCGCGCCAGGTATCCGCCGCTGCCAGCAGCACCTTGCGACCTTCGCCGTGGAGCCGGTGGGCGAGCTTCGCGACTGAGGTGGTCTTCCCCACCCCGTTGACACCCACGACGAGCACCACCGTCACACCGGCTGCAGCGTAGGCCATGACCCCGGGATTGGCCGGACCCGAGATCAGCGCCTCGATCTTCGCTTCCACGGACGCGCGCAATTGCTCCTCGGTCTTGACCCGGCCCCGGCGAATCTCCTCCTGGAGGTGATCCAGCAGGTCCGCGGTTGCCGGGAGCCCGAAATCGGCCTCCAGCAGCGTCTGCTCCATCGCCTCCACATCGGCGGCGTTGAAGCCGCGCACGATGGCACCAACATCGGTCAGCGCCAGGCGCTTGAGCTTGCCCCAAAGGCCGAGGCGCGCGGATTCAGTGATACGGGAAACGGCCATGAGATCCGGAACGGAGTGCAGGTCACCAAGCGGGCGGACGTGGGCAGGAAACTACTGTGATGCGGCCCGGACTCCCACCCCTCGCCGGGCAGGCGCGATCAGCGCAACCCCGCGCGCCGCCGGGTCCACCACTCCAGACACCAGGCCACCAGGGGGATCGCGAACAGCCATGGGAGGTCGCGCACCGGGCGCCGCGGCGGCGCCGGCACGAGCCGCGCCTCCTGCGCCCCCAACGACACCGGCACCGGAAGGAACTCGGCGGAATACTCCTCCACGACCACCATCCCAGAATCGGACGGCCCGATACGGTACTGCCACACCCCCGGCGGCAGGTTCACCGAGGCACGACCGTCGCCAGCAAACGCCAGGGTATCCACTCGCGTGGTCACGTCGCCGGTCCATGCCACGGCCAGGAACGATTCCCGCGGCGTGCCAACCTGCTCAAAGACCACCGGCTCATCCTGTTCCACCACCTGCCGGAGCGGGCGCACCATGTCACCCGACGCTCCGGCGCCACCCAGGAGCCAGGTCATCGTTTCTGCCACCCAGATGCGATAGGCCTGCTCGGCAATTCCACCCCGGAAGGACCAGCGCCAGAGCCCCGATGCACCAACGACCACCTGACGCCGGTTCCCGCGGACCTCGCCGATCACCGCCGCGCGCTCCGGCCCGCGCCGGCTCAACTGGGCGCGCATCCCCGTCCATCCGGTCGCGGACGGTTCGAGCGCGCCGAGTGCGGTGGCCGGGGGAAGCGACTCGGCGGGGATCGCCCCCAGCCCCGCTCCGGCCGGGGCCCCTGGGACCGGTACGAGGAACCAGTCCCCGCTCACCGGGGAGGCCACCGGCCAGTCCCAGTGGCCTCGCGCCCTGGTCTCCCCGGACCCGGGCACCGGTGCGCCAAACGAAACCAGGAGATCCGCCCGGCGCACCGCCTCGGCCACGGTTGCCGTGCCGACCGGAGTCAGCCCGTCCATCCGGCGCCAGGCGCCCGGCTCCACCTGCAGATAGCCCCGCACCGGCAGACCGGCCAGCTCACCGATCGTCCGAAAAAGGAAACGGCTCTCCCACCCCGGGGCCGCGGCCACCACCACGATCCCGGGTGACGGGGTGATGGTCACCACCCGCCACCGCCGGTCGGTGCGCGGCTCGGCATCCCGGTGGCCACCCACCATCACCTCGAGCACCTGCTCACCGCTGCCCAGCCCGCCCGTTGCCACCGCGACGGCGACCTGGCCCCGCCGCGCGCCCGCCAGATCGAGTTCGCCACGGCCGATCACGCGGTCCCCGCTCCGGACCTCGATAGACACCGGGCCCCGGACCGGTTCCCCGAACACTTCCACGGTGGCCTGGATGCGAAGGGTGTCCCCCGACTGCACCCAGCGTGGTGCCTCCACGGCGGTGATTGCGAGGTCATCGAGCCGCCGTCGCGGAACCAGCCGGACCGAGGCGCCCGCAAGCAGGTCAGCAGGCACCTCGAACGCGTCGCGGATCTCTCCGTCGCTGACGACCACCACCGGACGGCCCGACGCGGCGGCGGCGATCAGGGGGGGGCGCAACCGACTGGATCCGAAAGGGTGCACCTCGCCGAGGGAGTCGGCCAGGGCCCGCGCACCGGCAAGGTCGCCGCCGGCCCCCGAAAGACTGAGCGAGGTATCCAGCAGCACCAGCGGGCGCACAGGGGGGCCACCCACCGCGCAGCCAGGGTTCAGGACCAGCGCCACCACTCCGCTCCAGGCCACCGCACGACCCAGCACGGCAGGCCAGAGCCGGCGAGCCGGCACTCCCTGAACGCAATAGCTCGCCACCGCAAGCGCGGCAGCGAGCCCGATCAGGAGCAGTGCGAGGAGCCCGGCGGTCAATCCTCGACCGCGATCACCCCGGACCCGCCGCGGGGCTGCAGCAGCCCGGCCAGCCGGCTACGCTCCAGCTCGAAGGCGGCGCGAAGGGTGCGGGGAATCGGCTCCCCGTTACCGAGGTCCACGCGGCGCGGATCACGGGGGGCACCGTTGACGCGGAACTCATAATGCAGGTGTGGAGCGGTGGAGAGCCCGGTCGAGCCGACGTAGCCGATCACGTCTCCCTGCCTGACGCGGGCGCCGCCTCGGACTCCGGGAGCAAAGCCCCTCAGGTGGGCATACCGGGTGGTGATCCCGCTGCGATGCCGGATCTCCACCAGGTTGCCGTACCCGCCGGACCGGCCGGCCCGGGCCACGGTCCCGTCCCCGGCTGCGCGTACCGGGGTCCCCGACACGGCGGAGTAGTCGATCCCATTGTGTCCGCGATAGGTGCCGAGTATCGGGTGGCGCCGGCCACCGAGGCCGGAGGAAATCCTGCGGAACTCGAGCGGCGCCACGAGGAATGCCCGGCGGAGGGAATTGCCCTCCTCGTCGTAGTAGCTGGGCTTGCCGTCCTCATCGTGGAAACGGAAGGCGGTGAGCGGCTTGCCGTTCACCCGGAGGGTGGAGGCGAGCACCCGTCCGAATCGCCGTTCCCCTTCCTCGGAGACCAGCCGCTCAATCACCACGGCGAAGTGATCCCCGGTCTGGATGTCGCGGCTGAAGTCGACATTCCAGGCAAAGACATCGGCCAGATCCCAGGCCAACCGGATCCGCTCCGCGCCGGGCAGGACGTCGTCGTCGATGGTGCGGTCCAGGGCATCGTAGAGCGAGTGATCGATCGTCCCCTCGACCCGGACGGTCTCGGGCTCCCAGCTCACCGGCAGGCGTTCGCCGCTCCAGCCGCCGTCCACCCGAATCAGGCGCAGGCGCTCGTCGGGGCCGGTGCGTACCTGCACATGGTGCGGCGCTTCCTCGCCTGGCGTGCGGCGAAACTGAAAGATGAGCCCCTCCCGCAGGCGCCGTGTCTCGACCCCGAGGGTGCTGAGGGCCTCGCCGATCTCACGGCTCAGCAGGTTGTTCCGGGCGAACAGGGCGGAGAGCGTCTCGCCACGCCGCAGGGTGTCGGCGCTCTCATGGACTGCCGTGGTCACCAGGATCGGGCGCGCCGCCGGGAGCCGCTGCCACGGCCAGTCACCGCTCAGCGCAAAGACCGAGGCGGCCACGAGCACCCCGAGGGAGGCCAGCAGGGCGAGGGGGCGCATCAATCCATCTGCCGGCGAATGAACGTGGGAATCTCGAGATCCGAGACTTCCCCCGGCCCGACCGGCCGGGCCGGCGGGCGGGAAGGGTTGGGCTGGCTCGGCGCCGGCTGGGCGGCCGCCCGGCGCTGGGAGGGGAACGGCAGCACCCCGGGCACCTCCGCGGTCGTGCGGGCCGCTGCGCCGTGACCCTGCCCGCTGGCGGCCGACTTGGCCACCACCGGCTGCCCGGTGACCGCGCGGTCGAATCCGGTGGCGATCACCGTGACCCGGATCTCGCCCTGCATCTCCAGATCCAGCCCGTGGCCGAAGATGATCTCGGCCTCGTCGCCCACGGCGTCGTGGACGATCTCGTTGATCTGGGTGACCTCGTCCATGGTGCAGTCCCCACCGGCAATGATATTGATCAGCACCCCGGTGGCGCCGGCAATGGACACGTTGTCCAGCAGCGGGCTGGAGATGGCCTGCTGCGCCGCCTCCAGCGCGCGGCTCTCACCCCGGCCGATGCCGGTGCCCATCAGCGCGGCGCCACCGTTCTGCATGATGGTGCGGACGTCGGCGAAGTCCACGTTGATCAAGCCGGTGTTGGTGATCAGGCTGGCGATGCCCTGGGTGGCATGCAGCAGCACCTCGTCGGCCTTCTTGAGGGCGTCCTGGAATGGGATGCCCTTCCCCACCACCGCCAGCAGCCGCTCATTGGGGACCACGATCATGGTATCCACGTTGCGGCGCATCTCGCTGATGCCCATCTCAGCCTGCTTCATCCGCTTCCGTCCCTCGAAGAGGAACGGCTTGGTGACGATGCCGACGGTGAGGGCACCAATGTCGCGGGCCAGCTCGGCAATCACCGGCGCCGAGCCGGTGCCGGTGCCGCCCCCCATGCCGCAGGTCACGAAGACGAGATCGGCGCCCTGAAGCGCGCTGACCACCTCATCCCGGTTCTCCTCGATCGCCTGGCGCCCGATCTCGGGGCGCGCGCCGGCGCCGAGCCCGCGCGTGAGTTTGCGCCCGATCTGCACCTTGAGGTCGGATTTCGAGGCCGCCAGCGCCTGGGCGTCGGTGTTCACCGAGATGAACTCGACTCCCTGGAGCCGCTCCTCGATCATCCGGTTCACGGCGTTGCCGCCGCCGCCCCCGACGCCGACCACCTTCATGCGCGCGTTCTGCGGCGTGTGCGATTCGAGCTCGAACCTCATGGCGTCCCCCTCGTGAGCCTGCTCAGAAGAAGTCCTGCAACCACCGCTTGACTGGACCCAGCACCTTTTCCACGGCGGGCGACTTCCGGCCCCCCGCCCCGAAGCCACCGCCGAGGAGCACCTGCCGCGCCCCGTACATCACCAGCCCGGTCGCCACCGCCATTCGCGGCGATTCCACGCTGTCCGCCAGCCCCGACAGGCCGGTCGCCGGCAGCCCCACCCGCACCGGCAGGGCGAAGACTTCACGGGCCAGCTCCTCGATCCCGGGGGTCTCGGCGCCCCCGCCCGTCAGGACCACCCCCGCTGGCAGGTGGTGGTGATATCCCGTGCGCTGCAATTCATCGGCCGCCAGCTCCAGCACCTCCTGGAGCCGCATGTGCATGATGTGGGCGAGCACCCGGCGCTGGGCCGTCCGCGACCGCTGACCCGAGGCACCGGGGAGCTCTATCAGGTCAGATTCGGGCACCAGCGACTCGTACGCCGATCCGTGACGCTCCTTCAGCCGCTCGGCCTCCTGCTGCGTCACCTGCAGGCCATGCACGATGTCATTGGTGACATGCCCGCCGGCAAACATCAGCGCGGCCGTGTGCCGGATCCGCCCGCCCTGGAACACCGAGATGCTGGTGGAGCCGCCGCCGAGTTCCACCAGCGCACACCCCAGCTCCCGCTCGTCGGGGGTCAGCACCGCCAGGGACGCGGCCAGGGGTTCCAGCACGAACTCGCCCACCTGGTACCCCGCCCGCTCCACGCAGCGCCGCAGGTTGGTCAGCGCGGAGGAGAGGACGGTTACAAGATACACTTCCGCCTCAAGCCGTTGCCCCGTCATGCCGATCGGGTCGGTGATCCCGGCCTGGTGGTCCACCAGGTAGTCCTGGGGGATGGCGTGGAGCAGTTCGTGGTCGCGGCCGAAGGAGATGTTGCTGGCGACATCGTTGACCCGGGCAACGTCGGCGGTCCGGATCTCGTTGCCGGTGACCGAGACGACCCCGTGCGAGCTCCGCTCGGCCACGTGCTCACCCGCCACGCCGCAGTACAGGGTGCCGACCTCGAGGCCGGCCATCAACTGCGCGTCCTTCAGGGCCTTGGCAATGGCGCGGGTGGTTTCCTCCACATCCCGCACCGCGCCGCGGCGGATGCCCGTGCTCCGTTCCGTCCCCACGCCGAGGATCTTGACCCCGCCCTCACGACCGTCGCCAGTGACCTCGGCAATGAGCGCCACCACCTTGGTGGTGCCAAGATCCAGCCCGGCCACGAGGCGGGGAGTGGGCTGCATCAGCCGCCCATCCCACGCACGACGACCAGGCCGGAGAAGCGCCCGTCCAGCTCACGCCATGTCTGTCCGTTTCGTGCCAGTTCCTGGGCCACAGCCGCCATGTTCTGGATCTCCTCCACCGAGGCATCGGTTCGGACCAGCAGCCGGCGGGGGCCGGCCTCGAGTACCACATGCCCGCGCACCCGGGCCACCGTGATGAGTTCGGCGTAGAGCTCCGGATGGATGGCCTTGATCCGGGCCACCACGCCGGCCACCCGCGGACCCGCCGTCAGGATCGGGAGGTCGGCGGCCACGCGCGCTGGCAGGAACGGAAGCACTGTTCCGCGCGCATCCACCAGGGCCAGGGCACCCTCATGCGACACCAGCGCCACCGGCTCCGCTTCCCGCACGGTCACCCGGATCGTGCCCGGCAGCCGCCGGGCAATCTCCACCGACTCGATCCCCTCAAGCGCGGCCACGCCATCTTGCCAAGGCCCCGTCGCATCGAAGACGCTCGCCGAGCTGGGGATCCCCATGGCGCTCACCAACTCCGGACCGGAAACATACCTCGCTCCGTAGACTTCCACCCGGCGCACCCGGAAAAAATCGAGGGTGCGCAGCACCGCCGGCAGCCCGAACCAGGCGACAAGCCCGACCACCAGCACGGCGACGACCTGCAGCGCGCGGCGCCGGATCCGATTCACCGGACGCCCAGCTCGGTGGCCAATCGGGTGATGTCCCCGGCGCCCAGTGTGAGTACGACGTCACCGGCCCTCAGCAACGGCCGGACCGCGTTGGCGAGCTGGTCTCGCTCCTCCAGATATTCCACCGCGCCTCCCGCCGCCAGGGCCGCCTGCGCCACCACCGCCCCCGTCACCCCGGGGATCGGCGCTTCACGCGCCGGGTAGATCCCCGTGACCACGGCCAGATCTGCCGCCACCAGCGCGTGACCCAGTGCGACCCCATGCAACGCCGTGCGCGAGTACAGGTGCGGCTGGAAGACAGCCACCAGCCTTCGGCCTGGATACGCCTCTCTCGCTGCGGCGAGGGTAGCGGCGACCTCGGTCGGGTGGTGGGCATAGTCGTCCACCCACTCGACCCCGGCGTGCTCACCCAGGCGCTCGAACCGACGCCCGACGCCGGTGAAGGCGGCCAGCGCCTCCGCCGCGCGCACCACATCCCCTCCGAGCGCCGCGACCGCCGCCAAGGCGCCGGTCGCGTTGCGGAGGTTGTGCAGGCCGGGCACCTGCAGGCGCAGGGTGACCGTGCGGCCGTCCGGCCACGAGACCTCGCCTTCGGCCCCGCCGGGGTTCGCCACCCGCAGCGCCAGCCCTACCCCGGCGGCCCCCGGCCCGAATCGCGACACCCGGGGCCCCAGCATCGCGGCGACCCGATCCGACCCGACTCCGTCGTTCCCGATAAGGATGGACTCGGCGCGGCCCGCAAATTCGACAAAGGCAGCCTCCATCGCTTCGACGCTGCCGTAACACTCCAGATGATCCGGCTCGACGTTGTTGATGACCGCCACCGTCGGGTAGAGCGCCAGGAAGGCCTGGTCGTATTCATCGGCTTCCACCACGAAGCATTCCGTGCCGCCGATGCGCGCATTCCCACCCCAGCTCCCGACCCGGCCCCCGGCAAGCGCGGTGGGGTTGAAGCCGGCAGCCTCGAGGGCCTCGGCGGTCATCACCGTCGTCGTGGTCTTGCCATGCGTCCCCGCAATGGCCACGGTGCGCGCCCCGGCGATCAACTCGGCCAGGGCACCCTTGCGGGGCACGACCGGCACGCCGAGTTCCGCGGCGCGCTGCAACTCCGCGTGACCCGCCGGGATCGCGGCACTCGCCACCACAGCGCGGGCCTGGTCCACCATCTCAGGGTGGATTCCCTCCCGCACAGTCGCGCCCGCGGCGCGCAGGTCTCCGCAGCCGGAGGTGTCGGTATCCGAGCCGGAGACTGCCACTCCGCGGCGAAGCGCAACGAGGGCCAAGGCGGCCATCCCCGCCCCCCCGATTCCCACAAAATGCACAGGTCGCTGGTCGGAGGCGAGAAAGAGGTTCATCCCAGTGGGCTAATCTAAGGTATTACAGTCAGTTGCGAAAGGTAGTCAGGAACCCGCCAGCGCCACAATTCGGGCGGCGATTTCGGCTGCCGCCTCCGGTTTTCCACGCGACAATGCACATTCTGCAAGCTTCGTGCGGATAACTCCGTCTCCCACCAGCCGTTCAATTTCAGCCCCGAGCACCCCCCGTTTCAGGGATGCCTGCGGGAGATGCACCGCGGCCCCGGCTTCAGCGAGGGCGACGGCGTTGGCGGTCTGGTGATCCGCCGCCGCCGTCGGGAGCGGGATGAGGACGCTGGGAATCCCCCAGGCGCAAAGTTCCGCAATGGTCATCATCCCGGCCCGAGCCACGACCAGATCCGCGACGGCCCACGCTTCCGCCATCGGATCGAGGAAATCGAATACCTGCACGAACGGTGGGCGATGGTAGCGCTTGAACTCCTCGACGGTGGTCTTCCCCGCCACCCAGATGAGCTGCACGTCGTGGCCTCCGCCGCCATCAATCCAGGCCGCGACCTGACGATTGATCGCCAGCGATCCCTGGCTGCCGCCCGTCACGACCACCACGGGGAGTGCACCCGTGAGGAGGAACCGGTTGCGCGCCTTGGCACGGAAGCCTGGGCTCCGATTGGGCGGGGTGATCGGGTTGCCGGTGTGCACGACCGCCGTGTGCCGGCCGGGCTTCAATCGGTGGGCCGCCTCGGGCACGCCGAGGTAGATCTCGCGCCCCCGGCCGGCAAGCCAGCGCGTGGCCAGGCCCGGGAATGCGTTCTGTTCCTGGATCGCGGTCGGGATCCCGCGGCGAGCCGCTGACCATACCACCGGGCCCGACGCATAGCCGCCAGTGCCGACCACCGCATCCGGACGCTCGCGGTCGAGCAGCGCCCGGGCCGCGGCGACGGCGCGCCACGCGCTGACCGGCTGCCTGGCGTTGCGCCACCATTGGCGACGATAGATGGGCTCGACCGGCAGGAGCGTGTACGGATACAGACGGGTGGGGAGGATGGTGGCCTCGACGCCGCGCTCCGCCCCCGCGAGGACGACCCTGATGTCCGGGCTCGCGTGGTGAACTGCCGCTGCGATGGCCAGCGCCGGCATCAGGTGGCCGCCGGTCCCCCCGCCCGCGATCAGGAGCGTGGTCACCGGGCTCGGGCCCCTTCGGCTTTCCCGCTCCGCGCCGGCCCCCGGCCACGCATCCGACCCACACTGACGATGACCCCCACCGACAGCAGGTTGATCATCAGATTCGAGCGACCGAAGGACATGAATGGGAGTGGCAGGCCCGTCGTCGGCATCAGGCCAAGGGTGACGGCAATGTGCAGGAACGCAGTCAACCCGATGCCAGCGGTCAGGCCCGCGGCGAGAAACTGGCCGAAGGGATCGCGCGCCGTCCGCGCGATCCGGAACCCCACCCAGCAGAAGGTGGCATAGAGCAGGATGACAACCAGGCTCCCGAGGAATCCCCACTCCTCACCGATGGCACTGAACAGGAAATCCGAGTAGGCATAGGGCAGGTAGTTCAGCTTCTGCTGCCCCTCCCCGAAGCCCACCCCGAACAGCCCCCCCGCACCAAGCCCCACCAATGATTGTTCCACCTGGAGCCCCGCTCCCTGCGCCGAGCCAACCGGGTCCAGGAAGGCCAGCCACCGCTCGTAACGAAAGCCGGTGCCGAGCACCTTGCTGATGACGATCAGGATCATCGCCAGCACCATCAGGACGAACTGTCCGGCCTTGGCGCCCGCCGTGAAGAGCACCACGACGCCGAGCAACGCCACCAGCGTGGCCATCGAAAGGCTGGGCTGGCGCAGGATCATCAGCGACACCAGGCCGAACACCAGGAGGAACGGGAGCACACCCTTCTGGAACTCCCGCACCCGCTCGCCCTTCTTCGCCGCCAGCGCCGCGGCCCACAACACGATGGTGAACCGGGCCAGTTCACTCGGCTGGAAGCGCACCGGCCCGAGCTCCACCCAGCGGCGGGCCCCATTGATGACCGGACTGATGGTCTGGGTAAACGGCAGGAGGGGAAACAGGAGCAGCACGAGGGTCACGCCAAGAATCAGCCAGGCCACTGGGCGCCAGCGCACATAGTCGAAACGCGACACGACCAGCAGGACGAGGAACCCCGCCAGCGCACCCGTCAGCTGATTCATGGCAAAATCGAACCCGCCGTCCTGGAGGGAGCTCGCGGAGTACATCGAGGCCACCCCAAAGACCGTCATGGTGATCGTCACCACCACCAGGAGCCGGGTCTCCCAGCGCAGTTCACCCGGGTGCTGCACGGCGGGCGCGGTCATCCGGATATCACGCCCGCCCGGAACAGCGCGCCGCGCTCACCGTAGCTGGTGAACATGTCGAAGCTGGAGCAGGCCGGGGAGAGCAGGACCGCGTCCCCGGCCCGGGCCAGTTCACGCGCGGCGGCCATCACCGCGTGCCAGTCACTGCCCGCCGTGGCCAGCGGAACAGCATCGCCGAGGTCCTGCACGATGAGCGATTCCGCCTCGCCATAGGCCACCACGCCGCGGCACCCCTGCCGGAGGTGGGGCACGAGGGCGGTATAGGCCTCGCCCTTGTGCCGGCCGCCGAGCAGCAGGACGTAGGGGCGCTCCATCGCGGCCAGGGCCACCACGGTGGAGGCGATGTTGGTGGCCTTCGAATCATTGATCCACAACACCCCGCCGACCTCGGCCACCGGTTCCAGCCGATGATCCAGCGGGCGGAAGGTCCGCAACCCGGCCGCGACCCGGTGCAGCGGCACTCCCGCCACCGCGACGGCCAGGGCCGCCATCAGCGCATTGTGGACATTGTGGTCACCGAGCAGGCGCAGGTCGCGCCGGTCCAGGATCGGCTCGCCGTGCACCACCAGCCGGCCGGCCACGCGATCGTACCACGCATCGGCCGCCGCCGAGAGGGAGGCCGTCAGATGCGTGCCGGGCACCCCGTGCGCCAGCTTGAGCACCCCGGCATCCTCGCCATTCAGCACCCAGGATGACCGCGGCTCGGCGTTGAGGAAAAGCCGCCGCTTGTCGGCATAGTACTCCGCCAGGCTGGCGTAGCGGTCGAGGTGATCCGGCGACAGGTTGGTCACGATCCCGACCGCGGGCCGATGGAGATGGCAGTCGTGCAATTGGAACGAGGACAGCTCCACCGCCAACCACTCGGGGCTGGCATCGGCGAGCGCCACCTCACAGACCGGTGTCCCGATGTTGCCTGTGGCGACCGCGCGGAATCCCGCGGCCACCAGGAGATGCGCCACCAGGGCCGTCGTCGTGGTCTTCCCGTTGGTTCCCGTAATGGCGACATACGGCACGCCTTCGAGCGCCTCGAGTCCGACGTCCGCCTCGGCCCGGATGGCGACGCCGGCAGCGCGTGCGGCCACCAGTGGTGCCGCCTCGGGGGCCACCCCCGGGGAGATCACGACACCGCCGGCCCGGGCAATCCGCCCGAGGTCATGTCCCCCCAGCTCAACCGCCACGCCGAGGGACGTCACCCGCGCCGCAGCCGCCTCGAGGGCGTCGGTCCGGCCGGTATCGGAGGCATAGACCGGCAGGCCGCGGCGGCGCAGCAGCGCCGCGGCAGCGGCTCCGCTCGCCCCCAGGCCGACGACCGCTATCTCACGGCCGCTGGCGCGCCAGGCCTCGAGGGTCAGCGGAGCTTCAGCGTGGCCAGTGCCAGGAGCGCACACATGATCCCCAGGATGTAGAAGCGGGTCACGACGGTGGTCTCGGCCCAGCCGAGCTTCTCGAAGTGGTGGTGGATGGGGGCCATTCGGAAGACCCGGTTGGCGTCGGCGTACTCGCGACCCCTGGTGCGCTTCAGGTGCTTGTGCGTGCCCACCTGGATCAGCACCGAGAACGCCTCCATGACGAACACCCCGCCGATGATCACGAACAGGAACTCCGCCTTCAGGAGGATCGCCACCGCGGCGAGGGCGCCGCCGATGGCCAGGCTGCCGGTATCGCCCATGAACACCTGTGCCGGGTGGGCATTGAACCAGAGGAAGCCCAGGGAGGCCCCCATCAGCGCGGCACAGAAGACCGCCAGTTCCCCGGCACCGGGGAGGTAGAAGAACTGGAGGTAGGTGGTGGCGTCCACCCGACCGAAGGCATATGCGAAGAAGGCAAACGCCGCCGCCGCGATGGCGGTCAACCCGGCCGCCAGGCCGTCGAGCCCATCCGTCAGGTTCACCGCGTTGCTGAACGCGGTCACCACGAAGGTCACGAACGCCACGAACAGCCACGGCGCAAAGGTGACGATGACATACTTGAGGAACGGTAGCGTCGTGGCCGCCGCGGGAATCGTGGACTCGGGCACCACCGGGAAGACCAGCAGGTAGAGACCGAGGACCACACCGAAGGTGCACTGCCCCACGAGCTTCCAGCGGGCCACCAGTCCGCGCGACTTGCCCTGCACGATCTTCAGGTAGTCATCGAGAAACCCGATGGCGCCCATCCAGAGGGTGGCGACCATGGCCACCACCACGAACCGATTGGTGAGCGGCGCCCAGAGGAGCGTCGGCACGATGGTGGCCAGCAGGATGATCAGCCCGCCCATCGTTGGGGTGCCGCGCTTGCCCTGGTGACTCGCCGGTCCCTCCGCACGGATCACCTGCCCGACCTTCAGCTCCCGCAGCCGGTGGATGATCCGCGGCCCGGCAACGAAGGCGATCAGCAGCGCCGTGACCACCGCACCCGCGGCGCGGAAGCTGATATAGGTGAAGAGGTTGAAGACCAGCCACTGGGAGCCCAGCGGGGCAAGCAGGTGGTAGAGCATCAGACCTCAGTCGGCCGGGAGCGCACGGGAGATGATGTCCGGAAGTATACGCTCAAGCGCCACGCCGCGGGACGCCTTG
>JBHEPH010000063.1:0-13835 GCA_046260395.1 Gemmatimonadales bacterium
CCTCAGGAGGTCGAGCAAGACAGTCGGCCGGCGCCTGAAGCTGGCCAAACCCTACTCGCCGGGATCGAGTGCTCCCGTGGCCACCGCCTCGAGGAGATGCCGCAAATCAGGGGCCGGGGGCCGGTCCTCCCCCAGCGCCAGCACCGGGTGGGCCAGGTGACGGATGCGGTGGTGAAGCGCGGCCACCCCGGTGCCGGGTCGCAACGGCAGGAGGAACTCCAACCCTTGGGCGGCAGAGAGGAACTCCGCGGCCACGACCTGCTGGGCGTTCCGCAGGATCCGTCGAGCCTTCCACGCCGCTCCCATGCCCATGGGGACAAAGTCCTCCTGATTGGCATCAGTCGGGATCGAGCCGATACTGGCCGGATAGGCGATGGCCCGGGACTCGGCCACCAGGGCCGCCGCGGTGATCTGCACCATCATGTGGCCGGATGAGAGGCCCGGGTCCCGGGTCAGGAAGGCCGGGAGGCCGTGCGAGAGGTCAGGGTTGACGAGCCGCTCGATCCGCCGCTCGGAGATGGCCTGAAGGGTGGTCAGGGTGATGGCCAGGAAATCCAGGGCCTGGGCCACCGGTTGGCCATGAAAATTCCCCCCGGAGAGGATCTCGCCACGGTCCTCCACCGCAAAGACCAGCGGGTTATCGGTGGAGGCGTTCAGTTCCACCTCGGCGACACCGCGGGCAAAGGCGATGGCATCAGCCACCGCCCCCAGCACCTGCGGCGCACACCGGAGGCTGTAGGCGTCCTGCACCCGGTCATCGTTGTCCCGATGGGATTCCCGGATCTCACTGTCGGCCAGCAGGCGGCGCATCAGCGCAGCGGCCCTGCCCTGCCCGTGATGGGGCCGTGCGGCGTGGATCCGCGCATCGAGGGGAACCGGAGTGCCCTGCAACGCCTCGAGACTCATCGCCGCAGCGCCCACGGCGGAGCGCCAGAGCACCTCGGCGTCATGCACGATCAGGCTCAGCAGGGCGGTCTGGGCCTGGGTGCCGTTGATGAACGCCAACCCCTCCTTCGGCCCGAATTGCCACGGAGGAATGCCGGCAGCCTGCAGCGCCGCCGTGGCCGGCGTGGCCTCCCGCCCGTCAGGGCCCAGCACCTCGCCCTCGCCGAGCACCACCAGCGCCAGATGACTCAAGGGCGCGAGATCGCCGCTGGCGCCCACGCTGCCCTGCTCCGGCACCCAGGGGATGATATTGGCGTTCAGAAGCGCCAGGAGGGCCTCCGGAAGGCCAGGCCTGACGCCACTGGTTGGCCGCAGGAGGACGTTGGCACGCAGCAGCATCATGGCGCGGACGACTTCGCGCGGCAGCGGTTCACCCACGCCGGCGGCGTGGCTCCGCAGGAGATTCAACTGGAGGCGTTCCAGGGCGTCGGGAGGAATCCGGACGGTGGCAAGTTTCCCGAACCCGGTGTTGATCCCGTACATCGTCTCGCCGTTGGCCACGGCGGCCTCGACGCGCGCCCGGCTCTGGCCCAGGACGGCGAGGGCCCCCGGGTTTGCCGTGACCCGGCAGGTGGCGTCCCGGGCCACCTGGACCACCTGCTCGAGGGTGAGGCTGCTACCGGTCAGCGTGATCGAATGGGTCATGCGAAGAAACTAGTGCCGGGACCGGCGGGCGGACAGGCGCGGCGCCTGTCCAGCCACTCCCGAACCGCTACGGTAGCGGAGGCGCCAGCTCGGGGTTTCCCGGATCAGGCTGGAACGACCAGTCGAGGATCAGGAACTGCTGCCCGACGTGGGTCACGCGCACCGCCCCGAAGCGGGGATACGTGCCCCCCGGCGTCTCCCAGACGTAGCCCCACCCCGGCTTCGCCTCCAGCGGCAGTCGGCTGTAACCGCCCGATGGCGCGAAATCGATCTCGGTCAGGTCACCGATCGGCGCGTTGGTCCACGCCCGGAGCAGGACATTGGTCCGGATTGGCGTCAGGAACATTTGGCCGGCGCCATTGCGCTCCACGCTGAAGTCGATGTCCGGCGCGTTCCCGGAACCGACCAGCCCAAGTTCGGTGCGCTGCGCCTGGCCATCGCTGTTCAGGTCGCGCCAGAACCGGAAGCCGGCGGTGCCGCTCACCTCCTGGCGCGCAGTGAGGAGCACATTGTGCGCGTCGAATCGCGGCGTGTCGTGCCGGATGGGGGACCAGAGGCTCTCGAAGCCCTCGGTGGACACCGCCGTCACGGCAAAGCAGCGCGGCGCCCCGTTGACGAGCGCCCCGGCCCGGAACTCCGGCGCGACCGTCGTCCCCTCCAGCCGCCACGTGGCGCCGCAGAGATCATCATCGAGGTCGTAGGACGCGCTGTAGATCCGGTAGTTCTGGAACCGGCTGGGCGCCTCCTCGAAGGCGTTGTCCGGCCACAGGAGCGCCACGGCGCCATCCAGCGAGACGGTGCTCAGCCCCGACGGAGTGGCCAGCGCCAACCGGCTGTCCACCACGACGGTGTTGCTGGGGTTACTCTCGTTCCCCGAGCGGTCCATCGCGGTCACGAAGTATTCGAGTGCCGGGACCGCGTCCTCATGGAAACTGTTCGAGGTGGTGGAGCCGACGTAGAAGAAGCTGCCCGAGGCGCTGCCCCGCGCATACACGTTCCAGACATCAATGGCTGGGTCGCTGTCCCAGTCCCAACGCAGCAGGATGCCCTGGGGGCCCGAGCCCGAGCCGGTCGGCTCGACGATGTAGAAGAGGTTGCGGGGAGCACGCGGGCCGACGCCCGGATCAAGAATGCCTCCCTCAATGCACCCGGCGGTGGCCAGGACCACCAAGCTGAACTTCCACCACGATGCCCGCATCACCACATCCCCCGAAAAGGTATGCCCTCGCAAATGCAGGGGGCATACCACCGTGAGCAGAAACGTTAAGACGTTTTGTGACAACAGGTTAAGGTTCAGGCGAAAACCATGGTGTCCTCTTGAGAGGACACTCAGCGGACAATCGTTGTCTGGTTGTAGTCGGCCTTCAGGTCCGGCAGGTCGGTCAGGTAGATGGAGAAAAACAGCGAAAAATTCCCGTTCGCGTTGCGGTAGAAATTGAATCCCGCCCGCCATTCATGCAGATCCCGCTCCAGGCGGAGGCGGTGGTACTCGAAGCGCTTGTCGGTGGCGTTGTAGCTGGTGTCCCAGGTGAGCCCCCAGTATCGGGTGGGTGAGAGGCGCGAGGAGAAGGTGAGGCTGCTCTGGGTGGGAGTGGGGGCGGCGTCCGGGTCGTCCGAGGGCCGGCTCCGGCTGATGGAGATGCTCACGTTGCTCGAGAATCCGCGCCCCCCGCCCATCCCGAACTGCTGGATGCCCCGGCTGCCACCCATCGAGGACTGCGCGCCGAAGCCCGGCTGGAAGTCGGGCTGCGTCGGAGCCGGTGGCGTCCGTTCCGCCGGAGGGCTGTTGCCCAGGCCAACCAGCGCGGCCAGGCTTTGCAGGGTGTTGCCTGTCAGGTTGAAGCTGGCGCTGACACTGCTGAGGAACGGAGCGAACTCGCTGTCCTTGAATCCGACCGGTCCTTTCCAGAGGTCATGGGACAGGCTGAGCTGCAGACCGGGCACCAGGTCGCTCTGGATCGAGTTGGTGACACTGGATGTGACCCACCCGGTGCGGCCCTCCTCCTTGGCCTGCTCGAAGTCGTAATCCACCCCGCTCGTGGAGAGGCTCAGCAGGCGGAGCTTGGGCAGGTTGCGCTCATCGCTGGTGGTGTCGCCGGCAGCCCGGCGCGCCTTGCCCTCGAAGTTCTGGGTCAGGCTGATCCCCGCCCGGCGCGACGCGGGGCTTTCCCTCTCGAGCGGACGGCCGGGAGCACGCACGGCATCCGCAAACCGCTCGGACACCGTGGCGGAAGGCGAGTAGGCAAAGCTGAGGCTCGGGGAGACGCTGTGCCGGATCCGGCTGAGCGGCCCGATCCCTGGATAGAAGCCAAAAAAGGTCGGCGAGGCGGCCACCCGCAGCTCGGCCCGCTTCCCCTGGAAGACCCAGTCACCACCGGTCCGCTCATTGCGCACCGCAAACGCCTCGCTCGGCAGGACGTCCACCACGTTCACGCTGGGTTGCAGCTTCCAGCTGCTGCGGAACAGCAGGGGCAGATTGATGCCGGTATCCCAGCGGAGGTCGCTGGAGAACCCGCCGTTGGTCACCCGGCTCACGGTGATGGAATCCGCCGGATTGGTGCTGTTCGGGTCGGGGACGCGGAAGGTGGTGACCGTGCGCTCCGCGCTCTCCCGGTCCACGATCCGAACCGTGTTCCGCCAGTTGAAGGTCCCGAAGCGGAACGGCGAATCGAGCCCGATGCTCGTGGTGCGGCTGTCCAGTTCGGCCCGAAGGGTGTCCACCCCGCCATCGGGCCGGACCACCACCGCGGCGCGAGGGGAGGGACCGAAGGTGCTGCTGTTGGTGGCGGTGAAGCCCGGGGACCAGGTGATGGCCGTGCCGATATCGAGCGGCTTCGGGGAGATGGTCAGCGAGGGAAGGGTCTGCGTGCCTCCGCCGTCACTGAGGGTCTGCCGGCGGCTCCCACCCAGCGAGACGGTCCCCCATGGCAGTCGCCGCTGCAGGTTGATGGAGCTGTTCACCTGTTGAATCGAGACCAGCGGGTCAATCGCGTTGCGGTTGACGATCGAGGTGTTCGACATGTAGTTGACGCTGGCGGTCAGGCTGGTCGTCAGGTTGAAATTTTGCTGGTGGTTCCAGCGCAGCTGCCAGCCGTTGGCGCCCTCGGACTCCCGGCGCCGGCTGTAGGCCAGTTGTCCGGTGGTGAACCGGTCCAGCCACTTGTAGCTCCCGTCAAGGGTCCACTCGAAATAGCGGTTGGCATACCAGTCCACCTTGGCCGCGACATCCATGTAATCGTTCGGGGCGAAATAATAGCCGGCGCCAGTCACCTGGCGATTGTACCGGGAATTGGGACGGACGATGTCGTTGAATCCGAACTGCGGGGGGAGGATTCCCGAGCGCCGACCGGGCTTGGTGTCCTGGAAGATGAAGGGCAGCCAGATGATCGGCACGTCCCGGATGTAGAGCACCGCCGGCCGGGCCACCAGCATCGACCGGGACACCCACTTGATCTGCTTCACCGCGAAATAGTAGTGGGGAATCGGCAGGTCGCAGCTGGTGAACTGGCCATCCTCGGCGTAGGCACGGGTGGCCGAGGAATCGATGGCGAGGTTGCCACGGACGAACCAGTTGGCCCCTTGTTCCTCCAACGTGGTCAGGGCCGCTTGAATGACGCCGCGCTCCCGGCAGGTATCGAAGCGCACGGTGTCTCCGATCACCGGGGATCCCTGCCCGAACAGCTTGGGATTGCCCGTGGCGAGCAGGAGACAGCTATCCTGCCGGTAGGTGATCGCATCCGCCTCGAGGGTGGCCCCCTCGCGCTCGGTCATGGCACGGCCGCGCAGCTCCACCGCCCCGTCGTCTGCCCGCACATGCGCGCTGTCAGCCCGGAAGCGGGTGAAGGTGAAGCCGAGCCGGTCCAGCAGGTCTCGCATCACGGAATCGGTGGGCATGAACTGCGCCGAGGGAGCAGTCGGCAGTCCCAGTCGCCGCGCGGCGGAGTCCCGGATGGCGTTGGTCACCCGCCGCAGGGAATCGAGGGTGGCGGTCGGCGACACCCGTTGCTGGGGAGGCGGTGGCGGGGGCGGTGGCTCCTGCGCTGCGGCACCCGAGATCCCGGCGCCCAGGCACAGCACGAGCAGGGTCGCTGCCGTCGCCGCCGCCCGTTTCAGGCGCCGCCGGTGCACCACCTTCACGCCGGCCAGCCCCACCTCGTACAAGAGGATCAGCGGCAGTGTCATCAACATCATCGAGAAAAGGTCGGGGCCCGGCGAGAGCAGCGCCCCCCCCACGAACGCCAGCACCACCGCGTGACGGCGGAAGCGCGACAGCATCGCCGGGGTGACCACACCAAGCACGCCCATGATGATCATGATCAGCGGCAGCTCGAACGAGATGCCCATCGCCAGCACGATCTGCAGGACGAAGCCGAAATAGCGGTCGTAGGTAATCATCGTATCGAAGTTTCCGGCCTGGATGCTCAGCAGCACCGAGAGCGCCTTCGGCACGATGATCAAGAAGCCGAGCGCGCCGCCGAGGAGAAACAGCAACATGCCGGCAAAGAGTGCGGGGACGATCGCCTTCTTCTCCCGCTCATACAGCGCCGGGGAGAGAAATGCCCAGACCTGCCAGATGATGACCGGGCTGGCGAGGACGACCCCGAACAGGGCCCCCAGCTTGAGCACGATCAGGATCGGATCGGTGGGACTGAGGATGGTGAGGTTGCCAGTAGGCAGGAAGGGGGCAATGGGCCCCTTCAGCACTTCAATGACGGCGAACCGCTGTACCGCCCAGATCCCCGCCCCGATCCCGACGATGAGGGCGGCGAGCGACCGGAGAATGCGGCCGCGGAGCTCCTCGAGATGATCGAGGAACGGCATCTCCGCGGCTTCGCGGCTCATCGGCAGGGGCGGCCTACGGCCGAAGCGCGGCCAGCCGGCCCTGGGCCAGCGGTACTTCGTCGGCCGCGCGGGGATAGTCCCGCACCAGGCGCTGGTACGCCGCCCGGGCCGCCGGGATGTCGTTCCGCTCCTCGGCCAGCCGGCCGATCTTGTACAGCGCGGTGGGCGCCCGTGGTGACGTCGGGAACTCCCGAAGCACACGATTGTAGTAGGCCACCGCCGAGTCCGGGTTCTCGATGGCGAACGTCTCGCCGACCTGGTACAGGGCGTCTGGCACCTGGGCATCCCCGGGCCATGTCGCGAGGTACTCCTGGAAGCCCATGCGGGCCGTGCCGAGACTGCCGCGACGCAGCTGCAGGAGCGCGGCCTGGAACATCTGGTTGGCCGAAGGTGGTGGCGGCCCCCCGGGCGTCACCGCGGCACCCGTCGTATCACCGGGAACCACCGCCGGATTCACGGGGGCCACCAGGCTGCCCTGATAGCGGGCCTCCAGGTCGGCCCGGAGCTGGCTCAGTCGCTGCTGGCTCTGGCCGGAGAGTTCCTGGATCGCCACGAGCTGGCGCGTGATTTCCGTGATGTCCGCATTCGTGGCGCTGCGGAAGGCCCGGAGCGCCTGCTGGGTCTGGGACAGGGAGTCCAGCAGGCTCTCCTGAAGGCCGATGACTCGTTCAAGCTCTGCGGCGCGCACCGAGTCCCGCCGCGCCGTCTCCACCCGCAGCACGGTGACCTGGGTCTCCACGCGACGGACCGCGCCACTGGTGGCGCAGCCCGTCAGCACGGCGAGGAGCAGGGCGGGCAGGACCAGGCGCACGGTCGTCACCGCGGCAAACCGAGCGTTTCGCGGCCGGCAATGACCTCGAACTCACCGCGACGGTTGCGCGCCCAGGCCTCCTCGGTCGACTGCGGGTCCGCCGGCCGCTCCTCGCCGTACGAGATGATGTCAATGCGGGAGCCGTCAATCCCCCGCCGCTCGAGGTAGGCCTTGGCGGCCTGGGCGCGGCGCTGGCCGAGCACCATGTTGTACTCGTCGGAGCCGCGCTCGTCGGCGTGCCCGGCAATGCGGATGCGAACCTGGGGGTGCTGCTGGAGCACGGTGGCCTTCTGGTTCAGGATATGCTCATCCTGGGGGCGAATGTCCGCCTTGTCATACTCGAAGTGAATGGTGTTGCCGATCGTGGCGATCAACGCGGCCCGGGCGCGCTCAATGGCGATGTTCGGGTCCTCGCGCGGGGTCGTGGCCGTCGGCGGCGGGGGCGGCGGTGGCGGCGGTGCCGGCATCGGCGCCGGGGCCGGCATCTCCACGGGCTCATTCTTCTTGCAGGCGCCAGCCGCGATCATGACGGCGAGGAGGGGAAGGAAGAATTGACGAACACGCATTGCACGGCTCCCGAAAGGGGGTGAAGGTTACCTCGGCCCGCCCAGCGAGCCGGACCACGCGGGGAGACGGGCGGCACCCGGCGTTGAAATCTGCCGGACCCGCGCCGTTTCCACATCTATCACATGCAACTGGCTGCGCCCCGTCCGGTTGGAAACATAGACGACATGACGGCTATCGGGAGCCCACGAAGGGTCTTCGTTGCGGCCCTGGGACGTCAGCTGCCGGACCTGCCGACTTGCTAAATAATACACAAAGAGCTGCGGCGCACCCTCCACCATACGATGGAAGACCACCGCGGAACCGTCCGGGCTCCAGTCGGGGGCGTAGGAAGCCCCCGTGGCCCCGAAATCGTAGGGCACCATGAGTTCCTGGTCGGTGCCGTCCGAGGACATCGCGTAGATCTGTGTCACCCCCGTCCGGTCGCTCACGAAGGCGATCCGCCGGCCATCAGGACTGAACGTCGGTGACAGGTTGGCGGGGAACCGGCCGGCGGTCAGTCGCTCGACGCAGCACATCTGCGCCACGTCGACCGTGAAGAGGGAGGAGCCCTGTTCCATCAGGCGGGCAAAGGCCAGCGTCCGCCCATCCGGGGAGAACTGCGGGGTCATGTGCTGGCCCGACGTGGTCGTCGGGACGGTACGCCGGGTCCCACCCACGATATCCTGGATAATCACCGGCATCTGCCCGTCATCGGCCATCACCAGGTACGCAAACCGCTGGTTGTCGGGCGACCAGGCCGGCGACATCGCGGTGGATCCCCCCGGGCTCATCGGCAGCACGCCATAGCCGTCGCTGTCCACCCGGTGCACGCGCTGGCTGCCGCGCTCGACATAGAGGAAGCGGGATGCCGCCATCCCGGTCTGTCCGGTGAGCCAGCGCACGACGGTGTCGGAGAGGCGGTGCACCCCCATGCGGGCCTCGCCGGTGCCGGCAACATCCACCACCACCGTGGTGTCGTGACGCACCCGTCCTGCCGCCAGGTCATGCACCTTGAGCGACAACGCCATCCCGCCGGAGGTCTGAGTCAGTTCCACCGCGAAGGCCGCATTCAGGGTCCGGTAAAGCTCGTAGTTGATCTCCCTGGCGGCCTGCCCAGGCGCCGGGGCTCCATCCGGGATCGCGACCACCTCGAACCGGTCGCTGTAATCGAGGTCCCGCGTCAGGATGGCGCGCGCGGAATCGAGCCCCACGGTGGGGAGGACAATCAGGCGCGGGCGCAGCCCCGGCCGGTAATCAATCCCGACCCGAACCGGGTCCTGGGCAGCGAGCGGTGCCGCGAAGAGCAGGGCAACCGCCACAACCACGAGCCCCCTCATCGGCCGGTTCTCGGCGCGAAGTAGAAGCTCACCGGCAGCGCGTCCCCCTGAAACCCCGCCGGCAGGGGCCCGAACGCCCTCGACTGCGCCGCGGCCTCAATGGCACCGCGCGCCTCGAGGTCGAAGGTGAAGTTGCGCGAGGACTCGACCATCCGGATATCCCTCACAGTACCATCCCGTAAAATCGTGAATGCAATCTCGGCCCGGAGCGGCGTCCCCACCGGCGGCCGGTTCCAGCGGCGGTACACCTGCTCGACGATCCCCTCGAGGTACCAGGGAAACTCGAACACCACGCCCTCGACCCGCACGTTGGCGATGTTTGTCCCGGTGCTCGGCGTCTCTCCCGGCAGGGGCTCCACCGGATTGGCCACCCGGGGCGCCGGCTCCGTGCGCGGCTGGGCGGCCGCCGGCGCGGGCGGCGTCACCGGGACCGTCCGCGAGGTGCGATCCAGCAGCGGCGCGGTCGCCGGAGGGGGCGGCGCCACCGCCTCGGTGGCCACCCGGCGGGCCTGGCTCGGCGCGGGCGCCGCCACCAGCTCCACCTGATAGACAATCCCCTCGAACGGAGTGGGCGCCTGCACCAGCAACACGCCGAGGAGCACCAGGCCGGCATGCAGCAGCGCCGTCCCGGCCAGCCCCGCCCTCACCCCGGCGCGGTCCTCCGCCCGGAGGGTACGGGTCACCGGATCTCCTCCTGCTCCGTCACCAGCCCGACGTTGGCGATCCCGCCCTCACGGATGACCGCCAGCACCCGCGCCACGTCACCGTAGGGCACCCGCGCGTCCGCCCGGAGGGTGACGCCATCCCCGCCCTTCTCCTGGGCCAGCACCCGGAAGGTGGCGCGGAACTCCTCGTAGGTCACCTCCACGCGATCCACGAAGATTTGCCCGGTCCGGTCGATGGAGACGATGAGGCCATCCCGTGGCGTAATCGCCCGTGTCTCGGCGCGCGGCAACTGCACCTCCACGCCACCCTGCATGATCGGTGCGGTAATCATGAAGATGATCAGCAGCACCAGCGTCACGTCCACCAGCGAGGTGACGTTGATCTCGCTCACGGCGGGCAGGCCTCGCCCGCGACGGTTCCGGGACCCGGCGCCAGCGGACATCCCCACCTAGACCAGTCCTTCCTTGGCCATCCAGCCGATCAGCTCATCGCTCAAGCCCTCAAGGTCGCCCTCAAGGCGACCGATGCGTCCGGCGAAATAGTTGTAGGCGATGACGGCCGGAATGGCGATGCCCAGCCCGGCCGCCGTGGTGACCAAGGCCTCGGCCACCCCCGGTGCCACGGCCGAGATATTGCCGGAGCCGGTCGAGGCGATACCCAGGAAGGAGTTCATGATGCCCAGGACGGTGCCCAGCAGTCCCAGGAACGGGCTGACCGAGCCGATGGTCGCCAGCCACGGGACGTGACGCGCCACGACATCCCGCTCCCAGGAAATTTCCTTGCCCACCACTGCCCGGAGCGCATCGATCTGCGTGGGGGTGAGCGGCGCGGGGGCCATACCGTCCTGCGGCTTGAGGCCTCCCGGACGCAGGTCGGCGTAAAAGGTGATCCCCTCCCGAAACACCCGGCTGAAGGGCGAGGGCGGCAGCTTCATGACGGCGTGATACGCTTCCTGGAGCGCCTGGCTGCGCTCCAGCTCCCAGAAAAACTTCTTGTGCTGGTCCTTGAGCCGGCGCAATTGCCACCACTTGTAGACAATCAGGAACCAGGTGACGATCGAGAGGATCGCGAGGATGGCCAGGACGATCCGGCCCTCGGTGCTGGCCACGCGGATCAGGTCGAACGGTGATGACATCTGTGCCGCGGCACCTTGCAGCATTCAGCTCCCCGAGCGTTGAAAGTGGTCGCGCAATTCCGTGAGCCCCTGCCCCAGCGTCCGCGCCGGCCGCCAACCGAGCACCGCCGCCGCCCGTGAGACTGCCAAGGCATTGCGGCGGAGCTCGCCCGGCCGGGCGGCCTCGAACCGGACCTCCGCCCGATGGCCCGTGGCCTCCTCGAGCGCCGTGACCAGCTCCAGCACGCTCGTTTCCACCCCGGTGCCGATGTTCACCGCGATGTCGTCCGGCGCATTCGGCACGTCCAAGGGTGCGGTTGTCGCCAGCACCACGGCCCTGGCCACGTCCTCGACGTGCACGAAGTCTCGCGTCTGCCTGCCATCCCCGAAGACGGTCAGCGGTTCACCGGCGAGCAGGCGGCCCAGGAAGATCGCCACGACGCCCGCCTCCCCGGTCGGGTCCTGGCGCGGGCCGAAGACGTTCGCGAACCGGAGTGCCGCCACTTCGTACCCTTCCAGGGCACCGAGCACTCGCAGGTAATGCTCACTCGCCAGCTTGCTGACACCGTAGGGTGACGTCGGCGCCTTCGGGGCAGTCTCCGTCGTCGGGATCTGCTCTGCCGCACCGTAGACCACACCTCCACTGCTCGCGAACACCACCCGGCGGATGCCGCCCGCGCTCGCCCCCCCGAGCAGGTTCAGAAATCCGGCGACATTGACATCCGCATCGAACCCGGGACGCTCCACGGAGACCCGCACATCGGCCTGGGCCGCCAGGTGCACGAGGGTGTGGAACCGCCCGCTCGCCACCAGGTTGCGCGCCGCCGGGGAGCGGATATCCAAGTGCACGAACTCGGCGCCGACAGGCACCTGCTCTTGACGGCCGGTCGAGAGATCGTCCAGCACGGTCACCGGCACCTGGGCCAGCACCAGTTGGTCTGCCACGTGGGATCCGATGAACCCGGCTCCTCCGGTCACGAGCACACCGGTCATGGTGGAGACGCGCCGCACTGGAAATCCTTCACAGTCATGGACATGCAGGAAGCATAATCAGGCGGCCCCCGTCCCACCGAGTATTCGGTGAGACGGGGGCCGCCGGACAGCCGGGTCCAGCCGCGGGTCAGTTCCGCAGCCGCGCCACCTGGCGCACCGGCGCCCTGACCGGGAAATCCGGTGAGGTGACGGAGAGCAGCCGGGCCGTGGCGCTCCGCTCTCGCACGTGCACCACCTGCATCGTGGCCATGATCTCATTGCCGGTGGGATTCACGGCGTCGGGCTCGAGACCGCGGGACACCTCGAAAATGTCGCCGGGTGAGACGCCGGCGGCGCGGCCCACGTCGATGAAGACCACATCCATCGGGTGGCGCATCGGGTGTGGCTCGCGCGACATGATCATCCGGCCCGTGACGCCGTTGGCGACCGGCTGGGCGCGATCCTCACCGCCCGGGACGAATCGCTCAACCGGAAGCACCAGCTGGGCATCGCGCATCTCATGGAAGGCCCCACGAACAGTGGCCACAACCCGTGAGCCGTCCACCTCGTCGACGACCAGGATGCCGGTGGGCCGGACGATCAGCCCCCACTCACGCTGCTGGCCGGACGGTCCCGGCATCAGCTGAACGACCAGAAGGCTGTCCCCGACGGCGTAGGTCGCCCCGGCGGGCGGGCGCACCGCCACCTGGCCCCCGAGCAGCGGGAAGCTCCGCTGCGAAACGGCTTGGATCTGCGAAGGAACCGTGTTGCCGAGCAGCGTCCCGAAGGGCAGGTCATCACCCTCGGTCAGGAAGCCTGACGAATGAAACTCGCCGGCCCGCAGGGGACGGTAGGTGCGATCACGATAGGCCTCGAGGGCGGCGCTGGCGTCAACGGCCCGGCGGCGCGGGAAGAGGGACTCGCCCTCCTGCCACTCCTGCTGGGTGGGCACGCCCGTCCGCTGGCCGCGCCCCTCGTCGGGCACCGCGCGTGCCTCCGCGGTGCCGCCAAGCTGGAGGACCTCACCGGGGTAGATCCAGTGCGGGTCGGCCACCACGTCGGTGTTCAGCCGGTAGATCTGCGGCCAGAGAAATGGATCGCCGAGGTAGCGGCGGGCCAGGTCCCAGAGGGTGTCCCCGCGCTGCACGGTGTGCGTAGCGGGACGTGCCGGATCCTGGGCCATGGCCACCGGGGCAACCCCGATGGCCAGCGCACCCAGGACGGCAAGGGTCAGACTAGAACGGCAGATCGTCATCCTCGGCATCAAGCGCCTCCGGGAAGTCGTCGAACGATTCGGACGGACGCGGAGCAGCAGCGGCCGCGCCGACAGCGGACGGCGTGGAATCTCCAGCGTCCCCGCCCCGACCAGACAGCAGGATCAACTCACGGGCAACGATCTCGGTGGTGTAGCGGGTCTGCCCTTCCCGGTCCTGCCAGGACCGGTACTCGATGCTCCCCTCGACATACACCTTGTCGCCCTTCTTGCAGAAGCGCTCGGCGATATCGGCAAGATTCGAGCCCTTGTTGTTCCACAGCACGATCCGGTGCCATTCGGTCTTCTCTTCGTTCTCCCCGGACTTCCCCTTCCACCGCCGGCTGGTGGCGATCGAGAGGTTGGCCACCCGGCCGCCATTGGCGATCGAGCGGACTTCGGGATCGGCGCCCAGATTGCCAATCAGGGTGACCTTGTTCAAGCTGCGGCTCATGGTGTCCTCCAGGGAAGAAAAGTAGGGTCTGACCAGCGGGACCCTGCTACAATATCACATACCTAAGTCTATGCGTCAACCAAAGATACGCCATTTGTACCGAAACTACTCCGAAGGGTGAATTTCGAGGCGCATGACGAGGGCATCCTCGCTCGGGGAACGGTAATACCCCCGCCGCGCTCCCACCACCCGGAAACCTGCCCGCTGGTACAGCTCCCGGGCGGCCTGGTTCGACTCCCGGACCTCCAGGA
>JBHEPH010000064.1:0-13336 GCA_046260395.1 Gemmatimonadales bacterium
GGGAACGGGGCGGCCAGGCGGACCGAAGGTGCCTCGTGAGGTGGCGAAAGGCAACTGCTTAGGGGCCGACTGTTAGTAGTAGTACTATATACCAATTTTTTTACAATTCCCGCTCACCATGCGAGGAGCGCTGCGAGGCCATGGAGCCTGACAGTTCCCGCTTACCTTGTGCTGGGAGTTGCCCTCCCGCGGAGCCCCGCAGTTCCCCATGCAACTGAACCATTCCCGCCGTCGAAGCCTCTAACTTCCCAGCATGACTGCGACCGCCGCCTGGCCCCAACCCCACGACGGGGATGAGCGCACCCTCATTACCCGGGTCCTGACCGGGGACCGGTTGGCCGCGCGGGCGCTCTACGACCAGCACGCCCCGCGGGTGTACCGACTGGTGTACCGGATGGTGGGCGACGAGGAGCTGGCGCGCGAGTACACCCAGGACACCTTCGTGAAGGCGTTCAGCAAGCTCGAAGGGTTCCGGCAGGAAGCGGCCCTCTCCACCTGGCTGCATGTGATCGCCGTCAGCATGGTGCGCTCAGGGATGCGCCGGGTCACCCGGTTCCGGGCCCGCGAGGCAGACCTGGTGGAGGCCGCTGAGCTGCCGGCCGAGGCCACGACCAATCGCGACCCTGACCTTCGGGACCGGTTGACTCGTGAGTTGGAATCGTTGCCCGAGAAATTCCGCACCGTGGTGGTGCTGCATGATATCGAGGGATACACCCACCAGGAGATCGCCGTGATGACCGGCGTGCCGGAGGGGACCTGCAAGACCCGATTGATGAATGCCCGCGCCAAGCTGCGCGAGGCGCTCGCCGTCTTCGTGAAGGAGTAGGACGATGATGATGAACGCAGATGACCAGAAGCTCGACCGTGCACTCGACCGCTTGCGCGCGAGTTGGCGCGTGGCGCCGGCACCGCCACTGGACACCATGTGGGAGCGCATCGAAGCCGAAGCGTTCCCCGAGGGCGGCCGGCGCCGGGAAGCCCCGGTGCACCCGCTGCGCCGCTGGCTGCCGCTGGCCGCCATGCTTCTGATCGGGATCGGTGTGGGCCAGGTGCTGCCGCGACTGACCACAGGAGTCGGCGAGCCAGCGACCGTGCCGTTGGCGCAGGACAGCCCGCCGACCGAGGGAATCCCGGCATCCACCACCGGGGGGCCGTTCGTGGGAATCGCCGCCGGATACCTCGAACAGGTGACCGCGCTACTGGTGACGCTGGCCACCGAAACCGAGCAGGGGCGCCCGCTGGACAACACGCGCGCCCAGGCGCGCGACCTCCTGGCCACGACCCGGCTGCTGTTGGATGTCCCCGGCGCCTTCGACCCCGCGACGTCGGTGCTGCTGGACGACCTCGAACTCGTGCTGGTGCAGGTGGCCCGGCTGCCGAACCGTCCCAGCGATCCCGACGTCTACCTGATTGACCAGGCGCTGGGTGAGCGCGACGTGTTGCCGCGACTCCGCACCCTGCTGGCCAGCGCCCACGACACTCGGCCCTACTAGAGGATGGACCTGATGCGATATCGTCACCTGCTGTTCCTGCTCCCGCTCCTGGCCGCGCCGCCCATGGCTGCGCTGCTGGCAGCGCAACAGCGACCCGTCCCCGCGCCGCCGGCCGCGCGCTCCCCGCGTCCCGCCCCGCCGCCGGAATCCGCGCGCGCGCTCCGGGTGCTGGAAGAGATGTTGGCCGCGGAGGCGCACGCCCTCGCACCGGCTCTGGCCGAGGTGGACGGCCGGCGGTGGATGCTCGAGGCGGAACTCGCCGCACGCACTGGCGCGATGGAGCTGCGCGCAGCCGAAGTGGAGGAGCAGGCCCGCGCCATGATGGGCGAGGCCCAGTACGCGCGTGAGTCCCCGGTGCTGGCGGGCGATCTGGCCCGGACCACGCCGGGCGGGCTCGCCTCGCTCCGCCCGGCCGCCGGCACCCAGGAGGATTCGCTCTACCGCGTGGCGCGCGAGGCGTTGAACCGCGGGGAATACCAGCGCGCCGCCCAGCTCTTCCAGACCTACCAGGAGCGCTTCCCCACGGCGCGTACCGCTCCGGCCGCGCTCTACTGGCGGGCTTTTGCACTGTACCGCACCGGCTCCGATGCCAATCTCCGCGCCGCGCTCGCCGCGCTGGAGGCGCAGCGCAGCCGCTATCCGGCCACGGCCGCCGACGCCGACGCCGCCTCCCTCCACATCCGCATCAACGCCGCCCTGGCCGCCCGGGGAGACCAGCAGGCCGCCGCCGCGGTGCGCGCCGCCAACGCGCAGGGCGCAAGCTGTGACCGGGAGGAGATGGAGGTGCGCGCCGAGGCGCTCAACGCGTTGATGCGCCAGGACGAAGCGGGCGGTGGCACAATCCTGAACCGCGTACTGGCCCAGCGCGATGAGTGTTCGGTCACCCTCCGGCGTCGGGCAGTCTACCACCTCGGCCGGCGCAGCGAGTCCGACGTGGGCACGCGGCTCCTTGAGGTGGCGCGCAACGACCCCGACCGCACCGTACGGAATGACGCCATCACGATCCTCGGCCGCATTCCGGGGGACCAGACCATCCGCAACCTGGAGCAGCTCTTCACCAGCAACACCGATGAGCGCACCCGCGCCGCCGTGTTTACCGCACTGCGCAACCACGACTCCCCGGAGTCCAACCGGCTCCTGCGCCGTTACATCGGAGATACCTCGCTGGGCGATGCCATGCGGGCCAGCGCGATCTCGGCGCTGATGGGTGGCGGCTCTTTTATCTACGCCCCGTCCGGAGGGTTCGAGGCCGCCTTGGCCGCCCGTGAAGTGGCTCTCGCCGAGGGGGTGGAGCGCATCTCGATTGATGGGAGGGAGGCGGTGATCTTCCGTGAGACCGCACCGGTTCCCCCGGTACCATCGGTGGCCGCCGTGGCGTCGGCGCCTCGCGCCGCGAGCATCGCCAGCGGCGGCGTCAGCTACACCAGCCTCTCCAGTCGCCGCGAGCCCACGGAAGAGGATGCCGCATTCCTCCGGGGACTCTATCCGCGGGAGTCGAGCCGCCCGGTGAAGGACGCCATCGTCAGCGGACTCGCCCGCATGGGCGGCACGGCCAACGATCAGTGGCTGATGAGCCTGGTTCGCAACAGCAACGAGGAAATGCGCTACCGGACCTCGGCGCTGTCCCGGATGCGGACCCAGCGGTTCCCGATTGCAGACCTGACCCAACTCTACGAGTCGGTGAGCGACCGCACCCTCCGCAGCGCCATCATCAGCACGCTCGGCAGCCGCGAGGAGGATGCCGCCACCGACAAGCTGATCGAGATTGTCCGGAGTGGCACCGACCCGGTGCTGCGCCGGCAGGCGATCACCGCACTCGGGCGCAAGAACGATCCGCGCACCACGCGGCTCCTCCTTGAGCTGATCGAGCGGTAATGATGCGCACCTCCATCCTGCTCGCCGCCACCGGGCTTGCCCTGCTGGCCACGCCGGCCACCGCCCACGCCCAGTCGCTCGGTGAGCGCGTCGCGCGCGCACCGGCTGACCAGGCCGCCGCGTTCACCTTCCCCGCCCGCAGCGGGGTGTGCGGCGGCTCGCACTTCGTGCGGTATGGCACGTCGGTCACCGTGAGCCGCGGGTCGTACAGCTACACTGGCACCTCGGAGAGCCACCCCTGCGAGAGCGGCCCGGTGCGGGTGACGCTGCTCCGCGCCGGCACCCAGGTCGTGGGGCTCGAAGTCGGCGTCGGTGCTGACGACAGCGGGCGCCAGGTCGCGGACCTCGGTGCCGTGACCGGTGCCGCGGCCGCCGAGTACCTGCTCGGTGTGGCGCGCACCATCGAGGGGCGGCCGGGGCAGGCCGCCATCTTCCCGGCGATGTTGGCTGATAACGTGGACAACACCGACGCCCTGCTGGCACTGGCCCGCAACCGCGACCTGGCCCGGCAAACGCGCCAGAGCGCCTTGACGTGGTTGGGGCGCGAGGCGGAGACCCTGCCCGCGAGCCGCGCCAGCGGCGTCACCGCCACGCTGGTGCAGATTGCCCGCGACGAGAGCGATGCGCCGGCGATCCGCCAGCACGCGATGAACGTGCTTGGGCGCGGGACACCGGCACCGGGGGTCACCGTCCTTGCCGAGCTGGCAAGCGGCGCGGATCCCTGGCTGGCCCGGACCGCGACCACCGCGCTCGCGTCCTCCGGCGACCCGCGGGCCCGCGCCTATTTGCGCGAGGTGGCGCGCGCCACCAACCGTCCCGACGGAGTGCGCGCCGCCGCATTGCGCGGGCTCGGCCGAAGCTACGCCACCGCTCAGGACCTCGCACTGCTTCGTGAGATCTATCCGACGCTCACCACCCGGGCGGAGCGCGAATCGGTGCTGGCGTCCATCGGTGAGGCGGGGGGGGCAGAGAATGTGCGCTGGCTGATGTCGGTGGCGCGCGATGAGAACCAGGAAGCAGCTGCCGTCAGCCGGGCGATCCGCGCGGCGGCCCAGGCCGGCGCCAGCAGCACCGACCTGGCGGCCCTCTACGACGCGCTCTCCAGCCGGGCGCCGCGGACCACGATCATCGGACTGCTCTCAGAGCGCGGCGATCGGGCTGCCATCGACAAGCTGCTGACCATCGCGCGATCGGACACCGATGCCACCCTGCGGCGCGCCGCGATTCAGCGGCTGTCAAGCTCGACTGACCCGAGGGTGCGGGGGGCGCTGGCGGAGCTGGTTGCGGCGCGGTAGGGAGGGAGCGGGGAACAGGGAACAGGGAACAGGGAACGGGGAGATGGGAGGCGGGAGAAGGATCACCTTCTCCCTTCTCCCTTCTCGCTTCTCACTTCTGCGGCACCGCGCACCCCAGCTTGTGCCGCCGCGCCGCCACCCAGGCGTACACCCGGTCGGTGATCCACCCCACTCCGGGGATCAGGAACACCCACGCCACCCAGCGGCCACCGGGCAGCAGCTTCAGGATCTGGGGCACGGCTCGGCCACCAGCGAACACCCGCCCATCCGGCAGCGCCAAGTGCATGGCGTGGTTCAAATCGTCGTCGGAGATGCGTAGTAGCTCAGGATACTTACTGCGGTCCCAGGCCTTCATTGTCTCAATTCGGCTGGCGCGGTCCCACCGTTCCACCCGCTCCACCCAGCGCTGGCAGAACCCGCAGCTTCCATCCCACAGCAGGACCGGCCGGATCAGCACCGGACTTCGGCCACGAGCTGGCATTGGGCCAGGACCGAGGTCCGCGCGGCATTGGAAACCGCGTGCCGAACATCGCGGATGGCGACCAGCGAGTTGCGGACCCTGGGGTCGTAGCTGCGATTGGTCAGCAGGATCATGAAGAGGTCGGATGCGGGGTCAATCCACATCGAGGTGCCGCTCCAGCCGGTGTGCCCGTAGGTCAAGGCAGTGGCCAGCGACCCAAACGACGTGGTGGTGTTCCGGGGCACCACGTCACGGGGCGAATCCCAACCCAGCATGCGGGTCCCGCTCTGGGTGCCCCGCTCGAGGAACTGCCGCAGGGTGAGGGGGCTCACCCAGGTCCCTCCTCCGGGATGGTGGCCTTGACGCAGCCAGGCCTGCGCAAAGCGCGCCAGGTCGGCCGCGGTCGCGAAGACGCCGGCATGGCCGGCCACACCGCCGAGGGCAAAGGCGTTTGGATCACTGGGCCGGCCGGCGATCGGGCCGCGTGAGTCCCGCATGCTCGGCGCGATCCGCCGGCGCAGGGAGGCGGGCGGGGCAAAGAGCGTCTCGGTCATCCCCAACGGTTCGAAGACTTCCTGGTGCACCAGTTCGTCGAACGGCTGGCCCGTGATGGCCTCCATCGCCAGCGCCAGCAGGATGGCGTTGAGGTCGCTGTAGTCCGGGCTGCGGCCGGGGAGACGCCGCAACGGAACCTCCCAGAGCCTGGCGATGGCGGCCTCGCGCGTTTCCGCATCCTGGTAGAGTGGCGCAAACGCCGGCAACCCGCTGGTGTGGTCCAGCAGCATCCGCACCGTCACGCGTTCGCGCCCGCCCCCGGTAAAGCGCGGCAGAAACCGGGCAACCGGGGTGTCGAGGTCAAGCTGGCCCCGATCGGCCAGGCGCATGGCGACGCTGGCGGTCGCCACGACCTTCGTAAGCGAGGCAACATCCCAGAGCGTGGAATCCGCAGACGGGACCGCCGAATTCGCCGCCCAGGTGAACCGCCCGAACCCGCGCGCGTAGAGGACGGTGTCGCGGCGGCCGATGACCACTGCGGCCCCTGGAAACACTCCCTGGCGGATGCCGGCCCGGACCGCGGCCTCGACGTCGGCGTACTGGCGGGCATGGCTCGCCGGCGGCACCGCCAGGACCACCGCGAGCACCACCATGAGGGCGCGCCCCGGAGACCGTGTCATCAGGCCCCCGGCTCGATCTTGAGCGAACCCGGGGCGAGCGCGTAGAGCAGCACCAGGGTCGCCCGGTCGCGCGCCGAGATGCGAGCGGTGCGGGTCTCGGGATACATCACGTCATTCGGGTTGGTGGAGTGCGGCAGGCCGAGCACGTGCCCCACCTCATGCATCGCCACCGCCAGCAGGCCCTCCGCGGACAGCGCCCGCTTCTGGTGGTTCTGCAGGGCCAGCACGACCGTGGCGTGCTGCACGGCGCCGGTGGACAGGAACTGCAGGTCGGTCTGGCCGGTGCGCTCGATGTCGAAGTGTTCGATCCAGCGCACGTCAATGTCCACCCCGTCACGCGTCAGGGTCGTCTCGAAGCGCAGCTCGGGAAAGACCTCCTGCCAGGCGGACATCGCCCGCCGCACGATGCCCGGCAGTTCGCTGCGCCAACCGGGAAGGTCGGGGGATTCTTCGAGGAAGACCCGGAGGGGGCGACCGTCGCGGTTGGGCCAGCGGCGGATCAGCGAATCACTCTCGATCAGCAGAGAGTCGATGTAGGTGTAGCGAGACTCCCGGTCGAGCCGCTGCCGGTTGGCCAGGGTGACCATGCGGTCGATCGCTGGCGTCGCGGGCGGGGCGGCGTCAGGGGGCGGCGGCGCCGGGCGGCCAGAGCCGCGGGCGGGGGCCTGGCTGACTGCCGATGCCGGCGGGCCGGGGGCGTCCTCCCCGCCGGAGCCGTCGCCACCGGGCGCGCTGACACGGGCGGCCCGTCCCAGGAGCAGGAGGAGCACGAGGAGCGCGGCAAGAACGGGCAGGACACGTTGCATATCTCTCTCAATATGGGACGGCTCAGCCCCTTGTCGCCACCACACAACTGGCGCCGGCCGGGCCGCCCGCCTAAACTATCCGCGGGCCGGACAGAGCCGACCCGCGCAATTGCCATTCCATCCCGCCGATTCCGCCCCGCCGCGGGAGGCCGCTGACAGGTGTTCACCCCACTGGCCCATGCCGTGATCCGGCTGCGATGGCTGCTCATCGCCGCCTGGGCGGTGCTGGCCGTGGTGGCCTTCACCCGCGCGCCAGCCACCCCGGGCCTCCTGAACCTGCGGGGCGGGACCAGTCGGCCCACCGAGGCGGGCGCGGTCGAGGCGCGGATCGCCGAGCGGTTCTCGAGCCCTATCCGCGATTTCTTCGCCGTGGTGGTGACGGGGCCCGGCTCCTTCCGTTCCGGCCGCTCGCAGGCGGCGCTCGACTCGCTGACCGCGGCCACCCGGCGCGCCGAGTTCGTGCGCGCGGTCATCACCCATGACACAGGCGGGGACGCCACCTTCCTCAGCGCCGACGAGCGCCAGACCTTCTTCCTGGTGGCGCTGGACACCCCGACCCCGGACAGCGCCGGGGGCCTGGTGGAGCCGATGCGGCGCATCCTGCGCGAGGCCTTCAACCGCCTGCCCGAGCGCGACCTCTACGGCGTGACGGTGACCGGCCGCTCGGCGCTCGACCTCGACATCCGGACCGTCAGCGCCGAGGACGCCAAGCGGCTCGAGCTGAACCTGCTGCCGCTCACGCTGGTCATCCTGCTGCTGGCCTTCGGGGCGCTGGTCGCGGCGCTGATTCCCCTGATCATCGGGGTGGTGGTCATTGCCGTCTCGTTGACCATCATCGGCGTGCTCGCCACGATGACGCCGATGTCGGTCTTCGTCCTCAACCTGACGACGATGATCGGCCTGGGCGTGGGCATCGACTACTCGCTGCTGGTGGTGACGCGCTTCCGCGAGGAGCTGACCCGCGGGCTGCGGCGCAAGGAGGCGGCACTGCGCACCCTGAAGACAGCGGGCGTCGCGGTGATCACCTCCGGGACCACGGTGGCGGTCGGCTTCGGGGCGCTGCTGATCACCCCGCTGGTGGAAACCCGCAGCATCGGGATCGGCGGGCTGGTGGTGGTGGCGGTGGCGGTGCTGATGTGCGTGACCTTCCTGCCTGCGCTGCTGGCCACGATGGGGCGCTCGATCGACCGGCCCCGCTGGCTGGCCAAGCGGCTGGCCTGGTACCACTCGCCGCAGATCTGGGAGAAGTGGGCCCGCACGCTGAGCCGCCACCCGCAGCGCGCCATGATCCTGGGGCTGGCCACCATCGCGGTGCTCACCGCGCCGCTGATGTGGATCCGCATCGACCTGCCGGCGCGCGGCTGGTGGCCCACCGCCACCGAGGCGGGGCGCGGCGTGCAGGCGCTCGCCGACCTCGGCGCGGTGGGCATCATCCTGCCGATCCGTGTCCTGGTGGATGTGCCGGAGGGCGAGCGCACCACCGCTGCGCTCCGGCTGCGCGGCCTCCGCGCCCTCTCCGACACGCTGCGCGCCGACCCCCGGGTGGCCGACGTCCGCAGCATCGTGGACCTGGAGCCCGGCACCTCCATCCTGGGCTACTCCCTGCTCTACGGGGACCTGGCCACCGCCCGCGAGCAGTACCCCGATTTCCTCGGCGCCTACCTCAGCGAGGAGGGCCGCACCACCCTGATGGATGTCGTGCTGGCGGACACCACCTCGCTCACGACCGGCACCGAGGTGGTGCGCGACCTGCGCGCCTTGATCGCCGCCGACACGATCCGCGGGCTCAAGGGCGCCACCGTGCAGGTGGGCGGCTACATCGCCGGCAGTGTCGACTCCCAGGCACTGCTGCTGAAACAGTTTCCGCTGCTGATCCTGCTGGTGCTGAGCGTCACCGGGCTGATGCTGGCGATCGCGTTCCGCTCGATCCTGGTGCCGCTCAAGGCCGTCGTGATGAACTCGCTCGCGGTGGGCGCCACCTTCGGGTTGATCGTGCTGGTCTTCCAGCGCGGGGCCGGCGTACGGGTCTTCGGGCTCGACGGGGCCACCGAGGCGATCTTTGTCGTGGTGCCCGTGGTGGTCTTTGCCGTGGTGTTCGGGCTGAGCATGGACTACGAGGTGTTCATGCTCAGCCGGATCAAGGAGGCATATGATCGCACCGGCCGGAACACCGAGGCCACCATGGAGGGGCTCTCCGCCACCGCGTCGGTGATCACCTCCGCGGCGCTGATCATGATCCTGGTCTTCGGCGCCTTCGGCTTCGCCAAGGTCCTGATGATGCAGTTCGTCGGGTTCGGGTTGGCGGTGGCGGTCTTCCTGGATGCCACCATTGTCCGGATGGTGCTGGTGCCCGCGTTCATGCAGTTGATGGGGCGGTGGAACTGGTGGCCGGGCGTGCGGAGCGAGAAGGGAAAAGCCGGAGCTCCGTGAGCCGCTGCCCTGAGGTGCAGGGTAAGAGGGAACTGTCGGCCTCCGCTCACCGGGTAGATCATCGCGGGGTGAGAGGGAACAACCCTACCGCGCAGACCTTTGATGCGAGCGTTCGCCGGTCTGGCTTTTCCCTCTCACCAGGCGCGGGCCCCATGTGCAGACGGGACCCGGCAGCTCCCGCTCACAAGGGCTGCCGGCTTTTCCCGCTTCACCGCTTCGCATCCAGCCAGTTCTCCCCCACCCCCACCTCCACCACCAGCGGCACCGTCAGCGTGGTGGCCGCTTCCATGTGCCCCTTCACCAGCGCTGCCACCGCCTCGGCCTCAGCCGTCGGCGCCTCGAGCACCAGTTCGTCGTGCACCTGCAGCAGCAGGTGGGCGTCCGGGTGCTGCGTGCGGAGCGCGTGATGGATCCGGATCATCGCGATCTTGATCAGGTCGGCCGCCGAGCCCTGCAGCGGGGCATTCTGGGCCTGGCGCTCACCGAAGGCGCGGATGTTGAAGTTCTTGTCCCGGACCTCCGGGATGTAGCGCCGCCGCTTGAAGAGCGTCTCGACATAGCCGCGTTCCTTGGCCAGCGCCACCTGTAGGTCCAGGAAGGCCCGCACACCGGCAAACCGCTCGAAATAGGCGGTGATGAACGCCTTCGCCTCCTCCTGGCTGATGCCCAGCTGGCGGGCCAGCGCGAACGGGCCCTGCCCGTAGATGGTGCCGAAGTTGATGGTCTTGGCGCGGGCGCGCATCTCGCCGCTCACCTCGCCGGGGGCCACGCCGAAGATCAGCGCTGCGGTCTGCCGGTGGATATCCTCGCCCGCCTGGAAGGCCGCCACGAAGGCCGGGTCACCCGAGAGGTGTGCCATAAGCCGCAACTCGATCTGCGAATAGTCCGCCACGACGAAGCGACGGCCGGGGCCGGGGACGAACCCGCGACGGATCGCCTCGCCCCGCGCGGTGCGGATCGGGATGTTCTGCAGATTCGGGTCGGTGGAGGAGAGCCGGCCGGTGGCCGCACCGGTCTGGTTGAAGCTGGTATGGATCCGCCCCGTGGTGCGGTGGATCTTGCCCGGCAACACCTCGACGTAGGTGGAGCGCAGTTTCTGCAGCTCGCGATACTCCAGCAGGAGCCGCGGCACCTCATGCCCCTGGTCGGCCAGCTGTTCCAAAACGTCGGCATCGGTGGAGGGGCCGGTCTTGGTCTTCTTGAGGACCGGCAGGCCGAGTTTCTCGAACAGCACCACGCCGAGCTGCTTCGGGGAGTTCAGGTTGAACGACTCATCGGCGGCGTGGTAGATCTCGCGCTCCAGCCGGTCGAGGTCACTGTTCAGCTCCTGCGCCAACCGGGTAAAGAGCGCCCGGTCAATCCCGATCCCGGTCCACTCCATTTCCACCAGCACTTCCACCAGGGGCATCTCGATCTCGCCGAGCAGGGCGTCCAGCTCCATTTCAGCGAGCTTCGGGTCCAGCAGCTCCCGCAACGCCAGCACGGTGGCGCTGTCGGCGCCACAGTACGCCGCGGCCCGTGCCACCGGCACTTCGGCGAACGGCACCTGCGCCTTCCCCTTCCCCGCCACGTCGCCATAGCTCTGCATCGGCCGCCCCAGCAGCTCCAGGCTCAGGGTGTCGATACCGTGCGAGCGCCGCCCCGGGTCGACCAGGAAACTGGCCAGCATGCTGTCGTAGGCCACCCCGGCCAGCTCCACGCCGGCGCGACGCAGCACCTGCCAGTCGTACTTGATGTTGTGCCCCGCCTTGGGCACCGCCGGGTCGGTCAGCAGCGCCACCAGGGGCGCGCAGGCCGGATCGGTGATCGGCGGCAGGTTGGTGACGGGATCGGGGGCGGCCAGCTCGCCGGACGGCGCCCGGTGACCAAACGGCAGGTACCAGACCTCCGTGGCCGAGGTGGCCAGCGACATCCCGATCAACTCGGCGTCGTGCGGCTCGAGCGACGACGTCTCGGTGTCCACAGCCACCAGCGGGGCGGCGCGAAGCTTTTCCAATAGCGCGGGGAGTGCCGCGGGGTCGTCCACGATGGGCACATCCAGGGTTGGCGCGGCGGGTCCGCCAGCCTCGTTCGCGGCACCGGGGGCATCCCCGGTCCCCCCATCCGCTGCGGTTGCGCCAGAGGCAAACCGCTTGGCGAGCGAGTGGAACTCCAGGCGCGTCAGGATCTCGAGGAGTGCGGCGTGGTCGGGCTCCTGGGTGGCGGCGTCCGCAATGTCGAAGGTGACCGGCACGTCGAGCTGGATCGTCACCAGCTCCTGCGAGAGGCGGGCGTTGTCGGCCTGGGTCTGCAGCGCCTCACGGGCGCGCTTGGCCTTCACCTCGCCGGCGCGCGCCAGCATGGTCTCCAGGTCCCCGAATTCCTGGAGGAGCTGCACCGCACCCTTCTCACCGATCCCCTTCACCCCCGGCACGTTGTCGGAGCTGTCGCCCACCAGCGCCAGGTAGTCCACCACCTGCCGCGGCGGCACGCCGAGCCGCTCGGCCGCGTTGGACTCGTCAACCCACTGCTCGTCCACGCCGGCGGGGCCGCCGCGGCCGGGGTTGAGCAGGGCGATGCCGTGGTTGATGAGCTGGTAGAAATCCTTGTCGCCCGAGACGATCACCGCCAGCCGCCCGGCGGCAGCCTCCCGCTTGGCCAGTGTGCCGATCACGTCGTCCGCTTCGTAGCCGTCCACCGCGATGACCGGCACGCGGAACGCCCTCAGCATCGCCTCGATCTGTTCCACGGCGGTGTCGAAGTCGGCCTGCAGCTCGTCGTCGAGCTTTTCGCGGGTGCTCTTGTATTCGGCGTAGCGCTCCGTGCGGAACGAGTCGCCGGCGTCCTGCACCCAGACCAGGTAGTCGGGCTGGTACTTGGCGCGCAGGCGGAGGAGGAAGTTGACCACACCCCAGGCCGCGGAGGTGTTCTCGCCGCGACTGGTCCGGAGGGGGCGGGAGATGAGGGCAAAGAACGCGCGGTAGATCAGCGCGTAGCCATCGATCAGAAAGGTCTGCGGGGGGGTGTGGGGCATGGAGGCCGGGGAGCGGGGAACAGGGAACAGAGAACAGGGAATGGGGCGGAAGGTCGCCTCTGATCCCGCCTTGTCAACCCCGTACCGTGGCAGGGTTGGCGTCGGCAAGGGGGGTCATCCCGAGCGAGGGATCTTGTCGGCGTCGCTGGTGGGCTGCCCAACCGGCGGTGCCCGGGTAACAAGATCCCTCGCCCGCTCCGCGGGCTTCGGGATGACTCCGATGTCCGGATGACCCCGGTTCCCCGTTCCCTGTTCCCTTTCGCTACCGCCGGATGACGAGTGCCCGCATCCGGGCGAACTCGCCGCGAGAGGAGGGGAGCATCCGCATCCGCGAGAGGCCCAGCACGCCCTCGAACAGGAGGACACCACGGTACTCGTTGTACACCCACTGTTCCAGGCGGCGCTCGGAGTTCGGTGAGTTGGTGTTGATGACGTCCGGCTCGCCGAGGGTGATATAGACCTCGCCTCGCTCACTGCGCCAGGCGTTGGGCCCCTCATCGCGGAAGCGCTCGTTGGCAATCGCCAGTCGGGTGAAATACTGGTCCAGCGCCTCGTTCTCCGGGGTCTCGGGCACCGGGTCGGTGGCCACCCAGAACTCCCGCCAGAGCGCGCCGCGTTCCTCCGGCGTTGCCTCGCTCAACCGCGTCACCCAGCTCGGTTGCGGGAAATAGCGCATGAGGCTGAGCAGGTTGTCGTAGTTGGTCACCACCCAGCCCCGGGAGAACGAGACCAGGGCCTGCGTCTCATGGGCCTTGCCGTCGGGGTCGGTGACCGAGACAGTGAGTTCGC
>JBHEPH010000065.1:0-13298 GCA_046260395.1 Gemmatimonadales bacterium
CCCTTCTCCCTGCTCCCTGCTCACCACTTACTGTTGCGGGCACATCTGGACCACGGCAATCGGCTGATCCGGGTCCGCCCGCCGCACCATCAGCAGCTGCACCTTGGGCGGCATCGTGGGAGCCAGGGTGATGCCCACCTCGAGCCCGCCGCGCTCACACCGCAACCGCCAGCGCCCGCGCAGCGCATTCTCCACGGCAAACGGACCCACTGGTTCACACGGCCCGACCTCGGTCCGCAAGCCGACGATCTGTGCCTGGCGACGCGCCTTCGCCTCATCACGGAACAGGTTCATCGCGGCAATGCTGTCTGCAAGCGCGTCATCCCAGCTGTTCACCAGCCGCGTCACCGCCTCCCTCGCCTCCACCAGCGCCGCGGAGGGCTGCGGCACTCTCGGCTGCAATGCGCCCGTCGCGGCCAGCAGATCCAACGCCTGGGAAATGACACCGCCCCACCCGGTGTAGGTCAGATTGCCGAGCGCGATGATGCCCACCCCGTACTCAGGAAGCCAGCGCATCTGGGAGCCATAACCCGGCAAGCCGCCGCTGTGAGCCACTACATGGCCGAGCCCGCACGACTGCGAGATGCCCAGCCCGTACCCGTACCCGCCCGCGTTCAGTTCCACCCGACCGGTGCTGTCCGCCTCCAGCACGCGGGCAGGCCGCGGGCGGGCCACCTGCTGCATCTCGCGCACCGATGCCCGACGCACGGGCCCCGTGTCCGGGTCGTCCCGCGGGGGCCACGCATTCATCAGGAACGCAACGTACCGGCCGAGTTCATCGATCGTGGTGAGCATCCCACCCATCGGGCCGAAGGCGCCATCCGGGAGGGGCGGCTCCTCCTTCCACTGCTCGTCCTCCCAGCGATAGCCGTGCGCCAGCCGGTCCGTCGGCACCTCGCCTGCCTCGAGCGTCGTGGCTGTGAGACCGAGCGGGTCCAGGATCTCGGCGCGCAGGTACTCGGGGTAGGACATTCCCGACACATTCGCCACGATCCGGCCCAGGATCGCGAAACCGTAGTTGGAGTACTCGTAGTACAGGCCCGGAGGATTGGAGAATGGTATCCCGCCCCGCATCATAGCCGACATCGCCTCGTCGGTGGCATCGAGCTGCTGGTCGCCCCAGGGGTTGTCCTCCGGGAAGCCCGTCGCGTGTGACAGCAGGTGACGAATCGTGATGCGTGGCGAGTCGCCGGTCGGGTACGCCAGCCCTCGGAGCTCGGGCACATATCGCTCGGCGGGATCATCCAGCGACAGGCGCCCCTCATCCCGCAGGCGCAGGATCGCCAGCGCGGTGTAGCTCTTGGTCATCGAGGCGATGCGGAACACCGTCTCCCGGGTGACGGGCGTGCTGGTGGCGAGCTCCCGCAGGCCGGCGGTGCCAACGTGCACCAGCTCGCCGTCTACCAGCAGCCCCCAGGCGATGCCCGGCACGCGCCGCTGCTCCATGAAGGCCACGAACAGGCTGTCCATGGCCGGCACGGCAGCGAGCAGCTTCTCGCGCCGTGCAGGGTCGGTGAAGACAGCGGGCGGCATGGCCGCGACGGCGGCGTCGCTGGCCGGCGGTGTCTCCGTCGCGCAGGCCATCGTAAGCCCCGCCAGGGTGACCATCGTGGTGCCGGCCCTGCCATGACGCTGTGTGTTCACGAGATATCCTCCCGGGTGATTCCATCAAGCTGCAGCACAAAGTCCGGCCCGTAGGCGCGCGAGGGCGTCTGGAACCCAGGTGGCGCCCCACCCCCCAGCACCTTCCTCACGGCCGCGAGCGCCGCCAGCGCCGTCAACTGGTAGCCATTCGGCCCCTGCAGCCGCGACTCGGCGTGACGTCCATCGGCGTGCTCCACCCTGCCCCACACGGCGCAGTGCCCGCTCGCCAGCTCCGCGGGGGAGGGGCCGGCGGGCCCTGCCTTCACGCGCCGGAGCTGGAACTCCCTGACCCACCGGCGGCGCAACAGCCAGCCAAGGTGACGGCTGGCGATCATCCCCAGCCGCAGCGCCGGAGGCACCTGGGCATACACTTCGATGTCGGGAATCCCCGTGCTGTGCCAGGCGGTGGCCACGTCACCCCACGGGATGGTGACCGCCAGGCGCGGACCGCGGCCAAAGTCGATCGATCGCGAGCGCCATGCCGCCGGTACCGGCGTCAACACGCCTGCGCGACGGATCATCCCGCCACGATCCTGATTCTCGATCACGGTGGTCTGGGTGCCGTGCGAGAGACGCCCGCTGCCCTGAATGCCGAGCAGGAGACGACGGGCGCCAGGCAGGCGGCGGGCGAGGTGCGCGGCAAGACAGTCGGATGGCACGACATCGAAGCCGACGCCGGGCAGCAGCATCACCCCCGCCGCCCGCGCCACGGAGTCTCGTGCGGCCAGCGACTCGAAAACACTGATCTCACCCGTGATGTCGAGGTAGTGGACCCCGGAAGCCAGGCACGCCGACGCCATCGGCTCGCTGGTGCGGCTGAAGGGGCCGGCACAGTGGAGCACGACCGAGATCCCGTCGAGGCCCGTCCGGATGGTGGTCTCGTCATCCAGCGCAAAGCTCCTGCTCGACAAGCCGAGCTTTGCCGCGAGGGCCTCCACACCTGCCTGGTTGCGCCCGGCCAGTACCGGCTGCATGCCACCCGCCACGGCCATCTCGGCGATGAGCCGCCCGGTGTAGCCGGTGGCGCCGTAGATGAGTGCGGTGGGGTTCATGGGAAAGGTTCCAGAAAGACGGACAGGATGAACAGGATGAACAGGATGGACAGGACAGGCTAGTCGGACAAGTCGAATAAGACGGACAGGACGGAGCGCGACCCCCACACGGAGTCATCCCGAACCACGCGCAGCGTGGGAGGGATCTTGCCGGCATTGGCTGGTGACCAGCCCGAGCCTCCCTGCCCGGGTAACAAGATCCCTCGCCCGCGATGCGGGCCTCGGGATGACTCCGATGTCGGGGCGGCCCCCGGGGCGCACAGAGGTGCGCCCCTACGTCCGCATTGGGCCTGCCCCCGTTCCCCGCCTACCTCGGCGCCAGCACCGTCACCCGCTCGGTAACCTGCACTACCCGCGCACGGGAGTACGCCAGCGGGAAGTAACCACCCACCGCCCAGAGTGGGAAGAGGCTGCGGTAGTGCGGGTCGTTGGGGTCGCCACTCTGGCCGGGGGTGTTGATGCCGATGGAGTTGTCCCAGGCGCCGGTGTCGACGATGATCTTGATCGAACCACCAGAGGTCTGCCGATCGGCACTCCCGGTGGCACTCACGGTCAGGGCGTCACCGCCGCGCGGTACCGGCCCGGCCTCGAGCCGGACCCGCGTCTCCTCGTTCACCGCCCCGGAGAGCGGGTGGCGGATCAGGGCATGATGAAAGTCGGCCTGACCGTACTGCCACCGATCCATGTCCGCGCCGAAGCGCTGCGTCAGCTCAGCCACCGTCTCATCCATGCTGCGCGCCAGCAGCGCATCGCGGCCGGTGATCGGATCCACCCCGAAGCGGCCATCCGGCGCGTAGAGCCGGTCAATGATCGTGCGCACCTGAATCAAGGAGCCGGGCACCGCGTTGCCGACACCCGCCGGGATCAGCGTGGCACGGACATTCGCGTACACCCGCCGCGAGAACATCTGGAAGATGCCGGCAGGCACCGATGCCTTGTCGAGCACGAAGTCCCAGCCGGCCAGTTGATCGCGCGCGGCGGCGCTGGCGGGATGGGCAAGTGGCAACTCACGCAACAGCGGGACAATCGCCCGCGCGGGAATGGACAGGTCGTCGTTCTGCAGGCGCGCCGTCTCAGCCACGCTGAACCTGATGCCTGAGCCAAGCACCTCCGCCGCGCGCGCGGCGCGATAGGGATCGGCTCCAGTGTGGTGCCGGGCCTCGGGATGGGGATAGTCGTGCGGGAAGAGATAGTTATTGGCAGTGTTGATGAAACCGCGATCCGGATTCACCGCGTGCGGCAAGTCGGTGATCAACTGGAATCCGTCCCATTCATAGCGCCCGTCGCCGGGAACGGGGAGCAGCCCCCGCCAGCTCGGGCGCCGCGGGGTGGTGGCGGCCGCCTGCCAGCCGATCGTGCCGGTCCGGTCAGCCCAGACCATGTTTTCCGAGGGCATGTGGTGGTAGCTGGTGGCCTCGCGGAACTCATCCCAAGTCGTGGCCTGGTTCATTCGGAGGCTGGCGAGATAGGGAGCCCCGCCGCGCTCCAGCCAGGCCGCGCGGAGTGCGTATGCCTTCCGGCGTTCGCGGTCCTCGTACAACACCGGCCCATGGCGCGTGTATTTCAGCTCGACAATCTCCGGCGCCTCCCCCCGCACCGGGATCGTGTCGAGGATCAGACGCATCGCCTCCCAGCCGTCCTGGTAGCGGTACTCGTTGGGATTGGCGGGGTTGGTGTCGTAGACATACAGGTCTTCGTTGTCGGTGCCGAAGATCGTCAGCCCCCACGCGCCCTGGCCGTTGTGGCCGATCGAGACGCCAGGCAGCACCGGCTCACCGCCACCGATGACGTTCCACCCTGGCGCCACGAGGTGCACCCAGTAGCGCAGGGACGGCGCCTCGATGACCCGGTGCGGGTCGTTGGCCATGATGGGATACCCGTTCTGTGTCAGCGCACCGGCCACCACCCAGTTGTTGCTGCCGACATTGTGCAGGTCATCATCGCCCGCGGCGGCGGTGACCTCGGTCAGTTCGTCTTCCCCGGGCTCGGTGGCCCGGTATTCCGGCGCGATGTCCTCGGGGCGGAAGGTGATGGACGAGCGGAAGGCGCTGTAGAGGCTGAGCACATCGTTTGGGAACGCCGCGAGATCAATCGCGGGGTCCAGGACAAGTTCAGGATTGCCACCCTGGAGGTACAACAGATCTCGCAGCCGTTCCGCGCCGATCGCCTTGATGGCCCGGACGTAGCTCACCTCCGCCGTCACATTCGACGTGAGCGCCTGGTGCCGGGAAATCACCTCCCGCGGCGTCCATTTGCCTGGCGTGATCCCCAGCAGCCGGAACTCCAGCGGAAGGGTGGCGGAATCGGCCAGCGCCTGGTCCACGTAGGCGTTGACCCCCGCCACGTATGCCTCAACAATCGCCTTGCCACGCGGATGATAGTGATTCAGCTCGGCGTCGAGGTCCCCCCGGTAGCGATGGAGCCGGGCACCGATGTCGCGGCGCAGCTCGCGGGGCCCTAGGATTTCCGCCACCGTGCCGGTGGCACGCCGGCGCCAGATCTCGAACTGAAAGAGCCGGTCCCGGGCCGCAGCATAGCCCTGGGCAAAGAAGAGGTCGTGCTCATTGCTGGCGTAGATGTGGTTGACGCCCCAGCGGTCGCGGCGGATCTCCACCGGCGCCGTCAGTCCCGTCGCGTGGAGCTGTTCCTCAGCCTCTTGTGCGGCGAGCGCCGGCACGGTGAGCGGGAGTACCAGCATCACCATGATCAATCGCCATGACTGCCAGATCATCCCAACCCCCAAACCTTCTCGCTGGTGAACCCGATCCCGTCCACACCACCTGCTCCCTGTTCCCTGTTCCCTGTCCCCTGTTCCCCGGGTGCGCACAGATGTGCGCCAACTACTGCTCACCGCTCACTGCCCCGCCTCCCACAGCAGCGCCACCAACCGCATCGAGATCGCATTGAGCGCCGGGCGCACCGCCACTTCCTCCAGCGGCTCCTCGCCGTTGGCGGTGTCCTCCACCTTCCGCAGCTCCTCCTGCAGCTCGTGCTCCAGTTCGTCGAGCTGGGCCCGCACCGCCTCCACGGTTTCCCCGGCGCGCGCGGCTTCCTGTCGAGTCTGCACCACCCGCCCCGCCCCGCGGGCCGCCGTGCTGGCCCGGCCGATCTGGCTGCGACGCGAGCCGAACATCGCCCCGAGCAAGCCGCCGAGCGCCGCCACACCGGTATTGAGCATCGCCTGCTGCGACTGTCCCTTCTTCCGCTCCACCGCCTGCTCGGCGCGGAGCATCCGGTCCTCGATGGTGCGGACGCGTGACTCATACTTCTGGTGAATCTTGTCGGCCTGATCGTCGCGCGCCTCACGCGCCGCCTCGGCCAGCCGAACCCGGAAGTCCCGCTCGGATTCGCCCGGCCGGGAGGAGAGCTTGCGTGCCTTGGATTCGTAGAGGACCAGTGGCTGACTCCCCTGGATCCAGCGCACCAGCTCCTTGCCCCACCGGTCATAGTTCCGGGCCTGGCTCCCCTCCGCTGGCAGCGTGGCGAACGAGGCCCCTCCCACCGGATCCGATTCCAGCTGGTCCACCGGCAGGTCAACGACCTCGGCTCGATCCACCGCGAACGGGATCGGGCCGGGATCGAGCGGCACCCTGACCTGCAAGGCTCGGGTCTCGTCCACACCCAGGCGCTTCTGGGAGTATCGAACCTCCGCCGAGGCAAGGACCGCAGGCCGATACACCGGTGACTCCCCTCGGGCGGCGGGCACGACGAAGAACTGTTGGATCTCCGCTGGCAGGATCGGTTGCGACGCTCCTGCCCCAGCGGGAGCCGCGGCACCGGGGGTCGGCGCTGGCGCGATGTCGACCACGGTCACCGCCGCCGATGGCGCGGCCAGTGGCGGGCCCACTCCGCCCTCACCCCCGAGCGCCCGGATCTGGGTCAGTGTCATCGGCCCAGCCAGGTAGCTCATGGCCCAGCGGGTGTTGAAGAGTGTCGGCGCTCCACGATGCACGCTGTGCATCAGGAAGACCCGCTTGCCAAGCCCCGAGATCATCCGGTCCAGGTCGCCACGGGGAATCGGGTTGGCGCCGGCCATGGCGCCATCGAGCGCCTCGAGCACGCGCATCTTGTCGCGGTCGGTCTGCAGGCGGCCGATGAACCAGGTGCCTGCGTTGCCAAGCCCCTTGTAATCCAGGTCCACGGGGTTCTGCGTCGCGAGGACCAGCCCCACCCCATACGCACGCGCCTGCTTGAGCAGCGTCAGCATCGGCAGCTTCGACGGCGGATTGGCGGTCGGCGGGAAGAACCCGAACACCTCGTCCATATACACCAGCGCGCGCAGGCTGGTGGTGCCGGGCTGTGAGCGGGTCCACGCCAGGATCGCCGAGAGCAACATGGTCACGAAGAACATGCGCTGGGGATCATCGAGGTGGGCGATGGAAAAGATCGCCACTCGTGGCTTGCCGGCTGGGGTGTAGAGGAACGCACCGATGTCGAGCGGTTCGCCCTCCATCCACCCCTGGAACCCGGGCGAGGCGATCAACCCGTTGAGCTGCATCGCCAGCGCGAAACGATCCTTGGAGGGGTAGACCGATTCGAGTTCCATCACGCCCAGCCGCGTGAACGCAGGCTGCTGGATGGCCTGGATCAGTGCACCGAGGTCAAGGTTCTGTCCCTTGCGCCACGCATCGTCCAGGATGCTGCTCAGGAGGATGTGCTCGCGACTCTTGACCGGATCGGCGTCGATGCCGAGCAGGCCGAGGAGGCCGGTCACGGCGCTCAGCACGCGGTCGCGGAACGCGTCGGCATCGTCCACCAGCGCCTTGGGCGGGGCGTCGAACGACTTGAGCACCGACACCGGTATCCCGGCACTGCTCCCCGGCGTGTAGACGGCAAAGTCGGCGTGCTCGCGCAGGCGCCGGATGCGCTCCCCGTCCTGGCCCCACTCCATCAGGCCATTCCGCCACAGCGCGGCCTGCTGCTCGGCGTAGGCGTCGGGTTCCACGCCCTTCTGCCTGGCCGCCTCCTCATTGATCCAGGGACGGAAATCCGACGGGGCCAGTGTGGGGAAGGTCAGCAGGAGGTTGGCCAGGTCGCCCTTGGGATCAATGGCGATGACGGGAATCCGGTCAATGGCAGCCTCCTCGAGCAGGCCGAGACCCAGGCCGGTCTTGCCGCTGCCCGTCATGCCGATGATGACGCCGTGGGTGGTCAGGTCGCGGGAATCGAGGAGGAGGAGATCGTCGGTGCGATCGCCGCTGGCGGGATCCACTTCCTTGCCCAGGTAGAAGGCGCCGAGCTTTTCGTAGTCGTGGTCCACGGGGGCTCCGGGATGCTGCTGAGGTGGCGTGCGTGGTGTCCAGCCAAGCTACGTGGCTGGTGTCGAGGTTGGCAACTCGCGTGGTGGCAAAGACGAAGAGGATCCGCAGATTACACAGATTACGCAGATTGATCCTGCCTGGTGCTGGCGACATCTCGCCTCGCTGGGTCCGGGGCGGATTGGTGGGAACAGCCCTCCATGGGCCTCCGTCTATTGAGGGGGTGGCGCTGCCTGGTGAGGTGCTCGGGAAGTGCTTTTCACCCCTACCACCAACACACTCAGCGGCGAGACAATTCCTGTATAACCGCAAGATCAATCTGCGTAATCTGTGCAATCTGCGGATGCCCCTTCCATCACCGCCCGTCGCGATGCGGGCCCGAGCAGGCACGACCCATCTGCGTGATCTGCGGACCCTCAGTCCGGCGCCTGCCCCTGCCCGATCTCTTCCGCCAACAGCCGCCGGACGGCCGGCTCGAAGGATACCATCGCCAGCGGACCGAGGGCCTTGTGACGAACCCGGCCGGTACGGTCCACGAGGAAGGAAGTCGGGTAGCCCACGAGCCCCCCGAACGCACGCTCGAGATCCCGCCCGACAATCGAGACCGGATACGTGATCCCGCGCTCGTCAAGAAACTCCCGCACCCCGGCTTCCGGCCCCAGATCCCGCGACAACCCGAGCACCACCAACCCTGCCTCCCGATGCCGCTCCGCCATCGATTGCAGCGCCGGCATCTCCACGCGACAGGGCAGGCACCAGGTGGCCCAGAAGTTCACCAGCACGACCTTTCCCCGAAGGGAATCGGCGGTCAGGCTGCGGCCGTCGAGCGTGGTGACGGTGTATGACGGGACCTCGCCACCACCCGTCTCCACCCCCACCACGGCGGCCAGGTGGGGCGCCAGCTTTACCAGGAGGTAGAGCCAGATGCCTGCAAAGAGGACGCGACCGAGGACGCGGCTGGCACGGTGGAGACGGGGGACGGCTACGGGCATGAGGGAAAGTAGTGAGAAGTGAGCAGTAGGGGGCGCACATCTGTGCGCACCCGGGGAACAGGGAGCAGGGAGAGGGCCCCGTGGGTGCTCGGTTTGCAGGGCACCGCCGCGATCGGTGCAGGGCTCACGCGGAGCCGCGGAGACGCGGGAAGGCGGTAAATGGATTGTCCGCGGCGCTCATCGGTGCACGGCGCCTTGACAACAATATGCACTGGAGGGCATGTTGCATGCCGGCGTGGGAAGTCGAGGTCACCGACCAATGGGTCGTCTGGTTCGAGTCCCTCACCGAGGCGGAACAGGACGACGTCGCCGCCGTGGTTGGACTGGTGGAGGCGCGTGGACCCCAGTTGCCGTACCCGTACAGTTCAGGGATCGCCGCCTCGGCCCACCCGCACATGCGAGAGCTCCGCATTCAATCGGGCGGCCAGCCGCTCCGCACGCTGTACGCTTTCGACCCGTGCCGCACCGCCATCCTGCTGGTTGGCGGCACGAAGACCGGTGACAATCGCTGGTACGATCGTGTGGTTCCCAATGCGGATCGCCTGTACACGGAGCACCTGAACGCGCTCCGCAAGGAGAAGCTGATCTGATGGCCAAAGCCTTCCGCAACCTGCTCGAGCAGATGTCACCGGGGCGCCGGGCGCGGATTGCCCGTCGTACCGGGGAACTCCTCGCCGAACTCCCCCTCCACGAACTGCGCAAGGCGCGCGAGTTGTCCCAGGAGGAACTCGCGGCCAGCCTTGGGGTCAACCAGGCCACAATTTCAAAGCTGGAACGCCGGACCGACATGTACATCAGCACCATGCGGCGCTTCGTCCACGCCATCGGCGGCGAGCTCGAGATCCTGGCCCGGTTCCCCGAGGGCGACGTCGCGATCGAGCAATTCGCGGCGCTCAAAACCGGTGGAGGGAACGTCGCAGCGCGCAAACCGACGACTGGCCGGAAGACCCCGGCCGGAGCCCCCACCCGCACGCAGCGGCCGAAGCGCAATCGGTAGCGCCACCCGCACTCGCCCGTCGCCGATCGCGCAAGCGACCTCCCAACGCCGAGCCCATTGCCCTTGCATACTACCCTGTAGTATGCTACCATGTACCTCAGCAGCCCGGAGGGCGGGATGCGCCTGCACTTCGTCGAGACCCGGGTCTTCACGTGGCGGGTCCAGGCGCTCCGCCTCGAGGGGGAGCTCCGGGCACTGCCGCATCGCCTCATCGAGCATCCAGACGCCGGCGACCTGGACCCAGGGACCGGAGGACTGCGGAAGATCCGGCTGGGGGATCCCGCGCGGGGCAAGGGGAAGCGCGGCGGTGCACGAGTCCACTACCTCTGGCTGCCAAACCATGCGGTGGTGTATCTGATGTTCATCTATACCAAGGCGGAGGCAGACTCCCTCGAGCCGGCACAGAAGCGGGAGCTTCGAATGGTTGTCGACCGGATCAAGTCGGAGTGGGACCGGCGCGCCGCCGCCTCCCGGAGGCACGACAAATGAAGCAGACCCGTTTCAACGAACTCATGGCGTCGGCGCGGGAGGCACTCGACCATGCCCAGGGGAAGCGCGTGCTCCGAACCACGGTGCTGCCGGATCCCCCGGCACCATTGTCGGCCAGCGAGATCCGCGATGCCCGGGAGCGGGTCAGTGCGTCGCAAGCAGTGTTCGCCCACTATTTGAACGTCAGCACCAAGCTGGTCCAAGCCTGGGAGGCCGGCCGCCGTTCGCCCGATGGCCCCGCGCTCCGTCTCCTCCGGATCGGTCAGGAACATCCCGAGCTGGTGTTCGCCGCGCCATCGGCGCCCGATCGTCCCCGGCCCAGCACTCCGGCCGCCCGAAAGCGAGCGGCGAAGCGAGCGCCCGCCCGCCAGACGGCGCGCCGCCCGGCACGGAAACGATAACTGTCACGACCTCTCAGCACCGGGGACTCGCGAGTCAATCCCTCGGTTCCCTCGGGACAGGCTCCGCAACTCGGCTCCCCCCTCACAGAGGCTCGGAAACGCATCGACCCGTTGCCGGGAGTGGCGATCCACGTGGCCTTCTGGTGGGGCGCAGCCAAGCGGCTGCGCCCCGGGGCACGATGCCCCGAGGATGAGTCCCGGCGCGCCTGGGGGGCGCACAGAGGGTGCGCCCCCAACAGGCGCGCCGCTCAGAGTCCCTGCCCAGGAGGGAATCCCGTGGGGGCCCGGCCCCGGTGCACGCACAGACCTCTCACTTCTCGCGTCTCCCTTCTACCTTTCCGCATGGCTCCCATCTCCACGGTGCTGTTCGACCTCGACGGCACCCTCATCGATTCGATCCGGCTGATCATTGACAGCTACCATCACACCCTGGCCACCCACGGCCTCCCGCCAAGGAGCGACGAGGAGTGGCTGGCCGGGATCGGCACCCCACTGACGGTGCAGTTCTCGCAATGGACCGACGACGCCGATGGCATGGCGGCGCTGGTGGCCACCTACCGCGAATACAACCTGGCCCATCACGACAGCCGCGTGAGCGCCTATCCTGGCGTGGTGGACATGATCCATGTGCTCACGCAGCGGCAACTGCGTCTTGGCGTGGTGACGAGCAAGAACGTGGCAGGGGCGCGCCGCGGCCTGCGCCTGATCGGGATCGAGGAGACGATGGAGGTGATCATCGGCGCCGATGACGTGACCAGACCCAAGCCCGATCCCGAACCGGTGATGATGGCGATGGAGCGGCTGGGCGTCTCACCAGATACCACGGTCTATGTGGGCGACAGCCTGCACGACATGCACTCGGGTCGCGGCGCTGGGGTGCGGACAGCGGCGGTGTTGTGGGGACCTTTCGCGCGGACGCACCTGGAGCCGGCCGCGCCGGACTTCTGGCTGGAGCGGCCGGGCGCGTTGCTCGATCTGGTTGGCGGTAAGCAGTAAGCAGTGAGCAGTAGGTGGGGAACAGGGAACGGGGAACGGGGAACGGGACACGGCCTCCGCATCGGAGTCATCCCGAATCCCCCGCGCAGGCGGTGGTGAGGGATCTTCTGGGCGGTGCTGGTGGGCGCCACAGCTTACCAGCGCGTGCGGGCAAGATCCCTCGCTCGGACCTCACGGTCCTCACTCGGGATGACTCCGATGTGCAGGCCGTTCCCCGTTTCTTGCTCCCTGCTCCCTGCTCACTTCTCACTTCTCGCTTCTCGCTTCTCGCTTCTCGCTTCTCCCGTCGAAGCTGGGGCGGCAGGTTTCGAACCTGCAACCTCCCGGTTAACAGCCGGGCGCTCTGCCAGTTGAGCTACACCCCATCGTCCTTCAATCCCCCGGCCCCCCGCCTGCCCGCAAGGTAGATTACCATCGGCTCAGATCACAACCTGGACGGCGGGGGATGCACGTGGATGCACAGGCAGGGCCGATCGGCGGGGTATCTGCCATTGTGCTGGCGGCAGGGCGCGGCTCCCGGTTCGGCGGGGGCAAGCTCCTGGCGCTCCACAGGGGGCATCCAGTCCTCTACCACGTGATGGCCGCGGCTGCCGCGGCCGCCAGCGCCGGCTGGCTGACCAGGATCATCGGAGTGGTGCCGGCCGGGGCGACGACCCTATCGGGCCTCGTGACGGAGTCCGGAGGACGAGTCGTGATTCAGCCAGACCTCGACGCGGCGATGGCCTCCTCGCTGCGGCTCGGTCTCGATGCCGCAGCCGGCGCCCACGCCGCCCTGATTCTCCTCGGCGATCAGCCGCTGGTCAGCCCCGGGACCATCGGCCTGCTCGTGGCCGCACATCACGACACGCCTGATGCGGTGATCCGGCCGCGCTACGATGCCGACCCCGATCAACCGGGCCACCCGGTGATCGTGCCGAGCCGCTGGTGGCCACTGCTGCGAGGGGATGAGGGAGATCAGGGCTTCGGGGCGCTCCTTGATGACGCAATCCCGAGGATCGAGCTGCCGGTCCCCGGCCACAACCCTGACATCGACACCCCGGCCGACCTCGAACGGCTGGCCACAGTCAAAGTGAGCGAGAGCTGATGCGCGACCTGTTGGAGGAGTACCAGTCCCTCGCGGCACACGGTCCGGTGGGCCGCGCGGTGGTGACCCGTGTCTGGGGCTCCGCCCCGCGTGGCCCCGGAGGCTGCCTGCTCGCCACCACAACAGGTGAGATGGCCGGCTCGGTCTCAGGTGGCTGCGTGGAAGGCGCGGCCGTCCAGGGAATCCAGCAGGCGATTGCGGAAGGACGGCCGCGGATCATGTCCTGGTCGGTGACGCATGAGCAGGCCTGGGAGGTCGGGCTTGCCTGTGGCGGCACGATCGAGGTGCTCGTGGAACCCGTGGTGCGTGCGGCGCTGCTCGACGCCGCGGCGTCGGAGGCGGGGAGCGTCATCGCCACTCCCCTTGCCGGCCCGGCCTTCGGGAG
>JBHEPH010000066.1:0-237 GCA_046260395.1 Gemmatimonadales bacterium
CGCCGAGGTTGCGGGCGGTGAGGATGATCCCACTGTCGAGCGGCACGAGCTTCTGCTTGCCGACAATATCATCGAGTGGAATGTGACCCACCGTCGGCGGGGTGAAGACCACGCACTGGCCAAAATGCCCGTCCGCCACCGTGCGCACCGCGTGGGAGCCAAACCGCAGGCCGAGCAGGCGGTCGAAGGGGGTCGGTGACCCGCCACGCTGGAGGTGTCCCAGCACCAGGCTGCGGG
>JBHEPH010000066.1:390-13238 GCA_046260395.1 Gemmatimonadales bacterium
CCCGGCCGCCCGCCTCCCGCTCGCGCACCTTGTCGCAGACCTTCTCGATGTCGAACGGGATCTCGGGAATGAGGATGACGTCTGCGCTGCCCGAGAGCCCGCTGTGCAGAGTGATCCACCCGGCGTTGCGCCCCATCAATTCCACCACCATCACCCGGTCGTGGCTTTCGGCGGTGGAATGCACCTTGTCAATCGCATCGGTGGCCGTGGCCACGGCGGTGTCGAACCCGAAGCTGGACTCGGTGCCCCACACATCGTTGTCGATCGTCTTTGGGACGCCCACGACGGGGATGCCCTTCTGCCACAGCTGGTGCGCGATCGAGAGACTGCCGTCGCCCCCGATGGCGATCAAGGCGGTGAACCCGTGGGCATGGAAGGCCGTCACGAGCTCGTCGGACCGATCCACTTCCACCACCGAGCCGTCGGGTTGGCGGGACGGCCAGCGGAACGGATTGCCGCGGTTGGTGGTACCGAGGATCGTGCCGCCCAGATGGGTGATGCCGCGGACGGTGTCGGGGGAGAGGGGAATCAATCCGCCGCCGTTGGCGCCTCCCCGGCGGTCGGCGGGGAATGGCGGCACCGCCCGGTCCGGCACCAGGGGGCTGTCGGCGGGATAGAGGCCATCGTAGCCCCGCCGGATGCCGTAGGTCTCCCAGCCACGCTGGTGCGCCGAGAGGACGATGGCGCGGATGACCGCGTTGAGGCCGGGCGCGTCGCCACCGCCGGTGCTTATCGCGAGGCGCATGGACGGAAGCGTGCAGCGAGAAGCGAGAAGCGAGAAGTGGGATGAATCATGACAGGGATCTTACCGCATGCCCCGGATAGGTGCTAGGCCAAGCCCCCGCTCCCTGTTCCCCTTTCCCTTTTCCCCGCTTGCTGCTCATTGGTACGGGCGCGCCTGCGGCGCGCCCCTACGACTCCCGTTCCTTGATGGTCCCCAGCACTTCACCCTGATTGGCATGCCGCTTCAGGGCCTTCTTGGAGAAAATCAGATCGCCGTCGAGGGTCACCTCAAAGACGCCGCCGCCGGAGGGAACCATCTTCACCTCGGCATCGGGGAAGTCAGCGCGGATCTCGGCGGCCAGACCGGCCGCCCGGGGTTCGTAGTTTCAGACGACGCAGTATTTGATGGTGACGTGCATGAGCCTGGCTCCACGTGAGGAAGTCGTCCTTTTGGCTGATACCGTGGGCAATCTAGCGGGATGTTCCAGCCGACGCATGTCGGTACATTACAGCATGATTCGGTTCGTGACCCCCGCCCTCCTGGTGCTGCTGGCCAGCGCCACGTCGCCAGCCGCCCAGATCCTCGCTGCGCAGAACACCCCGGTGCTGCAGGCGCAGCCGATTTACGCCTCCGTTCCGGCGCCTCGGGTACCATTGGCGGCCCCGACGGCGGTGCGTGGGGTCTTCGTCAACTCCTGGAGCTTCGGCTCCAACCGGTTCTACAACCTGGTCCGCCTGGCCGACACGACCGAGATCAACAGCTTCGTCATTGACGTGAAGGACGACACCGGGTACATGACCTACCGCTCGTCCGTCCCCACGGCGGTGGCGATCGGTGCCAACCGGCAGCTCCGTGCCCGCGACGCCCGCGAACGGCTGGCAATGCTGCATGCGAAGGGGATCCACGCCATTGCCAGGATCGTGGTGGCCAAGGACCCGCTGCTGGCGCAGCAACGGCCCGACTGGGCCGTGCACCACCGTGACGGAGGGCTCTGGCGTGACCGGCTCAACTTTGCCTGGGTGGACGCCTTCCACGACTCGGTCTGGGTCTACGCCGCACAGTTGGCCGCCGAGGCAGTGCAGATGGGGTTTGACGAGATCCAGTATGACTATGTGCGGTTCCCCGACGAGCCGAGGAGCCGCCTTGAAACGGCGGTGTTCGGCGCTCGGCGGGAGGGGGAGTCCAGTCGCCAGGGGGTCCACCGCAACCTGAAACTCCTCGGCGAGCTGACCCGCCCGCTCGGCGTGCCGTACACGATCGATGTGTTCGGCCTGACCACCAGTGTCACCGGCGACATGGGGATTGGACAGGTGTGGGAAGACCTCGTCACGACGGCCGACGTGGTGCTGCCGATGGTGTACCCGAGCCACTACGGCCGAGGCGTGTATGGTGTCCCGCACCCGAACAGCGATCCCTACCGGATCGTGCGGCGCGCCCTGGAGGCGGGTATCAGTCGCAGCGCGCAACTTGAAGGGGAGACGGCCGAAATCCGCCCCTTCCTGCAGGCGTTTACCCTCGGCCAGCCACGCTACACCCCGTGGCATGTCCAGGAACAGATCCGGGCGACGGAAGATCTTGGCCTGGTGTCATGGATTCTCTGGAACCCCCGTAGCGCCTACGACCCAGGCATCTTCCGCCGCACGCCAGCCACGCCATTTCCCGCCCCGGCGGCGGCGGACACTCTCACCGCCACGGTGCCAGACACCGCACCGCAGCCGTGAAATCAAGGCACACGCACTGGAATCTTTCGGTGCAGCGGCCGGGATCCCCCTCCCGGCCGGGCAGCGGTCGACTCATCCTGCTACTCCTGCTCAGTCTGACGACCTCCCTGGCAGGCCAGCAGGGCCGGCTGGCGGAGGCGGGCGGCACCTGGCCCACGGCAGCGCTCAACCCGGCCGGCACGCGGCATACCCCGCTCGATCAGATCACCCCTGCCAATGTGGTGCAATTGGAAGAGGCGTGGCGCTTCCGTACCGGGGTCACGGGCCCGCACGAGGGGGCCCCACTCGTCATCGGCGCCACGATGTACCTGCACACCCCGCACCCCAACCGAGTCGTGGCCATCAGCCTCGACGAGCCCGGCACGGTCCGCTGGCGCTACGTGCCGCCGGTGGCCAGTGCCGCCCCGCTGACCGGCTTCCGCGGCAGCGGCACCCGCGGCCTGGCGTGGCACCCCAGCGGTATCGTGTTCGTGCCGATCACCTCCGGGTACCTGGCGGCAGTGAACGCCCAGACCGGCCGCGAGATCTGGCGGGTCCGCAACGCCGACGCCCGTCAGGGCGGCGCGGTCCAGTCCGCACCAGTGGTGATCGGCGATATCGTGGTGATCGGCATGGCGGGCTCGGAGTACGGCATCCGCGGGTACCTGAGCGGGTATCGCGCCGCGAATGGGGAGCTCCTCTGGCGGGCCTACACCACGGGGCCGGACACCGACCTGTTGCTGAGTGGGCCCGCCAACAGCCAGTATCCCACCCACGCCGCGCGTAATCTTGGCGTGACGACCTGGCCGGGTGCCACCTGGCAGCGCGGCGGCGGCACCACCGACGGGGCGTTGACCTGGGACCCGAGCCTGCAACTCGTCTACCACGGCACCGGGGCACCGGCACCGTGGAATGCCCTGCTCCGGCCCGGCGACAACAAGTGGACGTCGTCCATCCTGGCGCGTGACGTGACCACCGGCCGCCTTCGTTGGGCCTTCCAGCTCACCCCGCACGATCCGTGGGGCTACGGGGCGGAGGGCGAGAACATCCTGGCCGACCTGACGATCAGCGGCCGCGCCGTCCGGGCGCTCGTTCATGTCGGCCGGAATGGCTTCATCTACGTCCTCGACCGCACCAACGGGCGATTGCTGCTCGTCGAACGCGGTGGCCCGGCCAACTGGGCCAGCGCCGTCAGCCCAAGTTCCGGGCTCCCCACCCTTGCGCCTCGAATGTCTCCCTCTGCGTCCACGACGGTGCGGGGCGTCTGCCCCGCCGCATTCGGCCTCAAGGGCCAGGCCCCCGCCGCCTACTCTCCGGACGCCCGCCTGCTCTTCGCCCCGCTCACCAACCTCTGCATGGAGGTGCGGCCCGCCGCCCCACGGCTGGCACCGGGAGAGCTGGCGCTCGGCGCCACCTGGCAGCTCGCACCTGGACCGGGCGCATCGCTGGGGCGGTTCATCGCATGGGACCCGACGTCGAGTGCCATCCGATGGGAAATTCGTGAGCCACTCCCCCTCCTCGGCGGTGCCCTGACGACCGCCAGCGGACTGCTCTTCTACGCGACCTCGGACGGCCTCCTCAAGGCGGTTGACCAGGCTAACGGCCGAGAGCTGTGGCGGTTCACCCTTCCCGCCCCCTCCGTCGGGTCCCCGATGACCTACCTCGGCCCTGACGGTCGCCAGTATCTGGCGGTCCTGACCGGACCGGGCGGCTGGCCCATGGTCCGCGGGTTCGGCGAGATCCAGGGGGTGGAGTGGCCCCCGCACCAGGAAGGTGAGCTCATCGTCCTTGAGCTGCCGCCCCCACCGGAGAACTGACGTTGATGCCTCCATTCCCGCTCGGACCCCTGTTTGCCCTCGTGCTGGCCCTCTGCGGCTGCGAGGGGCCGCCGCGTTCGCTGCTGAGCGATGCCCCCTGGGTTCCCGGAGACACTTCCCTGGTGCGGCAGAGCGGGCGGTTCGCCGACAACAGACTGTCGGAGAGCAGCGGCGTGGCCGTCAGCCGCGCCCATCCCGGCGTGCTCTGGACCCACAACGACGCCGGCCATCCGGCCGTGCTCTTCGCGACTGACACCCTGGGAAGGGCGATCGGCCGCTACACCGTGACCGGCGCCCGCAGCGTGGACTGGGAGGATATCGCCCTCGGCCCCTGCCCCTCCGGGGAGTGCCTCTACATCGGGGATGTCGGCGACAACGAGGAGCAGCGCCCAGCAGTCATGATCTACCGGGTGCCCGAGCCGGACCCCTCCGCCCGCCGTGGCGCCACCCTGCCGGCGGACACCCTGCGCATCCGCTACCCCGACCGGCCCCGGGACGTGGAAGCGCTCTTCGTGGACCAGGAGGGCGGCACCTGGCTGGTGTCCAAGGGTAGAAGCACCGGGATCATCCTGTACCATGTGCCGGCGGCCGCCTGGGAAACTGGCAACGCCATTGCCCGCCTGGTGGACACCCTGCCAATCCGGCACCACCTGCCCTCGGGGCGGCTGGTGAGCGGGGCGGCGGTAGCCAGCGACGGGCGCCGAGTGGTGATCCGGACCTACCGGGACCTGTTTCTGTTTACCCTTGAGGGGGGGCGGCTCGAAGCGGCTCCCCCGCCCAATCGGTGCGAGATCCTTGGCTTGGAACCCCAGGGAGAGGCGGTGGACTGGTGGGACGACAGCACACTGGTGCTGACCAGTGAGAGCCGACGGGGGCCGGTACATCTGTTGAGGTGCGGCCAGGGGTAGGGAGGGAAGGGGGAACAGGGAACAGGGAACAGGGAGCAGGGACCCGGGGTCGGGAACTCGTAGGGGCGAGGCTCGCCCCGCCCGCCAGCCTGTCCTCCTGTCCGCCCATCCGCCAGTAGTAGGGACTGGAACCACGACGACGCAAGTAGTATTTTGACAACGACTTCTGACGCACGAACCACCCGAGCAAGGGGGCATTTCTGGACCTGCCGACCAGCCACCGGATCCCGTTGACCTGGCTTGTTCAGCACGGCAGTGAGGCGATCCGCTACCGCACCCTGGCCGACCTCGCCCCCGAGGGGGCCGCGAGCCAGGACGTCCTCGACGGTGCCGCCGAGCATGTTGTCACGGCCCGTGGCACCCTGGCGATTACCAAGAAGCAGAAGGACACCGGGATCTGGGGGGGGAATCTCCTCGGCCTGGCCCCATCCGCCCCAGCCGGCATCAAGGACATCGGGACCATCCCCCAGTACCGCCGGCTGGTGCAGCTCGGCTATCCCCGCACGGGGCGGCCATTCAAGCTGACCGACCGGCTGCTGTTCCGGATCCTCTCGCGGGATGACGACCCGACGCTGCTCTTCGAGTACCAGAAGATCGCCAAGGCCAACCCGGTGCAGGCCGAGTGGCTGCGTGATTACCTGCGGGAGGCGGCCACCTGTGCGCTGGCCGAGGCAGGCTACATGGAGGATCCGCGGATCCGGGGTTCGGCGCACCGGATCGCCACGGCCGTTTCCACGTTCCTGCGCAGCCCGCTGGCGGAGAAGCCGTTCACCAAGTCCGGCAAGGTGAACGTGCTCAACCCGGAGGCACATCCGCCCACCTGGTACAGCCTCGCGATGGTCGCCGCCCTGCCCAACCTGCAGCGCGAGCGCGCCGGCTTCACCGAGCGGCTGGGGCAGTATCTGGGCATGACCGCGCCCAAGAAGGCGTTCATGGTCTCGGTCGGGAAGAAGAACCTCAAATCGGAGCATGTCCTGCTCGGCTGCCCGATCCTGGCCGACGCCAAAGGCCACCCGAAGGACCTGCCACTGGCGCTGCACTTCATTGAGCTGCTGGCGCGGATCGGCGCCGTGGCCGCCTCGCCGATGGCCACCAAGGTGCTCGCGCGGCTGTACTCGGAGTGTGATGACCAGGGCGTCTGGCATCCGCACAACCTGCGCTCGCTGCCGAAGGCGGGGCACAAGATCACCCACCACGTCTACCCGCTCCAGGAAGAAACCAAGAGCCTGGAGGGCCGGGCGGTGGACGTGACCTTCCGCCTGGCGCTCATCGCCCGCCTGATGGGGATGGACGTGGAGGTGGTGTGACGGAGAACGGGGAACAGGGATCGGGGAACTGGGAGCAGGGTCGCTAGGCGATGCAGGCCTCGCAACTCGACCTTACCCCCTTCGGCTTTACGCCGACGGAGAGCCTGCTCTACGAGGTGCTCCTGACTGGTGGACCGGGCACCGGCTACGCCATTGCGCGGACGGCAGGCCTGGCACGCGCCAACGCCTACGCGGCGCTGGAGGGGCTGGTCAGCAAGGGCGCTGCCCGCTCGGAGGAGGGGCGCCCCAAGCGATACCGCCCCGAGCCACCGACGGCGGTCCTTGCGCAGATCATGGACCGCTACGGCGCCTCCCTGGATGCCCTCAGCGAGACGTTGACCCAGATCTCGGTACCGGCTTCACCCACCCTGGTGGAGGTGTCCACCACCCGCGGCGCCCTGCAGTTGATCTCCCATGAAGCCGCGCGCGCCCAGACGTCACTGCGCCTTGTAGTGCCCCCCGACGCCTACCCGGTGCTGACCCCCTCGCTGCGGCGGGCGGCGGCGGCCGGGGTCAGCCTGACGCTGATGAGCGTGGGCGATGTTGAGCTGGCGTTTGCAGACGTGCGGGTGGTGGAGACGGAGGGACGCTGGCCAGGCCAGCCCGTGATCATGACGGTGGACGGCAGGAGCGCCCTGATGGCCACCCGGCAGGGGGACCTGGTCGAGGGCCACTGGGGCACCGCGCCCACCCTGGTGGCGGCGGCGGAGCTGGTGCTCGGGGCGCTTTAGGAGGGAGAAGCGAGAAGGGAGAAGCGAGAAGCCTGAGTAGTTGGCGACTCGGTGGGCCAGGCCGCCCCCCCTGCACTTCTCCCTTCTCGCTTCTCACTTCTCGCTGCGAGCGGTACCCGTTTCAGCGCGATCATTCCTTCCAGGTCCTCCCCGTCCACCACCTCGATCTCGAAGAGCTCCTCCAGGAACCCGGCGGCGCGGACCCGAATGACGTACGTCCCGGCAGGCACTTCGATGATCGAGAAGGCCCCGGACGAATCGGTCACCCCGCGAAGGACCGTACCGACCAGCTCCACGAACGCACCCTGGATTGGGGTGCTGACCGAATCCACCACCACCCGGCCGCTGAAGTGGGCGGGACCCGGCAGTGGTGGTGGGGACGGAGGCGCCGGTGACTGGCGCGCGGACGCGTCCGCCGCCATGGCGACAAGGAACACGGCCAGCACTCCGAAACGCTTCCAGCGCACGACAGTGGCTCCTTGCCGCCGGGGTGGCGGATGTTAGTGGCGGAACCCCGTGGACAGTGGCGCCACATCGCGGGGGCTTTCCTCACCAAAGAGGAGCCGCCCCTCACGGAATGACGCGCCGCGCAGGGTCAGGGCCAACACCTCGCCCAGTTCCTGCACGGCATGCACGGTCAGGGTCTTGCGGACTTCCTCGGGCAGGTCCTCGAGGTCGGCTTCGTTCTCCTTGGGGATCACCACCGTGTTGATGCCCGCACGCACGGCGCCGAGCACCTTCTCCTTGAGCCCGCCGATCGGCAGGACACCGCCGCGCAGGGTGATTTCGCCGGTCATGGCGATATCATGCCGGGCCGGGCGCCCGGAGAGCGCCGACACCAGGGCCGTGGCCATGGTTACTCCGGCGCTCGGCCCGTCCTTGGGAATGGCGCCGGCCGGCACGTGGATGTGCAGGTCCCGCTCGAAGGCGTCATCGGCGATGCGCAGCCCCGCCGCATGCGAGCGGGCGTAGGTCCACGCCGCGCGCGCCGACTCCTTCATCACGTCGCCGAGCTGGCCGGTCAGCACCAGTTCACCCTTGCCCCGCATGGTCGAGGCCTCGACGAACATGATGTCGCCGCCCACCGAGGTGTAGTACATCCCGGTGGCCACGCCCACCTGATCCTGCAGCATCGCCTTCTCGGGGTGGACCTTCGGGCGGCCCAGAAGATCCTTGACCGTGGTGATGTCCACCAGGACGCGATCGGTCTCCTCCGCGGCAATCTTGCGGGCCACCTTGCGGGCCACCTTGCCGAGCTCACGCTCCAGCTGGCGGACACCGGACTCGCGGGTGTAGCCGCCAATCACCTCATGCAGTGCCGGATCAGTGATCTCCAACTGCTCTGGCGTCACCCCGTTCTCCTCGAACTGGCGCGGGATCAGGTACTTGCGGGCGATGACGTGCTTTTCGCCCTCGGTGTACCCGCTGAACTCCACGACTTCCATCCGGTCCAGCAGCGGGCCCGGGATGTTCTGGAGGAAGTTCGCCGTGGCGATGAACAGCACCTCACTGAGGTCGAACGGCACGCCGAGGTAGTGGTCGGTGAAGCTGTCGTTCTGGGCTGGGTCGAGCACCTCGAGGAGGGCGCTGGCCGGGTCGCCCTGGAAGGAGACGCCCAGCTTGTCCACCTCGTCCAGCAGGAAGACTGGGTTGCGGGTGCCCGCCTGCTTGAGCCCCTGGATGATCCGGCCCGGCATCGCGCCCACGTAGGTGCGCCGGTGGCCGCGGATATCGGCCTCGTCACGGGCGCCGCCGAGTGAGATGCGCACGTACTCGCGGCCCATGGCGCGGGCGATGCTCTTGGCCACCGAGGTCTTGCCAACGCCCGGCGGGCCCACGAAAAGGAGGATCGGGCCCTTGGTCTTGTCGTCGTCGTTCCCCGCGGGGCGCGGCAGCTCGGCAACGTCAGCCGATGCGGGCTTCGTGGCTGTCCCGTCCGCCTGTCCGCCAGTCCGCCCATCCGCCTTCTCCGCCCCGTCCACCGTGTCCGCGCTCTCCGCCTTGTCCGCCCTGTCCGTCTTGCCCGTCTTGTCCGCCTGCGCCCGCAACTGCCGCACCGCCAGGAACTCCAGCACCCGGTCCTTCACGTCGCCGAGGGCGTAGTGGTCGGCCTCGAGGATGCTCTGGGCCTGCGCCAGGTTCAGGTGCTCCACGCTGCGATCGTCCCACGGCAGCTCGGCGATCGTCTCGAGGTAGGTGCGGATGACCTGGGTCTCCATCGACTCCCGGCCAATGCGCGAGAGCCGCGCGAACTCCCGATCCACCTCCTTGCGGGCCTCATCGGGCAGCTCGAGGAGGTCCAGCTTGACGCGCAATTCCTCCAGCTCGTCCGACTCGTCCTCGTCCCCAAGTTCGCGACGGATCTGCTTGAGCTGCTCGCGCAGGAAGATCTCGCGCTGGCGCTCGCCCAGCTCCTCCTGCACCGAGGTCTTGATGTCCTCCTGGGCGTCGAGCACCGAAATCTGGCGCTGGACGTGCACCAGCACCCGGCGAAGGCGCTCCTCCACCGACAGGATTTCAAGCAGCGCCTGGCGCTGGGCTGGCTGGATGTCGATGTATCCGGCGACCAGGTCAGCGAAGCGGCCGGGATCGGACACCCCGCTCAGCACCTGCTGGACGACCTCCTCCGGCAGGCCCGACTTCTGGCCGAGCTCGGCGGCCCGCTGGCGCACCTCACGGAAGAGGGCCACGAAAGCCGGGTCTTCGGGGGCCAGGGGCGCCATCTCCTCCGCCTCGCGGACGATGGCCACCAGGTGGCCGTCCTTGTCGGAGATGTGTACCGCCATGCCGCGGCGCTCCCCGTGGAGCAGCAACTGCATGCCGCCCAGGCCGCGCTGGAGCTGGCCGATGCGGGCGATGGTGCCGATGGCGTAGAGTCCCTCGGTGGTGACGTCCTCGATGTTGTCGCGCTGGGAAACGGCAAAGACCAGCTTGTCGGGCGAGGCCAGCGCCGCCTCGATGGCGCGCAGGGTGCCCGGCCGACCGGCGCCGATCGGTGCAGTAACTCCCGGGAACAGGACCACATCCCGGAGGGGAAGGACAGGCAGGGTCAGGCGTTCAGTCATGCGAAGTATTCCTCCCGGCCCGAAGGCCACGGTGACAGCGACCAGAGGTTGAACCCCCCCAAGGGGGCAGGGCGCGTGCCACCAGACGCAGTGTCATGGAGACGTTGCGGCTCAAGGAGTTACGCACACCCCCCAGGGTGTGTTGACGGTGCACCAGCCTTCCCGGCGCCAAATGGGCAGGACAACCCGGCTCGGGTGCCATGCTGGCAGCCCCATGGATCCAAGCCAATGCCCGGCGAATCTTCCGGGGCCAGGTTCCGTAGGGGAACGGGTCAGGCCCCTTGCCAGTTGCCCATCCCGGAGGAATCACGCAAATTGTGGGGTTACAACGCACTCCGGCACTCGACTCCTTGCCACGGCCAGGCATGACCGACCCGATGGACAGACCCCTCGTGCAGCGCTTGAAAGATGCGCTCGGCGAGTCCTATACCATCGAAGGCGAAATCGGCCGCGGTGGGATGGGCGTGGTCTATCGTGCCCGCGACGAGCGGCTCCACCGCCGCGTGGCGATCAAGGTGCTGCCCCCCGAGCTGGCCTACCAGCAGGAAATCCGCGAGCGGTTCACCCGCGAGGCGCAGACGGCCGCCCGGCTGGCGCATCCGCACATCGTGCCGATCCACGACGTCGGCGACGGCAGCGGATTGGTCTATTTCGTGATGGGGCTGGTGGACGGCGAGTCGCTGGCGGCCCGGATTCGCCGCCGCGGCAAGCTGCCGGCGGAAGAGGCCCGCCGAATCATGAAGGAAACCGCCGACGCCCTGAGCGCCGCCCACGCGGTGTCGGTCATCCATCGCGACATCAAGCCTGACAACATCCTGCTCGAAGGCACCCGCGGCCGAGTGATGGTCACCGACTTCGGGATCGCAAAGGCGCTCTCGGCGGGTTCGGGTGCCACGCTGACCGGCGTGGGCGTGGCGATCGGCACGCCGTCGTACATGAGCCCCGAGCAGGCGGCAGGCGAGCGGGACATTGACGGCCGCTCGGATCTGTACAGCCTGGGCGTCGTCAGCTACCAGATGCTGACCGGGGAGCTGCCGTTCACCGCCCCGACGGTGGCGGGGATCCTGATGAAGCAGATCACCGAGCCCGCACCGGTGCTGCATGAGACCCATCCGGAGATCCCCGAGGACCTCTCGCTGGCGGTCAGCCGCTGCCTGGAGAAGGACCCCGAGAATCGGTGGTCCACTGCCGACCAGCTCCGCCGCGCGCTGGAGAGCCGCACCGTCACCGGCTACCGGCCAACGATGACCGGGATGCGCGCCCCCTCGCCGGGCACCAGTGCCGCCGCGCGTGCGCGCCGCACTGCCACTGATCGCGCCCGGCCCTCGCCGTTGGGGCAGCTGCGCAATCACCGACCGCTGGGCGCCCCGCCGGCGCGCCTCCCGCGTCCCGGCGCCGTGGGCAGCCCCCGCGAACGCGCGCTCGGCGGGCAATGGGTCAAGAACGACGAGGGACGTTGGGTCCGCCAGACCGATACCGACACCAACCCCGAGATCGCGGACACCGGCGAGCCGAAAATTGTCCAGAAGGTGCGCGCGCAGTTTGCCCGCTGGGCGGCGGTGACCGGCGGCTGCCTGCTGATCAACCTGGCCACCGGCGGCTCGCCCTGGTTCCTGTTCGTGGCGGCGGGCATGGGCTTCCCGCTGCTCAAGGGCTATGCCCAGCTCTGGCAGTCCGGCTACTCCTGGCGCGATGTGCTGAACCGCCCGCCCGCACCAGACGCCATTCAGGCGCCCGGCACCAAGGCGGTCAAGGGCCGCAGGCAGATTGCACTGCCACCGGCCCGGGAGTACGGCACCCATCACGAGGCGGTGAAGCAGGTCCACACCGACCGGGCCGCGATCCTGACGCTGGTGGAGAAGCTCTCGCCGTCGGACCGTGAGATGCTCAAGGACACCGACATCGTGGCCACGACCGAGGGGCTGTACGTGAAGGCGACCGAAATGGCGCGGGCGCTGCACGACATGGACAGCAACTTTGGCATTGAAAGCGTGGAGCGGATCGAGCAGCGACTGGCCGAGTGCCGGGAGGCGCCGGCCACCGAGGAGCGAAGCCGCCGCGAAATGCTGCTGGAGAAGCAGTTGCAGACGGCCAAGGACCTGACCGGCCGCCGGCAGGGGATGGCCGACAAGCTGGAGTCCACGGTGCTGGCAATGCAGAACCTGCGCTTCGACCTGCTTCGACTGCGCTCGGCGGGCGTTGGTGCCGTCCTTGGTGACCTGACCCAGGCCACGCAGCAGGCGCGGGCGCTCTCGCGCGACGTGGACCATGCCATCGCGGCGGTCAGTGAAGTGCGTGAGGCGATGGGTTGAGCGAATCCTTCCACAACCGGCAGTACTGGGAATCCCGGCTGGGCGAGCACTTTTCGCTGGCCGGGGTTGGTTATTTACGGCTGGGCCGCCGGTACAACGAGTGGCTCTACAAGGCACGGATTCCGGTCTTCAACCGGGTCACGGCCAAGCTGCCGGTGGATTGGGCCCATGCGAAGGTGCTGGACATCGGCTCGGGGACGGGGTTCTACGTGGACCGCTGGAAGGAACTCGGGGTGCGGGATATTACCGGGCTGGACCTGACCCAGGTGGTGGTGGACCGGTTG